>CAZVWF010000008.1:15061-57649 GCA_964630795.1 uncultured Woeseia sp. | reverse complement strand
GTAGCCGCCAAGCCCGGCGAGATCGTCGGCACTCAGGCCACCATCGGTATCAGCGCCGTCCGAACTCAGGATAATTGCTGCGACAGGACTGTAGCGAGCTTCCTCCAGCACCGCCGTGAGCGAATCCCCGATCGAGGTAGCCGTCAACGACGGTGTGGAATTCATAAAGGAGTCAACCGGCCGTACCGAACCACCCATCTCGTAGTAACGGGCCCGCATGTTCGGTGCATCGTCGCCTTCCAGGACACCCGACAAGGCGCCGAGTGCCAACTCAAAGCGGTTGACACCCTCGCCGTGACGCATCGATTCCGACGAATCGATAATCATTGCAATCGTGTTCTCGCCTTCGCGCAAGCGGTCGGTGGCCAGGGTCGGTTGCATCAATACCCAGGTCACGACACCCAGCATGGCCATTTGCAAAACCCCAATGGATGAAAGCTGGTACCCGCGGGCTTGACGCCGACGATGATAAAGAAACAGCGAGATGCCGGCTGCAGCGACGATGAACAGTCCGTATAGCGACCAGGCTGGCCAGTCGCCGAGATAGACGAGTTCGCTGCGTGCGTAGTCCTCGCGGGCGTACTTGAACAGGGCTTCAAACAAGGCGATCCCTCATCAGTGAGTCATCGCATAGATGAGGTAGTTGATGCCAAAGCGATAAGCGAGTGCAGTCATGTTCTCCGGGTAATCCGGCCAGTCGGCATGCTCCCAGGCATCGCCGATATCCATGTTGAAATTAATAGCGACCATCAGCCGCCCATCGTCGTCGTAAATGCCACGCCAGTGCGGCGTAAACCCGTCCCGTTCATAGGTCACACCTGAATAAATGAACATGCGCGACGGAATCTGGATTCGATGATCGAGATCGTAGTGCACATGAAAGGCCTCATCGCCTTCCGGGATATCGATAATCGGGCGATCCGGAAAAACCCTCTCCATCGACGCCATGAACGCACCCCACTCGTAGCTGCCGTGGAAGTCATCCACCATCATGAAACCGCCGCGCAACAGGTACTCACGCAGGTGTTCGGCCTCGAGATCGCTCAGATACCAGTGCCCGACTTCGACGGCATAAATCCAGGGATAATCGAACAGGTCGTCATCCAGCGGTGTCAGTATCCTGCCCTGCTGCGCAACTTCTATTCGTGTCAGCCGATCGACACCCCTCGAGAAGTGATGTTCGGCATCGGGCCAGTCCGTCTGCCACGGCTGCCGCCGGCCGCGGCCATAGCCGCGGCTGCTGTAGCGATTCGCAGAATAGGCCAGGCGGACGAACTGGAACTCCCCGGGAGCCTCGCGAACCGGGCGAACGTCGGCCCGCGGCGCCTCCTCGGTCTGCGCATACAGCGCACCGGCCGCTATCGTTACAGCGACGATCATCGAAAAACGTGCCTTCCAGTGATTTTCTGGCATCCAGCGGGTTTCCAGCCTGCGTCTCGCTATATTACAGACCGTGGCGACAGACAATAAATTCAATTCGCTTGCGCTCACGGGTTGCTCATTTCCCACCCGGCGCTCGAAGGGCAGGACCAGACAGGGGTAAGACACGAAGTCCGCGCTGTCCTTGACGTCGCCCTTTATGGAAAACCGGCCGGGGCCAACCTCGAGACGGTCGGCTGCATCGTCGCCCTCCATCTCCAACGAGTATTACGACCGGCGACCAGGCACCCACGGACAGTTTTCCGGGACCCTGGGTGGCCCCGACGTCTGCCTGCCAGGAAGCGGCAATGAGCCACGGCGATTCTACGGCGTGTCGCTCCCTGCCGGGATCGTGGAGGAAATCGTCCGGCGTAGATTCCTGACCTGGCACCCCGGCCTCTTTTGTGCCGGTCCGGTTGGCGGCGTTGTCGTCCTGCCTGCGTATTCAGCGGCTCGGCCTGGCTGCCGATGGTCCTGCATGCCGCAGTCCACAGGCTCCAGGGGCGACTGGCTTATGACGTCGTCAAGCTGATCGACAACGGCCAGGCACCCCCGGGCGAGGCACCGGCAACGGCTTCCGCCTGAATCAGTCAGGCACCTTCATGGCGAGAATCTCAACCTCGACGAGCAGTTCCGGACGAAATAGTGCCGCAACTTCGACAAAGGTCCTCGCCGGGTACCAGCCGCCTTCTTCCCGGCTGAAGAACTTCGCAAAGGCACGATTGAACCCGGCGAAGTCGAGGTCGCCGTTTTCATCTGCCACGCCGTAGACGTTAGCCCGTACGACGTTTTCCATGGACCAGCCGCGCGCTTCCAGCCTGCGCTTGAACCCTTCGAGGATCGCAGTGCCCTGCGCTTCCATGTCCCCGGACGGGCATTCGGGCTTGCCGGCGTCGCGGAAACCACAGCCTTCCGGCATCGCAAAGTTGATGGATCCCGAGTACAGCAACATCTCCGCGTTGGCAGCGATCAGGATGCCGCCGTCCTCACCTTTCTCGAACTCGGCCGCGATCGCCGCCTGACAGAAAAACAATGCCGACAGTAATCCGACCAGAAGTTTCTTTATTCGCATAGTATTCACCTGTTTACTGGTTGCAGTGAAAGTCTCGATCTCTGCCTCAGTTAAGGCGATGAACGGTTAGTATGCAACGTCATCCAGCGCCGAGTTTCGTATGCCGATATAGGTGAACGCCGGTGGCAATGAATAGGTTGTCCGACCTTCGGGCTCGTGGCAGATTTGTTCTCCATTCAACAGGGAGCGACCCGTGCCCAACCTGACCATTTTCTCCAGTCCGCGAGCCTGCTCGCTGGCCTGCCACATCGCGCTGGAGGAATCCGGACTGCCATACGATCTGCGCCCGGTTCGGGTCCGGATGGGCGAACATCAGCAGGAGGAGTACCTGCGAGTCAATCCATGGGGGAAAATCCCGGCGCTTCGCATCGACGATGAAGTCCTGACGGAAACGCATGCCATTCTGTGCTATGTCGCTGATTCGGCATCGGACGCGTCTCTGCTGCCGACGGAGCCGCTGGCGCGGGCAAGGGCGCATGAGTGGATGAATTTTCTCTCGGCGAGCGTTCACATCGCGTTTCGACCGCTGTTCAAACCACAGTATCTCGTTGGTGACCCATCACGGTACCCGGACGTCCGGGAGGTTGGTATCCCGAATCTTCGGAAGACCCTCCTGGAGGTCGATCGAAGACTGGAGGGCAAGACATATGCACTCGGTGATCAATTCAGCGTCGTTGACCCCTACCTGCTGGTTTTCTGGATCTGGAGCCAGCGCGACGATGTCCGGCTGCATGTAGCCGACATGCCCAACTGGTCTGCGCACGCTGAGCGCATCTTTGCGCGTGAAGCGACCTGGCGATGCCTGAGCCGGGAAGGCATCACGAAAGACAATATTTCGGATCCGTAAGGACCAGTCATGAGTCTTGTTTACGCCGGAATCTGCTGCCATGCGCCAGGCATAACCAATCGTCCCACGGCGGCGGATCCTGATGACTTTGCCGCACTGATGTCTGAATTCGCACGACAAAAAGAGAAGATTGAAGCTGCTCGCCCCGACGCATTGTTCGTCATCTCGGCAGAGCATTTTGCGAACTTTTTTTCTGACAACATGCCGGCATTTGCCATTGGCATGGCGGACAGTTATGAGGGGCCGATTGAGGATGCGGCATGGCTCGGCATTCCGAAACGGAAAGTCCCGGGCAATGCGGCCCTCTCGTGCAGAATTATCGAACTTACGCTGGAAAAGAGTGACATCAGTTATGCGGAGGAGTGGAGATTCGATCACGGCATCATGGTGCCGCTCCACCACATCACACCGAACTACGACCTTCCGGTCATCCCGGCCAATATCAACTGCCAGGCACCGCCGTTTTCGCCGCTGCATCGTGCCTACCAGTTCGGCCAGGCCTTACGTCTTGCGTTTGATGGTGTTCCGGAGCGCATAGCGCTGCTGGGCACCGGCGGCACCTCGCACTGGCCCTGCACACCGGATAGTGGCAAGATCAATGCAGCTTGGGACGAGGATTTCCTGGCTCGCTGGGCTCGTCACGACGTCCCGGCCATGACGGCCTATGATGACGCCGGGATTGTCGGCGATGCCGGTGGTGGAGCACTGGAGATTCGGACGTCGATAGCCGTGGCCGGCGCGGCTGGCGGTCCTGGTGAAATCCGCTTTTACAAACCGATTCCGCAATTCGCCTGCGGCTGCCTGATCGCTGATATGGCAATAAATTGACTTGGAATTGATCCGCATTCGGAGGTCAGCGTAATGAACAGAACTTTCTTGGCCGCACTGTTGTTCCTCGTGCTCTCGCTTCCCGTTAAGGACACCGCTGCCCACCACTCCGTGTTCGCGGAATATGACATCAATGGTTCCGTATCGATCGAGGGGGTCATCACCGAGATCTGGTTCAAGTCGCCGCATATTCGAATCTTTGTCGATGTCATCGACGCAGAGGGCAAAACGGTGTCCTGGAATACGCATGGACACAATCCAACGGCGCTCCGAAGGCGCGGTTGGGTTCGCGACACACTAGAGGTCGGCGAAAAGATCACGATGAGCGGAGATCCGACCTACGACGGCTCGCCAAAGATGTTCATCCGCGTCATTACACGTGAAGACGGCTCCATCCTCGAAAACAAGGTAGGCAATTGATGCGCGGCCTGGTCACCGGCGGGCTGGTCCTGTTGGCAAGCAGCTCATTCTGTTTCGCTAATGATGATTTCAATGGCCAGTGGTACCTGACCCTGAACCAGGGGCGATTTGTCATGGAGGGTGTACTGGACATTCGACCCGGCACCGACGGCCAGACTGGATTCGTCGAAGGTGGTCCGATCGAGCTGGCCATCGACGGTGACGATATCCAATTTGTCATGGATGATCGTACGGCCACGGGCATGCCATTCGAACGCCTCATGAGAGGAAAATTGCAGGACGGTCACATGAGCGGAGAATTTGGCGCGCCTGGCCAGGTGAGCGAAGAAGACCAGGCACTCTGCGCGCGACTCCCGCTGGCATGTCCTGCACCGGAAGGAACGTGGACGGCAGTGAGACATAACGTCGAAGACACGTCGGAGGCGCCACCCGAACCGGTGGACCTGTCCGGCGCCTGGACAAATGCCGTTGGCGGTATCCGGCGACTGACGATGGATCTGACGGAAGCCGGCCTTGCGTGGAAAGTGGAATTCGATGTTGAACTCGATCTGCCGGGACAGCGATGCCGGTCATCCGGCCTGGTGAATGGCTGGGGCTTTCGCGGTAATGCGCCGGAGATCCACCAGGCAGATACCAGGATAACCATGATACTCGGTAAGGAGGTGCGGCGTATCTATCTCGATGACCGTCGCCCGCCGGAGTTCACAGACTGGTACCCGCTTGGGTTTTCTTCCGGTCATTGGGAGGGCAGTACGCTGGTCGTCGAAACAACTTTCCTGCAGCCTTCCGTTCGTGAATGGAATGGCGACCCTGTCTCGGAGAACGCGCGCGTCATTGAACGCTATTCAATAGACGATCAGGGCCGATTGGTTGGCGTAATGACTTTGCATGACCCCGATTACTACGACGAACCACCGGTCAAACGAGCGCGATGGCGACCCGCAGATGACTCGGCCATTCGTTTTCCGACGCTGTGCGATCCCGATTCGTTCTATCGGCAGCTTTACGACGACAATCTCTTTGACGAGTACTGGAAACGTGGCCATCGTCGGTATTGAACTACGAACCTGCTGTCACCATTGCTGCCGCGGATCTGACACAGGATCCATGCAGTCTGTAACCTAAGGAAGTCGCCGCGGACTGCAGCCGCGATTCGACGTAAGGATCGACTCGGAGCAATTCAGCTTGTATCGCAAACTGCCAATTACGGTGACCGTGCTCATCGCGGTCATCACGTCAAGTGCTGCGTCTGCGCAGGTGGACGGCCGCATTTCACTGGATGTTCCCGGCACGGAACCGATCCAGCTGCTCCGAATTGCACACACAGACGCAAATATGGAAATCGACGGCCGGCTCGATGAACCCGTATGGGCCGAGCTCGATACGATTGGCGAGCTGCGGGTCACGGATCCGGATACGCTGGCAGTCGCACCCTATCCGACCAATACACGAATCTTCTACACTGACAAAGGCCTCTACGTGTCATTCGACATGGTGCAGCCGATTGACACGATTATTGAACGCGCGGCGCCCCGGGATGCGTTTGAAGTCAATCGGGACAGAATCGGATTTACGCTGGACACATCGGGCGACGGTCGCTACGGCTACTTCATGCACCTGTCGCTGGGCGACAGAGAACTGGACGGCACGATCCTGCCCGAGCGACAGTACGATCGGGATTGGGACGGTGCCTGGTATGGCGCAACGCAACGCACCGACAAAGGCTGGGCAGCCGAGTTCTACATCCCATGGTCGCAAATGGCCATGCCGAAAACGGAAGGCGAGCGCCATATCGGTATCTTCGTTAGCCGAAAGGTGGGCTTCCTCGGCGAACGATGGGGCTGGCCCGGCCTGACGGATACCCAGTCCCGCTTCCTGAGCGCCATGCAACCGCTGACGATTAACGGGGTCGATCCCCGACAGCAGTGGAGCCTGTTTCCGTATGCGTCAGCCACCATGGACAATATCGCCAACGACAATGTCTGGAAAGCGGGCATGGACGTTTTCTGGCGACCGTCCACGAATTTCCAGTTGACCGCGACCGTCAACCCGGACTTTGGCTCGGTCGAGTCGGATAACGTCGTTGTTAACCTGACGGCCAACGAAACCTTCTTCCCGGAGAAGCGCCTGTTTTTCCAGGAGGGCCAGGGAATATTCGATGTCTCCGGTACGGAGGAACAATTTGGCGAGCCCGGTATGCGCATCGTCAATACCCGGCGCATTGGCGGCAGACCGAGAAAACTGGACCTCCCGGACGGGGTGGACCTGACCAAACGCCAGGCGCTCGAACCCGCCGACATCATCGCTGCCGCGAAAGCCACGGGGCAAATCGGCGCCGTACGCTACGGATTCCTCGCTGCCAGCGAAGACGATAAAGACTACATGGCGAGCGACGACCTGCTGTATACGATGGCCGGGCGCGACTTCGGCATCATGCGCATGATTTATGAAGACAGCCGGAACGCGGCCTACCGCGGGCTGGGATTCATTTCGACGCTCGTGGCACATCCCGAGAGCGACGCCACCGTGCACGGGCTGGATGCCCACTATTTGTCCACCAGCGGCGCCTGGAATTTAAACGGCCAGTACATTTACTCGGACATCGAAGAGACAGGCGATGGCTCGGGCCTCATTGCCGAGGCGAATTATCAGCCGCGCAAAGGACTGCGGCACGAATTCAAGGTCTCGATCCTGGATGACAAGGTCGACGTCAACGATCTGGGTTTTCAGATTCGGAACGATATAGATGATTTCATTTACCGCATCCAGTGGAACAAATCCGGCCTGAAAAAGGTGCGCAATTTCCGCTTGTCACCCTTTGCCCGCTACCAGGCCAACGGTGAAGGTCTTCGCACCTTTCACGGCTACGGGGTGGGCGGCCAGGTCAACCTGAACAGCCTGCACACCATCGGGGGATTCATCGGCTACTTCCCCGATCAGTACGACGATCGCAATAGTTTCGGCAATGGCACCTTTGCCGTCCGGGGCAGAACGTATGCCGACCTCAATTTTCGCTCGAACACATCCAAGGCGCTGAGTGTCTTCCTTCGGGCAGGACTGCGTCCGGAGAGCCAGTACGGCGACTCACTGGAGTCACAAATCGGGCTAACGTGGCAACCACTTGAAAATCTGAGCATGGAACTCAACGTCCTGCATATCGACAAGAATGGCTGGTTACTTCACCAGGATGATGAAAATTTCACAACGTTCAACGGGACGCAGTGGCAACCGCAGTTCAACCTCGACTATTACCCGACGTCCAAGCAGCAACTTCGCCTGTCGATGCAATGGGTCGGTATCAAGGCATTCGAAGATCGATTCTACGAATTACCCGACGGAACCACCGAACTGGTCGAAATAGCAGACCCAACGCCAGACACTGACGATTTCAGCGTATCGCAAATGAATTTCCAGGTGCGTTATCGATGGCAGATCGCACCCCTGTCCGACTTGTTCGTGGTCTATATGAAAGGCGACCTGAAAAAGACCGACCTGATGGGATTCAGCGATTTGTTTGACGACAACTGGAGTAATCCACTCGGCGATTATCTCATCGTCAAACTGCGTTACCGGTTGGGTTCCTGACCGCTACGATCAGTTCAGCCTGCCGCCTGTGCCGGTGTCGACTTCAAAGCCTGCAGTCGATTGCATGCATCTTCGAGGACATCGTCTTCCTTGGCAAAGCAAAATCGTACGATTGAATCACCGGCATCACCCTTGAAAAACTCCTGGCCAGGCACGCTCGCAACCCCTGTCTTCTCCAGCAAATGGAGTGCTCGCTCCTTACTGTCTGCACCGGGCAATGACGACACATCGGCCAGCACGTAATAGGCGCCCTGCGGGACACAGGGCGTCAGGCCGGCATCGGACAATCCGGAACAGAGAATTTCACGCTTCTTGCGGTATTTGTCGGACAGGTTCTTGAAGTACGCGTCTTCCAGCTCAACAATGCCGGCCGCCGCGCCCAGCTGCAGCGGTGTCGGCGCACACACGTAAACCAGGTCGCTGAAGTTGCCGATCGCCTTCGCCCACTTTTCATCGCAGATCGCATAGCCGATTCGCCAGCCCGTGATACTGAATGTCTTTGAAAGACCGGAAATCGTAATCGTCCGCTCCCACATGTCCGGCAGGGTGGCCGCGCTGATGTGCTCGCCCCCGTCAAAGATGAAGTGCTCGTAGATCTCGTCGGTAAAGACAAAAAGATCATGCCGCGCAGAGAACGCCGCGATGTTTTCCATTTCTTCCCTGGACCAGACTTTGCCTGACGGATTGGACGGTGTGTTGACGATGATTGCGCGTGTGCGGCTCGTTACCGCCTTTTCGAGATCATCCATGGAGAACGACCAGTCGGGCGCATGCGTCGGCACGAACACCGGCACGCCCTGCGTCGCGGCAATCGTGCTTTCGTGATAGCTATAATAGGGCTCGAACAGGAGGACTTCGTCACCCGGCTCCAGCAGGGCCAGGCAGGCACAGTAGAGGGCACCGGTCGCACCCGCACTGACCACAATATTGGTCTCGGGGTCGACTGACAGGCCATAGTTTCGCTCGTACTTGCCGGCCAGCGCTTCACGAAGCTGGCGCGTACCGTCATGGCGGGAATAGCTGTTATCGCCAGCATCGATCGCGGCCCTGGCGGCAGCTACCACAGGCTCCGGAACCGCGAGATCGCAGACACCCTGCGACAGATTGACTCCACCGACACGCTCACATTCAACGCTCATCGCGCGCAGTTCGGATTTCCTGACCCACTCGTGGCGGGAACTTAAGGTCAGTGACATGTCTTTAAATCCTCAAAGGTCCGGGCGCCAGGCCGCAGCCTGTACCGTCAATCGTCAAAATCGGAGTAGAATGATCACAGGCTATCAAATGATGCACAAGCAAATCTCAACATTCGCACCGGTCGTATTGGCAGTCAGCCTCTTTTTGCCGTTCGCCACGACAGCGCAGGATAGCGACGAGGATGAGGAGCCCGTCTTCGATGAAAACACGGTCGATTGCATACAGGTACGTAACATCCGCCGCACGGATGTACTTGATGACCGCAATATCCTGTTCCATATGCGCGGCAGGACGATCTATCACAACATGCTGCGGCGACTGTGCGGTGGCGGGGCGCGCTAAGACCGGTTCTCTTACCACACCTGTAGGGGGCGGCTCTGCCGCCTCGACAGCATTCGGGTGTTGTATGACGATCCGTTCGGCCTGCGCGCAGGGAATCGTTGCTCACTTGGCCTCTTTCGCAAGATTGATCGTGAAGATGCCGAGGCACTGAAGGAAGGCGTTGGCATGAGACCGGAAGCAAACCCCTTGCCGATGCCAGAACCTGAGAGAGTAGGCGAGCCCGAAGAAGAGTAAAGCGATCGTGAATGCTAGCCGCGATGATCGAAGACGGCCGTCTTGATCAGGGCGTAAACCGGCCCTTCCCGCTCTAACCCAAGATCCCTGACCGCCTCACGCGTAATGCGCGCTTTCAGTGGCGTCCCGCCGACATCCACCGTCACCATCGCGAATGCCGACCCGGGCATGTCGATGATCTGCCCTACCGTCCCGGAAAGGACATTGCGTACACTCAGGTTTTCCGGATGGCTCGTGGCGATAACGACATCGGCGGCACTCACAGAAAGCCTGGCCTGATCCCCTTTCGCAACCGTGGACATTTCGGGAACGGTCAACTGCTGATCGCCGAACAATACCTGCGTCAAACGAAGATCCGGCAAGTGCCCGGAAACCGTCACATTCAGTATGGACACGGGCTCAAACGGCAACGCATGGCCCGCGTGCAATGCACCACCGAGTATTTCGGCCGCGCTTCCGACCGCGGTGACGCAACCCTCGTCGAGGGCAATCACTTTTTCAGCCAGTCGTGCCATCTCGTGCACGGAATGACTGACAAACAGGGACGGTATGCCAAACCGTGCCGGCAACGCCTCCAAATACGGAAAAATGTCGTCTTTTGCGCAGACGTCCAGGGCCGCGAGCGGCTCGTCGAGTAACAAGAGTTTCGGGCCGCTGACCAGGGTGCGAGCCAGCGCCACGCGTTGCGTTTCACCACCGGATAAACCGTCGACGTCACGTGCCAACAAAGACCCGAGATTCATCGCTGCGATAACTTCTTCCTTCGCGCGAATGTCACTGGCTCGCGACCCGCGACTATGCGCATAGTCAAGGTTGCCCTCAACACTCAAATGAGAAAACAGGCGCGCCCTTTGAAATACGTATCCGACCGGCCGACGGTGTGGCGGCACATTGCGTCGAACGGCACTATCCTGCCAACGCTCATCGCCAAGGCCGATCGTCCCCGTCGCCAGCGGTTCGAGGCCGGCAATGACGCGCAGGAGTGTGCTCTTGCCGCTGCCGCTTGGACCGAACAATCCAACCGTGCCGTCAAGTGATTCGTTCAGATTGACGTCCAGGCGGAAATCCGGATACACCACCTGCGCAGTGACCGAAAGGGTCGTCCGGGGAAACTCAGACATTGACCTGGTTCCCCCGCCGGATCGAATAAACCAGCAATAGGACTGCAAATGCGAACGCGATCAGTCCGGCGGAAAGAATGTGCGCCTCTGAATAGTTGAGCGTCTCGACATGTTCATAGATCGCAATCGAAATGACCCGGGTCTCACCGGGGATGTTGCCTCCCACCATCAAAACCACACCAAACTCGCCGATCGTGTGTGCGAACGTCAGAACGGCGGCCGTGACGAAACCGCGCGCTGATAACGGGGCTACGACGGAAAAAAACGCGTCCAGCGGATTCGCTCGCAATGTGGCTGCCGCCTCAACCGGGCCGCGCCCCACAGCGGCAAATGCATTTTGCAGTGGCTGCACCATGAACGGCAGCGAATACACCACCGAGGCAATAACGAGCCCGGAAAAAGAAAACGTCAACGCTTCTCCTGTGACCTGGAGCCAGAACCCTCCGACAGGCGATGCCGGCCCGAGGGCAATCAGTATGTAGAATCCGAGTACCGTCGGGGGCAGGACGAGCGGCAGCGCGGTAACCGCTTCGATGACAGGCCGCAATCGCGACTGCGTCCCGGACAGCCACCAGGCGAGTGGCGTACCGATGAACAACAGAATAACCGTCGTGACCGAAGCCAGCGCCAGTGACAGCCAAAGGGGTCCGAGGTCAGGCATTAGCACGCCTCACCGATATCCTGACGCTTTTATCGTTTCACGCACGGTGTCCTCTTTCAGGAAGGCGAGAAACCGGATCGCCGCTTCATTTTGCTTGCCCCGTCGAAGCAACAATGCGTCCTGGCGAATCGGCGGGTGCAAGTCCGCGGGCACCTCGAGGTAAGCCCCCTGCAGCCACTCGGGTTTCTGCATGACCGCAGACAAGGCGATGACGCCGGCGTCCGCATTGCCCGTCGCGACCAGCGAGAACGCCTGGCCGACATTCTCGCCGAATACCTGTTTTGCTTCGAGCGGATCGGAAGCGAGGGCGGCCTCGATCGCGGAACGAGCGGCTTGCCCGTAAGGTGCGAGGTCCGGGTTGGCAATCGCCAGGACCCGCAGTCGTGCACTTCGCAGTGAGTCTTCGAAGTCGTCGCGCACCAGGCCAGGATCATTGCTCCAGAATGCCAGCCTTCCCTCCGCATAGGTAAATCGCGAGCCGGCGACGCCCAGTCCGGAAGCCTCCAGTGCGGCCGGTCGTGCCTGGTCAGCCGCGAAGAACGCGTCAAAAGGTGCACCATTTCTTATCTGGGCAAACAACACGCCGGTTGATCCGCTGGATAAGCGAATACGATGCGGCGATGACGACTGAAAATCGTCGGCCAACTGCTGCATAACCGGCTGGAAATTGGTCGCGACGGCAATCAGGGCCTCTTCGCCAGGCGTGACGCCTGGGGCAAGAATGAGCAGCCACAATATTGAACGAGTCATCGCTTGTCGACACGGTGCCAGTTCCGGGTCGGCGAGGACTTTTGCCGCCACCCATGATAGGGATGCCTGTCGAGCAGCTGTTTGTCCCGGAAGAAAAAGATCAGGACGACCCCGGCCACGAATCCGCCGACATGTGCCCAGAATGCAACGCCACCGCCCTCGCTCCCGTAAGTAGAGACACCACTCAATAACTGGACGAGAAACCAGTAACCCAGCATCAGGAAAGCCGGTACGGCAATGGTCGTTACGTAAAAGACGAAAATGAACAGCATGTGCACGTGCACGCGGGGATAAAGCAGAATATAGGCGCCCATTACACCACCAATCGCGCCGGAAGCGCCGACCATCGGAATTTGTGACGCAGGGTCAGCAATCACCTGGAAGGCGGCCGCCGCAAGGCCGCACAGCAGGTAAAAAAGTACGAATCGCGCAGACCCCATCGAATCCTCAACGTTGTCCCCGAAGATCCAGAGAAACCACATATTGCCGATAATATGCATCCAGCCACCATGCATAAACATGGATGTCAGCGTCGTATGCCAGGCAGACGCATCTCCAATGACGCACGACATGCCGGGACCCAGCGGTAATTGCGTACCCGCCGGTACGAGCCCGAGGAGTTCGCCCGGGATCAGGCCATACTGGCAAACGGATGCTGCCAGCCCGTTTCCCGACCCCATGCCCTGGAGAAAGATCCATGACGCGAGGTTCAGAAAAACGATTGACAGCGTGGCAATCGGAAACTGGATCTGCGGATTGTCATCTTTGATCGGGATCATCTAGGCGTCCGCGCGTGTCGGCAATCAGACCGTTGCGGTCGGTGATTCTGCATGCCTCGATGCCCGAATGGCGGCGAACGCTTCGGCGAGAATGGCAGACTGGGCCGCATTCATCGCGGCGACGTTTACGCGCGCGTCAGGCAGCATATAGATATGATAATCGCGCTCCTTCTGGAATTGTTCGTCTACCGTAATCGGCAGGCACGAGAACATGCCATGTTGTCTTTCGATAAAGGCTGCATCGAAATCCGGGTCGGCTGCTTCCAGCGTTTCCCGAAGCGATTTGCGCATCGCATGCACATGCGTCCTTACCGCATCGAGTTCTTCACGCCACATAAGCTCGAGCTCTGGCGTCGACATGATTTCGTGCACGACCGCTGCACCGTGGTCCGGCGCCATGAAATAGATCTGCCGCACTGTATCCCGCAATTTTCGCCGGACACTTTCTACGTCGCTCCCATCCGGGGATACGATGACGGACAGGAGGCCTGCCCGCTCACGATAGATACCGAAAGACTTTGACGACGATACCGTCAGCAGCATTTGCGACACGCGTTCGGCAAACGCACGAACGCCGGCAACGTCCGCTTCAATACCTTCGCCAAAACCCTGGTACGCGATGTCGACAAACGGTAACGCCCCCGTCTGATTGACGACCTCTGCCAGCTCAATCCACTGGTCGACCGTCATGTCCTGGCCCGTCGGATTGTGGCAACAACCGTGCAGCAAGAGGACGTCGTTTTCCTTCATCTCTCGAAGGTCCTCCAGCATGCCCGTGAAATCGAGCACGCCGTTTGGCTGGTCGTAATAACGATAGCTGCAGAGGGACAATCCGGCTTTGTCGAAGAATTCGAGCTGATGCCCCCAGACCGGACGAGAGGCCCAGAGGGCTGCCGCCGGATTCAGGCTGTAAATGAACTCAGCACCAGCACGCAGCGCACTGCCGGCGCCCGGTGTCTGCGCCGATACAATCCGGCCATTGCGTAATACCGGGTGCTCCGCACCCAACGCCAGTCGTTCCAAATCATTGCAATAGGGTTGATTGCCGAGAGGCGAGATATAGGACTTCGGTAGATCCCTGGCAAACAACTGCTGCTCAGCCTTGCGAACAGCGCGCATGACCGGCACTTTGCCGGAATCATCGCGAAAAACACCGATACCGAGATCGATCTTCCCGGGGTCCGGGTCTTCGGCCAGGCGAACAAACATCGCCTCAATGGGGTCGTTCTCGTAATTCTTAATACCATTAAACATACGGGTTTGCCTGCTGTCGTTTCTCTACGGCTTTAGGTGGCCAGCGATGGCGTGCATCACAATGGTTGTCTCTGTATCGACGCGGAAACGCTCCGCATCCGGATCAGACGGCTGCCTGGCGATGACCACATGCGCATCAGAGTTGATATCAATGAACGGCCCGTGTACACCAAGCACGGCGACGGCATCGCTTCCCCAAAGCGTACTTTACGAGGCCTAACCACCTCGATGCGCACGATATCGCCGGTGGTCAGCTATTCCCAGCGAAATTCGTCGCATGCAGCGTCTCAATACCCCGGCCACCATGCACATCATCGTTGAGCCATGCAACGTCATCGAGATAGCGATCCGCCGGCTACTCAGTCGTGGCCACTTCGCCAGCCACCCAGCGCGCAACATAGACATCGGTCTCACCCGGTTTGCCCTGGTTGCGGTTGGATCCGAAGGCCAGGTATTTTCCGTCAGGCGAAAACATCGGGAAGCCATCGAAGCCCTCGGTGTAGGTAATTTGTTCGAGGTTGGCCCCGTCGATATCGACCGCGAATAAATCAAATTCCCGGCCCTGCGGATCGTGGTGGTTTGTCGAGAACATGATCCGCTCGCCATTCGGGAAAAAGAATGGTGCAAAGTTCGCACCGCCGACATGCGTCACCTGGCGGACGTCTGTGCCATCCGAATTGGCAACGAAGATTTCCAGTTCGCTCGGCCGAATCATGTTGTCTTTCAGCAGCGCCTGGTAGTCGGCCAGCACATCACCGGTCGGTCGGGAGGCACGCCAGACGATCTTCGAACAGTCGGGCGAGAAAAATGCACCGCCGTCATAACCCGGCGTATCGGTCAGACGCTTGACGTTACTGCCATCGGCGTCCATGCGATAAAGATCCAGATCGCCGTCGCGGGTGGAAGTGAAAATGATCGATCCATCCACGCTGCAGACTGTTGCCTCGGCATCGTAATAAGGTGTGTCAGTCAGCGCCTGCAGATCGGAGCCATCCGGATTGGCACTGTACAGTTGATACTCCGGATAAATCGGCCAGACATAGCCCCGGGAAAAATCAGGCACGGCGGGGCACGCCTCGCTGGCCGCGTGGGTCGACGAGAAAATAATGCGCTTGCTGTCCGCCGTGAAGTAGCCACAGGTCGTGCGTCCGACCCCCGTCGAGACCAGCGACATGGCGGCCGGATCACTGACCGGCATTTTAAATATCTGGTCACACTCGTATGGCGTATGCGTGCGCTGGAAAACCAGTTCGGTGCCGTCCGGTGACCAGTAGGCCTCGGCGTTCTCACCACCCGATGTCATTTGCCGGACATCGGCGAGGTGCACCTCTCGCTCGTCGTGCAACACACCGGGAGACTGTCCGAATGCTGACGTCACCATAAGAAACAACACACCACCGACTGAAACAGCCACGTCCCTCTTCATCCAGCACTATCCTCAAACGACCTTTAAGACTGGCAACGTTACGCCCGGCGTATCGGGATGGCAACCGTGTCCGGACTGTTGGCCGTGGCCGGCAATGGGCGATTTAGCCCCATGTCAGCCGCCTTTCCGATAATTCAATGGCTTATGCTGAACTACTCAGGCCGGGCTTCAATCGCTCGCAGCAAGTTCGAGTAAAAGCCATGCCTGTCGACTCTATCGGCCGTCGATTTTCATCTTGCGTCCCGCATTTCGCTGACGTAGAGTGAGCCGCGATTTCGGCAGGTGTTCACCCGGGAAACCGGGTCTTAATCGGGAAGACGGTGCGCTCAAAAAGCAATCCCGTCACTGCCCCCGCAACGGTAAATGAGTCAGTCAATCCGTTAAGCCACTGCGCAATTGCGCGGGAAGGCGATTGGCGATAAGGCGAATGCCTTACTCATGAGTCCGGAGACCGGCCTGCCGATCCATCCACAGTTCGATCGCGGCGGGCGATTCGTGGGATTTCGATTCTCCCTCCCCCTCGATTGAGCACCAGCGTGCCGGTACGGGGGTCCTGGCGGGAGATTAATAATGACGGGATTGAACCGCATTTTCGCTGTCCTCTTGGGCACGGCGGCCTGCTCTTTTGCGTTTGCACAAACGCCCGCAGAACCTGATGCCGGTCTCGACCAGATCGTCGTTACCGGAGCCAGAACGCCCATCAGCCTGAGTCGTATCGGCAATGCAGCGACTGTCATCACGCGTGAGCAGATTGACCGTCTGCAGGCACGCTACGTTGCGGATGTGCTCCGCACGGTTCCCGGGTTTGCGATCAGCCAGTCGGGCGGAATCGGTTCACAGACACAGGTCCGTGTTCGCGGGGCAGAAGCCAATCACATACTCGTACTGATCGACGGTGTTAGGGCAAACGACCCTGCAACGGGCGACGAATTTCGCTGGGAGTATCTGACCACCAGCGATATCGTGCGCATCGAGGTGGTTCGGGGGCCGCAAAGTGCGCTCTGGGGGAGCGATGCCGTCGCCGCGGCCGTCCACATCGTTACACAACGGAATACGGCTGCGCCTAAAATGCATGCGTATGTCGAAAGAGGCTCGCACGCGACCAGCAATATCGGGCTGGGTGGCTCTACGGGCGCGGAGCGCTGGTCACTGAATGGCGGCATTGAATATCTCGACACCAATGGCACCAATATTTCCCGAATCGGCGATGAAGAAGATGGCTCGGACATCACGACCTTTTCACTGGGCGGTCGATTTCTCGCGAGTGATACATTGACGCTGGACGCCCGTATCAGGGCAGTCGACGCGTACTCCCAATACGATCCCACTGACTTCTTCGTGACCGGTCTGCCGACCGACGGAGACCTCGCAACCCGATCCGAAACAATCTATGCCAGCGTCGGCGGGATGTATCGTCGGCCTGACAGTCGGTTTACACATCGGCTGAGCTCGCGCTATTTCGATTCGGATAACCGGAACCTCGTCGACGGCAGCGAGGACTCGTCCAGCGCGTCCGATCGCATGACTTTAATGTACCAGACCGATATCAGCCTGGGCGATCACCGTCTTTCGCTCGCACTCGAGCACGAGGCAACCTCATTCGAGCAACGCGGACAGATCGTATTTGGCGATCCGAACCAGGACCAGGACATGGGCGTGACGAGTGTCGTCGCTGACTTCGAAGCCGCGATGTCCGACCGTTTGACCTGGCTTTTCAGCATGAGATTCGATGACAACAGCGAGTTCGAGGACGCGGTCACGGGCCGCGCCTCGGCGAGCTACCTGCTGAGCGACGACACCACGCTGCGCGCTAACGTAGGAACGGGCCAAAAGAATCCCACGTTCACCGAACGATTCGGGTTTTTCCCCGGCCAGTTCGTCGGCAATGCCGCGCTCGATCCGGAGAAATCGACGTCCTACGAAATCGGGGTAGATCACACATTCAGTAATGACCGGTGGTCTGTCAGTGCAACCGTTTTCCACCAGGATCTCGAGGACGAGATCAATGGCTTCGCGTTCGATCCGGTTACTTATCTCTTCACCGCTGAGAATATTGCAGGCGACAGTGAGCGTCGCGGTATCGAGATCGGCGCGTCCTGGCAGGCATCGGATCGATTCGACGTCGGCGCCAGCTACACCTACACCGACGCTTCAGAACAGGATGCTGCTGGAATTGACGTCACGGAACTGCGCCGACCACGCCACAGCGGCAATCTCGCCATGAATTATCGATCAGCCAGTGAGCGCTGGCGCGCGAACCTCTCCGCGAATTACGGCGGCTCCCGAAAAGACCAGTTCTTCCCGCCGTTTCCTCAGCCCTCGGAAATCGTCACGCTCAAAAACTACTGGCTCGTAGACCTTGCTATCCACTTCCAGTTGAATGAAGCCATCACGGTGTTCGCTCGTGGCACCAATTTACTCGATGAAGACTATGAGCAGGTGTACGGCTACCGAACGCCCGGTCGAACAGCCTATCTCGGCCTTCGCACCAACTTTGGCAGAGGTAACTAGCCAGGCGGGCCTGTCCCGAATCGTCTCCTCGACCGGGTGGATGGTCAGTTCCCCTCACGACCTGAGTGCTCGCCGGGCTTCGAGACAACATAAGCGCAGTCGGGGCTGCACAGCGAACCAAGGCTATTGCCGGCTGGCCAACTCTCGGCGCCGGCGCAGCGCGTCGGGCAAACCCGCCCGAAGGTCCGGCGTCCACTCCGCGATGAGCAGAATCATGACCAGGGACTCGATGCCAGCGAAAAAACAGATCGCAGCTGCCAGGTAGAAGACGACGGGCAGGAAGCCGTGGAAAAACAAGGCCAGGACGAATCCACCAAAGGCGAGGATTCCGAGCCGCGTAAATCGTGTATGAAAGCTGGCCAGGCGCCCGTATCGCAGGAGCGCCGTCAGGTGTACGACGGTCCAGATACCGGTCACAGCAGCGAATACCATCCAGTTGTCCAGGAATACGTGCTGTTGCATCGACCAGATGCCGTAGATAGCGACGAGGATCAACGAGACATCGGAAATGGAATCAAGCAGGGCACCCAGTGCACTCGTCCACCCAAAGCGTCTTGCGAGCCAGCCATCGAGCACATCGGTCAAGCCGGCGGCCAGGATCAACCATGCAAAGACGCGCTGGTCCTGGTTAAAGGCCAGCCAGAACAGGACGGGAACGGCCGCCAGGCGCAGCAGGGAAATCGCATTGGGCAGGTGGCGTATTTGCATAGCGAGTCAGCAGTCAGCCCGGCCTTTATAGTCAATTCAAAGGGGTCCGTAATATCCCGGATGATACAATTTCTATCCGCATCGCGACCAACAGGAATTTAAGGTGAGCGATAACGAAAATAAATTCCTGCAGGTTTCCTGCTGAACCATAAAGACGCGGATCGTTTCGTGATTCGTCTGCCTGTATTGTCGCTGTACGGCGTCCGCATCGACGCGTCGCTATCGGCCCGATAGCCGTTGCGATCCGGCTATTGCGGCGTCACGCCGCGGCGAATGGTTACGAGGATGGCAAGCACAATTGCTGCCGCAACGACTGATCCTGCATTGAACGGCCCCAGCGAACCGGACCAGACGACGAAGTAGCCCACCGACGCTGTGAACAACGCGTAATAAACGAATGGAAAGAATGTCTGCCGGATGACCAGCCCTTCCCGGCCCAGCATCCCGACCACTGCGGAAGCCGCCACGACATTGTGCACGCAGATCATATTGCCGGCAGCGCCGCCCACTGCCTGTAACGCAACAATCCACGCAGGATCCACACCGATTCGCTGGCCGACGCCAAACTGGAATGATGAAAACATCATGTTGCTGACTGTATTGCTACCGGCGACGAACGCCCCGAGGCCACCGATGAATGTCGCGAACATCGGCCACGCGCCGCCCGCCAGGGCGGCGACCCCGTCGGCGAGCTCAATTGGCATCCGGTCGTGGCCCGCGGCGCCGCCGTTTGAATTGATGAACACCTGCACCATCGGCACCGTAAATATGAGTGCGACTGACGCCTGCAACGCCGTCTTTGCGGACTTGCCCAGTGCCGTAGCGAGCGCCGCACGATCCATGCGATGGATGAAATAGGTGAATGCGACCGCGACCAAAAAGATGGTGCCGGGCAAATACAAGGGCGAAACGCTGACGGTAATTGGCGTTCCCAGCAGCTCCGGAATCCTCAGCGCAATTCCCTGCATCCAGGCCTTGAAAGGCAGCGTGTCCAGGCGGGTTATGACGAGCAATGCTGCAACCACGAAGTAAGGCGACCATGCCGACAACATGCCGATATTGCGATCACGGATCTCTTCCGGTCGGACCTCGATAGTGCCCGACCATTCAGGCGCCCAGGTCGATTTGTCCGCGAAATGCCATTCATCATCCGGCACCAGGAACCCGCGTCTTGCAGCGGTGATCACGATCGCGAGACCGGCGAGACCACCCAGCAATGAGGGAAACTCCGGTCCCAGGAAGCGGGCGGCCAGCCAGTAAGGAATTGTCATTGCGAGCGCGGCAAACAGGGCAAACTTCCAGGCCCGCAAGCCATCGGCAAACGACCGATTGGCACCGAATATGCGCGTCATCAGGCTGACGACGATCAATGGCACAAACGTCCCCGCCGTGGCATGCAGAAAAGCGACCTTGGTTGCAATGTCATCGAGCAAAGATTCGAAAGTCAGGTCACTCGATGCCGCAACCAGCTCGGCTACGGCAGGATCATTGGCCAATCCTGTACTGACACCGACGAGGATAGGCGTGCCTGCAGCGCCAAACGAGACCGGCGTGCTTTGAATGATCATGCCTGCAATCACGGCGGCCATCGCCGGAAAACCGAGCCCGACAAGTAACGGGACAGCAACCGCAGCCGGGGTACCGAAACCCGCAGATCCCTCGATGAAAGCGCCGAACAACCACGCGATGATGATGACCTGTACGCGACGATCGGGAGATATACCGGTAAACCCGGCCCGGATCGCATACAAGCCGCCACTTTCTTGCAGCGTGTTAAGGAGCGCGATGGCACCGAAGATGATGAATATCAAGGTTGCTGCAACGACAATGCCATTGATCGTCGCTGCGGTAACCACGGCAACCGGAACCTGCCAGACCAGGAGCGCCAGGGCAGCGCACACCGCGTAGGCAATCGGCATCGCGCGACTCGCGGGCCAGCGCAATGCCACCAGGAAGACAGCCACGGACACTATCGGCAATAGCGACAACAGTGCCAGAACATAATTATTCAACGAATTTCACTCCCAGCCGGTAATACAAAACAGGGGCGCAGCAAGCGCCCCTGTTTCATTCAAAACGATCGGGCACTACTGACGGTTGTAGCTAATGCCAGCCGCCTGCGCCTTCTCGATCGCGATCACCATCGCCGGCACGAGGACAATACCCTCGTGAATGTGGTTCCTGAGATCCGCATTGATCGCTTCCGCTTCGCCCTGGCCCTTCATGTTCAGATGCATGCTCAACGCCGTCACTGCATTGTTGCAGAGCAGAAAGGTCGTACCCATCTTTTTCTGCAACGCAGATACCGTGGCATCGGGGAATGGACCGATCGGCCCGACGCGCGGCAACTCATCGCCTTCCTGGTATTCGTAAAACAGGTTGCGGGTCGCAGGCTTGCCGGTCTGCGGATCATCCAGCCCGAGGTATTCGCCGAAACGGTACTTGGCCCACATATCGTCCGTAAATGCCATCGCAATACTCGACTCCGGACCGATACTGTACATCGTGCCAACTGTACCGATATCCGAGACGTCGGCGCCGTATGCCGCCTGGTAGGTCGAAATATAGTTGTAAATGTGGACGAGTCCACCGCCTCGCATGTGACGCGGAAAATCGAACATGCACCTGTGCGGCCCGGTGACGCCTTCCAGCCACTTGTCCTGCGCATCCAGTTCAGCAACGGCGGCGCTGGCCGAACTCATGTTGGCGACCGGGATGGTGGCCGCGGTGGCCGCACCGAGCATCTTGCCCAGGAATACTCTCCGGGACTTGCTGTTCTTGGTTTTCATTTTAACCCCCTGCGATTGTTTGTTCTGGTATTTTTGTGTTGCGGTGCCCGACGATACCGGATACACCTCATCGTCAAATTATAGCCAATAAACCGGCTTTGTGACTTCGGCAGGCTGACGCATCAGGCTCACCATCGTATCCGGCTCGCATCGAACCCGGCCGCGGGCCAGTCATTACCGGAATTCGCTACAAGCTGACCTGCTTGCTTCACGAAAAACTGAATTTAGCGCGCGAAGCGCAGGGATTCCGGACGCTCAGGCGGTCCCCTGTTCCACCACATCAGACGCGTGACTGCCAGTATGCGTCATCACAAAGGTGCCAAGTCCGATTATCAGGAGAGACAGGAAGGGCTCCAGCGGCCAATAAGGCAACCAGAGTTCCATATTCGCTGACCACGCCGGTGTAGTCAGAAATGCCGTGGTCGCGGCCTGCCAGTCACGACCGGTCGCGGCGACCAGCAGCCCGGTGGCGATGATCGCGCCCCCTGCAATTTTGAAGGTAGTCGGTGCAGAACCCGCCTCCGCCCGCTGCATGCCCCAGGCAGCGATTCTCAAAGCAAACGCGGTAAAGCCGAACCAGTAAAAGACATAATCGATGGGTTGTGGATTCGGATAGTAGGACAGTGCCCACCAGTACACACTGAACGGGTAGGCCCATAAAAAATAAAGCGCGGTCGTATGCAGTACATTCCACTGCCTCGGCGTCAGCCACTTGCGACCAAACTGAAAAGACGTCAACACCATTACCGTCAGGAAGATGTAGCCGGTGCTGCCTTCGAGTTCATCGCGCAGATAGAAAATTTCGTCAAAGTAATACTCGCGATTGAAGTTCGACATGAGGAAGATAAACGCGCCCTGCCATGCCATTGCAACGGCAAAGCCAAGTCCGATATATCTTCGATTTCGCAGCAACCAGGCGGGAATGGGACCGGGAAACAACCGTTGCAAGGCAGAAAGGCCAACGACCAGGAAAATGATCGGCACCGCAAAGCGAACCGAGTAGCCAATCATGTGGGACACGTCTTGCGGCGTGGCGAGCCCGACTTGTGCCATTTCGATCATCGTGGCGAGGCTGACCGGAACGGTAATCAGACAGAAGAGCGCCCACCCATTCAGCGCTTTGTTTTTCAAGAGTTCCCGCACGGCCATACCTGTTTCGGTTGCATACATCGAGCCTGCCGTTTCGCAGCGAAATCATAATCTCACTTCAGAAAAACAGAGTCGAATCAGCCGATAGGTCGGGAAGCGCCGTCACCCGGGAATGCTAGAATGTGATGGCCCCGCCACCTGGAATAAACGTGCTGAAATCTCTGAAGATCGTAATTGCTTTCATACCATGGGTCGCCGCAAGCTACGCCTTCTTCTGGCTCGATTCCAGTGGTACGTGGACCTCGGATACGCCACACCGCGGCAAGCTCTCGGTACTCATCCTGGCATCCGGCCTGTTGTTTTCGTTCATGCTTCATTCCTGGCTATCAAGCTGCGAACGGAAATAAGCGAACAGCCTGTACTCAGCGCCCCTTCAACCGACCCAGAACGAGAAGTAAAGATACAGGGCAGCGACCAGTCCCAGCACAACGGCGGTAGCGGCGACATCGCGGCGATCCCAGCTGGCCCGAACCGCGGCACGGTCAATCGAGTCATAGGTCAGGCCGCGAATGCGCTCGCGATCCGGCGCGGCGTCGGTCCGCGAGGCCATGACGATGGTGACAACGCAGATCAGGAACAGGACACCGGAGAAATACAGGAAATTGAAATCGCCGATCGCCGCAAACAACGCAGGCGACTCGATCTTCCCTTCACCAAACAATGCCTGCATGACGAGCTTGCCCATGCCGAGCACGAAACCGAGACCGAGTCCCCACACCGCGCCCCGAGTGTTGATACGGCTCGAAAACAGGCCCAGCAGAAACACTGCAGTGATCGGCGGCGCAAGATACCCCTGCACGTTCTGCAGGTACTGGTACAGACCGCCTTCCGATATCATTGGCATTATCGGAATCCACGCGAGACCGAGCAACACAACGACCACAGTGACCAGGCGCCCGACGGTAACCAGCTGCAACTGGCTGGCTGCAGGGCGCAATTTTTCGTAGATATCCACCGTGAACAGCGTTGCCGTCGAGTTGAACAGCGACGACAGTGAACTCATCAACGCTGCCGTCAATGCCGCAACGACGAGGCCCCGCAGGCCCTCCGGCAGCAGCGTCGTTACCATGGTCGGAAACACCTGGTCGCCGGCAAGTCCCCCGGCCGATGTCAGCGGAATCGCTATCAGGCCGCGTGAGTGTAGCGCGGCACCGATCAGGCCCGGGATCAGGAAGATCAACACCGGCGAGACCTTGAGAAGCGCGCCGAACAGGGCGCCACGTCGCGCCGTCTTCAGGTCCCTGGCGGCCAACGTACGCTGCACGATGTACTGATCCGTACACCAGTACCATATGCCAACGATGGGAGACGCAATCAGGATTCCCAGCCAGGGAAAGTCCGGGTCCGACAATGGCCGCCACAGTGCGTACTGCGCAACATTCTGACTGGTGAACTCACGCAACTCACCCCAGCCGCCGAGCCGGTCGAGTCCGAACCAGGTCACTGCCACCGAGCCGATGATAAGGATTACGGCCTGTACCGAGTCTGTGTAGAGCACGGCACGCAGGCCGCCCGCGACGGTGTACAGACCCGTCAGCACGACAGTTGCGATCGCGCCAACCCAGAACGCATTTTGCGGCGAGCCGAATGTGTCCGGCAACAGCGTACTGAATACCACGGCACCCGCATAGACGGTCACCGACACCTTGGTCAGCACATAGGCCGCAAGCGATACGAGCGACAGCATCCAGCGCGGCTTCGGGCCGAAGCGCCGCTCGAGGAACTCGGGCATCGTAAAGACTTTCGACTCGTAGTAGAACGGTACGAAGATCCAGGCGAGCAGCACGACGATCCACGCATGAAGTTCGTAATGCGCCATGGCGAGTCCGGTCGACGCGCCCTGTCCCGCCAGGCCAACGACATGCTCCGAACCGATGTTCGAGGCAAAAATCGACGCACCAATCGCAAAGAACCCGACATTCCGGCCAGCGAGAAAATATTCAGTTGTGTTTTGCTGCCTTCGCGTTACCGCGATTACAACGCTCAGCAACACAAGGAAATACAGCCCGACGACTGTCCAGTCGACCAGGTTCAAAGTAGTCATATTATCGAGATTTCCTGGCGGCTATATGGAGTAAACAGTGTAACTTCATTTTAAAACCGGCACCCAATCTTCGAATGATGTGATGCATTGTTTTAGTCACCGGCGATCAGGCCACTACCTGATCGTCGCCCGCTGATGCCGGGGGATTCATAGTCCGTACCCTGACCGGTTTGCGATGGGAAGGTACATCCGCATAGGCCCTGGGAATTGGAGCGCAACGTGGTCGTCACCCACCGGGACCCGGCGGTCCCACCACCGGACCCCATGACCCGGTCTCCAAGTCCGTACAGGAAACGCTGAGTTGGCAATCTTTCGATTCGTAACCTATTTATTTTAAAAGTAATTATTTCTTTCCTGAACATTGCCATCGGTTGCTCGAGCAGAATTATTTGCAGACTGTACACAAGCTACGATAGAGTGAATGAAATCGTTTTCACGTCGAACAAATATTATAAACAGGTTTTGCGGTGAGGCTGAACGACACGATTTTTTGCCGGCAATCTGACGGCAAGTACGGTCACCCTTGGTGACACCAAAGTGCAAAGCCGGTACGGGGTACTAAGATGAACAAAATTCTGCGCATCGCAGCATTCATATTCTCCTGCTTATACGTAAACGCCGGTGCTCTAGCCGACGAGTTTGCTATTCGTGAATTCGAGAAACAACAACTGACCACCCTCTATTGGTCCGAAGGCGCCAGTTTTGGCGACTTCAACCAGGACGGCCATATGGATGTCGTCAGTGGACCACACATATGGCCGGGACCCGAATTCGAGCACCGTTACGAATACTATCCACCCGTCGCACCGACCAAGCGCTTGCCCTATGATTCCGGGTATTACTCGAATGACAATTTCTTTTCATTCGTCTACGACATCAATGGGGACGGCTGGCTTGACGTCCTGACAGCAGGACTACCCAATACCCCGGCCTACTGGTACCGGAACCCGGGCCAGTCTTTCAGTGGTCCGCCCCCGGAACGGCCGGAGCACTGGGAACGCTTCTTTGTCACAAACGCTGTCAAGAACGAAGCACCTGATTTTAAAGACGTTACCGGCGACGGTGTGCCTGAATTGTTGACGGCCTACAGCAAACATTACGGCTATGTGTCACCGAACCCCGTAGCGCCGACGCTTCCCTGGATTTTTCACCCGATATCGACCCACGAAGAGGTAATTCATCACTACACCCACGGCATGGGAATCGGGGATGTTGACGGCGACGGACGCCATGACTACCTGACCGGCGATGGCTGGATGCGACAACCCTCCTCCCTGCAGTTCGGCCAGGATTGGGAGTATCACCCCTTCCCATTCGTTAACCGGAAAACGAACCCCGTGTTCTGTTGTTTCTCCGGGGGAGGCAACATGTATGCCTATGACGTGAATGGCGACGGGCTTAACGATGTTATCACCAGCCTGGACGCACACGGCTGGGGCCTGAGCTGGTATGAACAGGTTCGAAACGGCGACGAGATCACCTTTCAGGAACATGTCATTATGAGCAAGCAGGAGGAAAATACCGACAACCCTTACGGGGTTCAATTTTCCCAGCTGCATGCCGTTGAGCTTGTCGATATCGATGGCGACGGTCTGAAGGACATTTTGACGGGCAAAACCTACCGGGCTCACGACTTCGGTGACGAAGGCGCCCGACAGGATCCGGTGATCTATTATTTCCGGCTGACGCGTAAGGATGATGGCCAGGTAGAATTCGTTCCTCACCAAATCGAGGACGAGGCAGGCATTGGACGGCAACTGGTAAGCGGAGACCTCAATCGGGATGGACTGGTCGATTTCGTGGTCGGCAACAAGAACGGGACTTTTGTCTTTACCCAGACGGTTCGAAACGTCAGTCAGGAAGAATGGGAAAAGGCGCAGCCTGTCCGCATCGAGAATTTCCGAGACGAGTGACTTGCCAGGACTTACCGAGTAGAGACGAGGTACCAAGATGAACAGATTTCAGCGCATCGTCGCATTGATATTCACCTGCTCTTTCTTAACCGTCTGCGGACAGGCCGAAGAGTTTGTTATTCGTGATTTTGACAAACAGCAACTGACCTCAGTTTATTGGTCTGAAGGCGCCAGTTACGGCGACTTCAACCAGGACGGTCATATGGACGTCGTCAGTGGGCCGCACATGTGGCTGGGCCCCGAGTTCGAACACCGTTACGAATACTATCCCCCCGTCGCGCCGAGCAAGCGGTTACCGTACGACCGCGGGTTCTACTCGAACGACAATTTCTTTTCATTCGTCTACGACATCAATGGGGATGGCTGGCCCGATGTACTGACTGTTGGGCTGCCCAATACCCCTGCTTACTGGTACCGGAACCCGGGCAAGTCTTTCAGTGGCCCTCCCCCGGAACTGCCGGAGCACTGGGAACGCTTCTTTGTCACCAACGCTGTCAAGAACGAAGCGCCGACGTTTGGCGATATTACCGGCGATGGTGTGCCTGAATTATTGATGGCCTACAGCAAACATTACGGCTACGTGTCACCGAACCCCGTAGCGCCGACGCTTCCCTGGGTCTTTCGCCCGATCATGACCTACGAAGGGGACATTCATCACTATACCCATGGCATGGGGTTCGGGGATGTCGACGGCGATGGTCGCGTCGATTTCCTGGAAGGGAACGGATGGTTACAACAACCGGCGTCCCTGGAAGGCAACCCGGACTGGGCGTTTCACCGCTTCCCCTTTATCGACCGTTCGGGTTCCGAATTGTGGGATAGCTTGAAGGGTGGCGGTGATATGTATACCTATGATGTGAATGGTGACGGTCTCAACGACGTTATCACCAGCCTGGACGCACACGGCTGGGGCTTGAGCTGGTTTGAACAGGTCCGAAACGGCGACGAGATCACCTTTCAGGAACATGTCATTATGAGCAAGCAGGAGGAAAATACCGACAACCCTTACGGGGTTCAATTTTCCCAGCTGCATGCCGTTGAGCTTGTCGATATCGATGGCGACGGTCTGAAAGACATTGTGACGGGGAAGACCTACCGGGCTCACGACTTTGCTGACGAAGGCGCCCGACAGGACCCGGTGATTTATTATTTCCGGCTGACGCGTAAGGATGATGGCCAGGTAGAATACATCCCGCATCAGATCGATGATCAGTCAGGCATCGGACGGCAACTGGTAAGCGGAGATCTCAATGGAGACGGTCTACCTGACGTGGTTGTCGGCAACAAGAACGGGACTTTTGTCTTTACCCAGACGGTTCGAGACGTCAGCCGGGAGGAATGGGAAAAGGCTCAGCCTGTGCGTAGCGAACGTTTCGCAGACCGGTAACGGCCAGCTAAAGCGAACACCTAGCTGGCCGGTTTGGCTGCAGACTGCCTGATGACCAGTTTGTGTGGCACGATTTCCGGTTCGCTATTTGTATTTGTTCCCGCATCGATACGGCGACAAAGTCGGTACATGACCCGCTCACCGATTTCTTCGGCAGGCTGACTGATCGTCGTAAGCGGCGGGTCGGTGACTTCAGCGTAGCGAATGTCGTCAAACCCGACGATGGATATGTCACGCGGGACTTGCAGTCCGGCAGCTTTAATCTCGTGAATGCAGCCAATGGCCATTTCATCATTCGCGCAAAAAATCGCGGTCGGTCTATTGGCATGATTCAACAGATTACGAGTGGCTTTTCTCGCCCCGGCAATCGCCAGGTCACCGTCAATAACCCAGCCATCTTCTATCGGCAATTCAGCTTGTTTCATTGCAGCGCGGTAGCCGAATTCCCTGTCCTTTGTCAGCAGTGACGATGCCTGTCCGCACATCATCGCGATACGCTGATGCCCTTGTGAAATTAAATAATTAGTTGCCTCTTTCGCAGCGGCAATATTGTCAATGTGCACGCTCGGAAAGTCAGCCAATTCAGGTGATACGGTTTCGCAACCAATGACAACAGGCAAGCTGAGTCTGCTCTTCGCTGACAAGATTTCGTTACCAAAGGGAGACATACTAGCCAGCAAAATGATGCCGTCCACCTGATTCGAAACGAGCATCGCGCCTAACTCATCGTCAGTCAATTCGTTGAACTGTGTGTCCTCAAAAATGACGGAGTAACCTTTAGCGCGTGCAGCGACCCGAATACCGCGCATCACGGCGGAGAAAAACGGGTCGCCTACAGACGGCAGTACCACCATAATGATATTCGTACGGCCACGTCGAAAACTCTGTGCCAGGGTATTCGGTGAATAACCAGTCTTGTAAATTGCGTCCTGAACTTTTAACCGTGTTTTTTCGGTAACTTTTTCAGGATTGTTAATGCACCTGGAGACAGTGGCAATTGACACACCGGCAAGCTGCGCAACCTCTTTGATGGATACGTCAGGCATGTCCTCCACTACTTGTTTCGGAACAATATCGGCTGAGCTTTGTCTCAAAGGAAGTCTCCGGAAGAAGTGTGTGAATTTTACCGCTAGCAGGGTATACGTTTACAATTCATCGATCAATCGCCCTTCGTCAATGGATGATTCACTGCGGCCACATGGTTCAATGAATACAATCGAAGCAATCACGCTGAGGTCACCTGCAGGTATGGAGGTGACGCTATTGAATATTGGCGCAAGCATCCAGTCCATTCGTGTGCCAACCGACTCCGGAATTATTGACGCCGTGCTCGGCTACTCGAGCCTCGATGATTACTTGCTTGATCGTTTCTACATGGGTGCGACGGTAGGGCGATTCGCGAATCGCATCGGTGATGCACGCTTCTCGATTGGCGGCAATACCTACTCTGTAGATCAGAATGACGCCGGCAACTGTCTGCACGGTGGCAGGGACGGCTTTCATCGACACTTTTGGCAGATGCGCTCGCCCGACGACAAAGGCGTGGTCGAATTTTCCTATTTGTCTCCTGATGGCGAAAGTGGTTTCCCGGGAGAACTGGAAATCACCGTCAGTTATCAAATCGTTGATGACTACTCCCTGGTCATTGATTACAGGGCGACGACCGATTCAGAGACAGTCGTTAATATCGCCAACCACGCCTATTTTAATCTCGACAAGCAGCATCGACTGATCGACACACATGACATTCAAATTGATGCTGACCATTTCACGCCAGTTGATGATGCATTGATCCCCAGCGGTGAAATTCGTGAGGTAGAGGCCACAAGATTTGACCTTCGTCATCGCACGGCGTTGTGTCGGACAAACTCAGAGAATGGCCAAAGTCGACAGTACGACCATAATTTTGTTTTGAGCAACAGCGACGGAACGCTGCGCAAGGTCGCCATATTGTCGTCTCCACAGAGCGGTCTGGCCATGCACTTGCACACCACTCAGATCGCGCTGCAGTTTTACACCGGCGAATTTCTCACGGGCCCTTTTCAACAGCGCGCCGGACTGTGCCTGGAAGCCCAGGGATTCCCCGATTCACCTAATCAGCCTTCTTTCCCATCGGCACGATTGGCGCCCGGAGACGTCTATCAGCAGCGCACGGTCTACGAATTTCTGCCCGGCAAGCGTCATTCTTAGTCTTTAGCGCCGCTAAAGGGCTATTTTTATTGGAAATTCAACGCTTTCCTGTCTAAAATGAAAACGTTTTCCTAATTATAAGAATGGGAGAAATTTGCTCCGTGTCCACAGTCCTTGGCATCGATCTGGGTACGCAAAGCGTCAAAGTCATCTTTTATGACTTTTTGGCCCGCGAGACCGTCGCTGTAGAAAGTGCGCCGCTCGATCTCTACCAGACAGACGCGGGAATTGCCGAACAACAGGCGCACTGGTGGGTAAATGCCCTCCGACGGGCTTTGCAGCAGGTTGGAAAGGGCGTCCGCCAGAGTGTTGCTGCGATCGGTGTTTCAGGTCAGCAACATGGCTTCGTACCGCTGAATAAAGCAGGCGAAGTTCAGGCGCCGGTCAAACTCTGGTGTGATACGTCCACGGGTGCTGAATGCGACGCTATCATGGATGCGTTCGGTGGCTACGACGCTTGTATCGAAGAAGTCGGCAATCCAATTCTGCCCGGCTACACGGCGTCCAAAGTTCGCTGGCTCAGAGATAATCACCCGGACCCATATGCACAGATGGACGCCATTCTGCTGCCGCATGACTACCTGAATTTCTACCTGACGGGCGAGCGCTGCATGGAAGCCGGCGATGCATCAGGAACCGGATTCCTGGATATCCGGACTCGCAGTTGGTCAGAGAAGATGCTCGCGGCAATAGACCCCGATCGGGATTTAAGCGAGTGTCTGCCAGACGTAAGACTGGACAATGGACCGATAGGTGAATTGCTCCCGTCGATTGCGAAAGAGCTAGCCTTACCACCCGGCGTTCCGGTCTCTATCGGCGGCGGCGACAACATGATGGGCGCCCTGGGTACCGGGAACGTAGCCGCAGGCGTCGTTACCATGAGCCTTGGAACGTCCGGCACTGTATACGCCTACACGGATCAGCCGGTCATCGATAAAAAAGGCAATATTGCGGCGTTCTGTTCGTCCACTGGCGGCTGGTTGCCATTACTTTGCACGATGAATTGCACTGTAACCACCGAGCTGATGCGCAATTTGCTAAAAGCAGACATCGCGAGCTTTGAAGCACAGCTGGAAGCCTCGAACAGAGGGGCCGACGGTGTCATTACATTGCCCTACTTCAACGGTGAGCGTACGCCTAACCTCCCAGACGCAAAAGGCTGCATCCTGGGTCTGGACACACGCAACGCGCGTAGCGAAAACATTCTCAGGTCAGCGGTTGAAGGCGCCACGTTTGCGCTTCGGTTTGGCCTGGATGAATTATCTCAACTTGGCATATCCGCAGAGCAGATCGTGCTTACGGGAGGCGGCGTTAACAGCGCGACCTGGCGACAGGTCGTCGCCGACATTTGCAATGCGCCGGTTACGGTCCTCAAAAATAACGAAGGAGCAGGGTTTGGTGCCGCATTGCAGGCCCTGGCGATGCTCGAAGACCGGAATAACGATTTGAGCGGACTGGTTGGTGAACACCTGCAACCGGACCCGGAACAAAGTCGAGACCCGCGGTCGTCGGCGGTCAACTTCTACATTGACGCTTACGAAAAGTACCAGCGAGGCGCTGAAAAAGTCGCCGAACTCTATGGCTGAACCATATACAAAAAGAGACCAAAGCATGAGTCGTACAGTGTTTACGGGGGACACGCCCTACTTTCCAGATGTCGATCAGATCAAGTACGAGGGGCCAGGGTCCGACAATCCGTTGGCATTCAAGGCCTATGATCCTGAACGTGTGATTGCCGGAAAAACGATGGAAGAGCACCTGCGCTTTGCCGTTTGCTATTGGCACTCATTTTGTGCAACCGGCGCTGACCCATTCGGTCCGGGCACGCGCGCACACCCATGGGTAGTCCCAGGTGAGCCACTGGCGAGTGCCACCGAGAAAATGAACGCTGCATTCGAGTTTTTTACAAAACTCAATGTGCCGTACTGGTGTTTCCATGATGTCGATATGGCCTGGGAAGGCGATAGCGTTGCTGAATCCGAAAAAAATCTGCAGGCGTGTGTCGAGCTCGCTAAAGAGCGGCAGAAAGCAACCGGCATGAAGTTGCTTTGGGGAACAGCAAATCTTTTTTCTAATCCTCGCTATATGAACGGCGCGGCTACCAACCCGAATTTTGATGTTCTGGCCTATGCTGCATCGCAGGTCAAGGCGGCGATAGACGCGACGATAGAGTTGGGCGGCGAAAACTATGTATTCTGGGGAGGTCGCGAAGGATATGCTTGCCTGCAGAACACCGATACCAGGCGCGAGCTTGAGCATTTCGCAATGTTTCTTGAAAAAGCCAGGGATTACGGTCGTGCGAACGGTTTCAAAGGCCCGTTTCTGATCGAACCGAAACCGATGGAGCCGATGAAGCACCAGTACGATTTTGATGCGCAAACGGTCATCGGCTTTCTCCGACACCATGGTTTGGCTGGCGACTTCAAATTGAACATCGAAGCAAATCACGCAACGTTGGCGGGCCACACCTTTGCACATGACCTGCGCATGGCCCAGGACGCTGGATTGTTTGGATCTATTGATGCAAATCGGGGGGATCCGCAGAACGGTTGGGACACCGATCAGTTTCCTACCGATTTGTATGACGCCGTGCATGCCATGATGGTTGTGCTCGAGACCGGTGGACTTGGCAGCGGGGGTCTCAATTTCGATGCCAAGTTAAGAAGGGAATCGACAGATTCCAATGACCTGTTTCATGCGCATATCGGCGGCATGGATTCGTTTGCACGCGGGCTTGTCATCGCCGACCGTGTTCTCAGTGATTCGCGAATCGACAATTTACGGTTTGGGCGCTACACCAGTTTTGACTCCGGCGACGGCAAACGTTTTGAAGATGGTGATCTGGACTTCCAGGCATTACGTGACATTGCTGCCACGAATGGGGAGCCACAACAGATCAGCGGCAATCAGGAACTGGTTGAAAACATCATCAACGACTACATCGTCAGGGGCGACTGCTAATCGACGCAGGTCGATCGCTCCGGTACGGTTCCTGTGCCGTACGGTCGTGGGTCCAGTGAGAGGCTCAAGTGGCCTGCAATGCGATATGCAGGGGCAGCCCCGGCGGTAAGGAGAATTGGCAGTTGCGTAAAGATAGCAACAGCCGCATATAGGGCTGGCCTAATTGATATCCGGCAATAAACGAATCATCGGATTCCGAAAGTAAACACGACTATCGTCGCCCACGGATTCGAGGCCGATCGTGCCCCAGTGGAGCCTGGCCGGTCCCTCTACATCAGCGGGTTCGGTGAATTCGTTGACGGTCTCGCCATTTACCTTCACCGTTACTTTCTTGCCGGCAACCTTGATGTAATAACTGAACCATTCGTTATCGCCATGTGGGGCAGTCTCCACCTCGCTGACACCAATCAGGCTGCCGGTCTTGCCCTCACCGGCCCGACTGGCGTTAATCTGAGCTTCATAACCGAAAGCCGGCCGGCCGTCTTCTTCATATTTGGTATGAAAAAATACGCCTGAAGCCGACCCGGGATGAGTATAGACATCAACCTTGAATTCGAAATTCTTGAAATATGCGCCAGCGATCCGCCCGTCATAGAACAGATACCTCTGATCTCCCTCGACTTTCAGAGTGTCGCCGTCAAGCCGGAATGATTCTCCAGCCATGGAATTATCGATGGTCGGCCAGTCCATTTGCCTGCCATACCAGGTGCCGGCCCGCCAATCCACGACACCGCCGCTTTCAATCCAGCCGTTGAGGGTATCGTCCAGGAGGGAGATCCATCCAAGTCCGCGTTCTCCTTCAAGTCCCGGGGACGGCGAACCATCTTCTTCAAGTTTTCCTGCCGCCCAGAGCACGCCTGAGGCAATAAGATTCAGATTCACATCCGAGCCCATCGACGCATTGTGATGCCCGAGTGAACTGGTGAAAACCCGGACACCCTGGTATTCGTGTATCCAGGCGGTTTCCGTATAGGAGTCTGTCTCCACCGAGTAGGCATGAGACAGCGGAGTGGCATTGTCATGTAAATCAACGATCAGGTATAACTCGCCTGCAGGCGTCCTCCAGGATCGGGGATTGTTTCTCATGATCGGGTGATGCGGCTCCAGAACCTCGATCGTGTAGGGCGAGGTGTTGGGATGATTTTCTTTTTCGTGGACGTACGAAACCGCACCGGTAAAATCCCACCAGACATCCGCTGCATCGCCCCTTGCATATTGATAAAGATGGATGGGGCAGTGGAGCATAACGGCAGGCACCTGCTGCTTGACGTGCTCGGCGACGATTCCTTTTACGTAGTCCTCATCTTTTACTTGCAGATTACAGTGGTTATAGATAACGACGTCGAACTCTGCCGCCCAGTCCTCCTCCAAATGACGGGAAAACTGGAAATCGGTTGATTCCATGGTAAGCGTATCCGCGCCTTCGTAGTCAGTTGTAATCTCGATATTTGAAAGACGCTCTAACAGCCCCTCTCTAATCTGGTCCTTTTGAGTTGCATAATCGTGCCAGGGGCCGCCACCGGTAATCATCAGGATTTTCAAAGGATCTGCGCTCTGCGCTGCAGTAAATTGCAGCAGGCTGCCAGACAAAATCAACGTAAATACAAAAAGGAGTATTTTCTTGTTTGATCTCGTATTCATTGGTTTGGCCCTCTATCCTTAACGCGCAGATTGCGTCAGATCTTCGTTCTATTCAAAGTTCACAAAGTACGCTGAACCGGGCGCAAAGAACCGGCCAGCGTACTTTGTTTTGGTGGAACTAAATAATCAATTTTCAACGATGCCAGCTTACTTTATTGGCTCGCTGAATCGGGCAGCGCAAATACATGAAGCCGCTTACCAAGCGGTCCCGTTACAGGCGACCGATAACGGCCACCGCCGCCGCCTGCCAGTATCGCAACATACTGTTTTCCATCAATTTCGTAAGTGGAGGGACTCGCAAAACCAGGTGCATCCATCTCAAATTCCCACAATAGCTCGCCGTTGGATTTATCGAATGCTCTGAACCGGCTGTCTTCTGTCGCAGCTATAAAAATCACACCGCCCTTGGTAACAGCCATCCCGCCAAAATTTTCAGCACCGGTATTTCGAATGCCCATTTCCACCAGGCCAGGATATTCGCCAAGGGGGACCGACCAGAGAATGTCGCCTTTCGCGACATCTACGGCAACGAGTTTCCCCCATGGGGGTTTAATCGCGTGATAACCCATATGGTCTGTAAAATAATCCAGCGCAGCAATGTACTGTGGTGTGGATGTGGACCAGGCAAGCTCGCCCTCTCCCCCGCTCCACGTCAGTCTCTCATCGCTTAAGTCAATGTCTGCGGTGGATTCTGCTTCACCAGGCGCACTTTGTAGAAACTCCACCAGGTAATCCAACTGGTCGTCTTCAAAGTACTGGAAAGCCGGCATGGCATTTCTGCCCTGAGTAATGATCTCTTTCAGAGCGTCGTCGCCATACTCCATGTTGTCCAGGGGTACACCGGTTGCACCCTGTCTTTCAGTGCCGTGACAAGCCGCACATTGCGCACTATATATTGTCTTGCCTCGCTGCAGATCCGACATATCTGCGAATTGATCAGGTTGCATCGGGACCAGCGTCAGGATAAACGGAAAGTCATTCACGTTTACGTAGGCTATATTTGTCTCCGGATCAAAGGCCGGCCCGCCCCATTCATTTCCTCCGTGAATACCCGGCTGAACGATGGTTCCCTCTATACTGGGAGGCGTGTACATCGGTCCTGGCTTCAGCTTCTTGAACTTCTCCAGGGCGGATGCATGAGCCTCGGGTGTGATTGTCGTTAAATCAGACTCATAGAATGTCGTACGTACCAGGGGATCTGGTTTTAACGGCCACGGTTGTGTTGGATAGGGAACCTCACCAGGCGCAGCGTCAGTCGGAACAGGTTTCTCGACAATAGGGAACAGCGATTCGCCTGTATCCCGGTCAAATATAAAGACTTTCCCTTGCTTGCCTGTTTGAACTACGACGTCCTGCTCAGCACCATTTTCCTTGGTAATGGTGGCTAACATCGGTGCAGGAGCGATATCGTAATCCCAAATATCGTGGTGAATGGTCTGGAAATACCATTGTAGTTCGCCCGTCTCCGCATCAATAGCTAACACGGAGTTTGAATAGAGATTCTTGCCAGGCCTCGATCCCCCATTACCATGGATCCCTCCGGTAACTGCACCCGTTGCAGCAAATACCCAGCCTCTTTCTTCATCTACGGTAAAGCCACCCCACGAGTTGGCGCCACCGTAATTCATATTTTCTTCCCATTCCGTGGTCTCATACCCGGGCTGGCCTTTCAGAGGAATAGTGTGAAATCTCCACCTGAACTCCCCGGTTAAAGCGCTAAACGCCCGGATATTGCCAGGTGGTTCCTCTCTGTTTTCGAACACATTGGAATCAACGATCAGAAAATCTTTATACGTTACGGGAGGTGAGTTGTTTGATAATTTGTTACGGACCAGATGAGCAGGCCAAACATGGTTTTCCGCTAAATCAAGAGCCCCGCCATCGCCAAACGATTCAATAATTGTTCCGTCATCCGGGTTAACGGCCCAAATAACATCTTTTGCGAGGTGAAAAATCCTGGCGTTTTCGCCATTTTCATCTTCCCAATACACCTCAGCCCGCTGGATTCCCGAGGGGAAGTCGTCCCCACGGGGGTCATGCAGAGAGGGATCAAACAACCAAAGCTCCTCACCGGTTGCTGCATCCAGGGCGACCAGGTTTAATTCGGAGTCAGCAAAGTACATTACCCCTTCAATGATGATCGGGTTCGAGGACATACCCGGGCCAACAAGGTCCCTTGTATCGTAGTGCCAGACCTCTTCCAGCTGCTGGACATTTTCGGTCGTAATCTGGCTTAGAGTGGAGTATGCAGATCCTTCCTGGTCGCCACGATAAGTAGCCCAATCGACGAAATTATTCAGCCTGTTTTTCTGACCAGTGGGCCGCGTGCTTTCCTGAACAGCGGTCTCTGTTTGATCCGCTGTGTCATTATTTTCGCAGCCGGATGCTATCAGGACCAAAATAAAGATCAGGGGAGAAAGTAGATAGGATTGTTTTTTCATCAGTTCGGGGCCTCGTTCTGCATATTTTCAAATAACAGATAATCTTTCTTATGTCGCTGATAATGTGAAGTCGGGTAATTGTTTAATGACCCCGCCCTCCATTGCCGACTCATGGGCCAGCAGGCCAACACATGTCCAGTTCGCAGATTGGACCGCATTGGGATAAGGATCGCGATCATTAACAATAGAGTCGACAAATTCATGGGCTAAATGTGGGTGAGAACCCCCATGACCAGCGCCCTGGATAAAGGACAAGTGCGCATGTTCATCGGCGTCATACACACCTTCCAATGTGAACTCCTGAATCTCTTCCGGTAAAAGGTGCCCATAATCCGGTACTTTGACACGTTCCGGTATTTCCGGTTCAGGTTTCTTTGCCGTATGAAGGATCGGATCTTCCCCCTCAATAAGCGGCCATTCGAAGGATTTTTTGGATCCGTAAACATCAAAGCTTTCTCGATACTGACGTGCCGTATCAAACAATGAGCGATAAATGTGAGCGGACAAGTCAGAGTCCTTCAATTTAATATGGCATGTTTCAACCGCAAAAGGAGAGCCTGACTTTTCGATAATATCGTCGCTGATTGTTCCCGAACCGAAACACGATACGTATTCAGCTTCTTTGTCAGTAAGACCAAGAACGGGGCTGACAACATGCGTTGCGTAGTGCATGGGCTTCATATGTTGCCAATAGTCGGGCCACCCTTCCATATCCTGGGGGTGACTGGCTTGCAAATATTGGACTTTCCCCAATTCACCTTTTTCGTAAAGCTCTTTTACAAACAGATATTCGCGGCTGTATACCACCGTCTCTGCCATTGTATATTTCAGCCCCGTCTCTGCGACAGTCTCAACAACTTCCCTGCAATCCTCAACACTGGTTGCCATCGGCACTGTACATGCAACATGCTTGCCCGCACGCAGAGCCATTAGCGTGTGTTCCGCATGGAGCTGAATCGGTGTATTTATGTGCACCGCATCAACATTTGGATCTTCCAGGAGCTTTTCATATGAGCTAAAACGACAAGCCGGATCGAAGTTGAATGCATCTCCTACTTTGTGAAGTTCCGACTCCGAACGCTGGCAGATTGCATACATATTGGCATGAGGGTGTTTTTGATAAATCGGAATGAACTCCGCTCCAAATCCCAAACCCACAATGGCAATGTTCACTTTAGGTTTTGTCATAACTCTACGTTTCCTAAGTCAGTCCTGAAATTTTATACGGGTAAATAAATCAAAAATACGAAGATCCCACTTCTTCAGGTTTTTTTGTAGTGCGGGGCAAGAATTCTTCTGGATCAATTGGCCGTCAGGAAATGCACCGCGATTCCTCGACACCTTTCGCAGCGGGTAGCTCAGTGACTCAATCGCATTGGCAGCATCAGTAACTTTGCGGCGCACTGGCGGTAAGCCGAATAGCATAGTCAGACGGACTTCAATCGGTGCGCCAGCTTCTTGGCCCGATCGCCGGATGTCCCTGTCTCCCCAGTAGCCTCGATGCCGGTCCAGCGCCGGTGCCGCTTCGTCAAGCGGTGGCAGCCGCAAAAAAAACCCGCAGGTCCTGAGAAAGATTTTTAACATTAGCTTGTATTAAAACCAAGAAGTACCCACCGGCAAGCCGGTGGGTACTCGGGTACCTGCTTGTAGTCTTGTTGACTACTATTCGAAGGTGTAACGCGCACCCAACATCAGGCGTCGATCGCCTTCGATGTAGGCGTGTACCTGGTTTCTCGTGCGACCGTAGAAGACAATCGGTTCTTCCATGATGTTGATGCCTTCCAGGCTAAAGACCAGATTGTCGTTCCAACGATATCCAATGTTGAAGTCAATCTGCTGGAACTCGTCAACATAACGCGGCATTCGGTTAAAGGCGTTGGTGTTGCTCAGGAACTCGCCACGATTGTTGAAGAGGATACGTGCACTAAACTTTTCGGTCTCGTAGAAGGCGATAAGATTGTACGAGTCCGACAGGCCCGTTAGAGCAAACTGATCCTGATCCTGTGAAAGGGTATTATCATAGGCAACATCACCGTTCACAAAGGTCGCGTTGGCCTGGAAGCCGAAGCCATCGAGAGCCCCACCGTCGAAGAAGTGCACCCAGTTGAATTCCCAGCCATCGATGCTGGCATTGTTCGCGTTCGTGGGTTGTTGCACGAGGAACATAGCCAATGGATCGCCTGGCTGCGGCGGTATGTCATACGCGGTGGCAATATCGGATGACTGCGCCGCACCGCCCGGCTGACTGGGGTCGATGAACTCAGCGGCACCACCTGGGAAATCCGCCGGGTTAGCGAGAATGGTCGTCATCGTGAAGAGGTTTGTCTCAGTGGCCTCCCAACCCAGATCATTCAATGCCTGGAGTGCTGCGCCCGAGACCGTCCCCGGCAGGCCGGTGGCGACATCGGTCAGACCGAACAGGTTTTTCGTTACCTGCTCATTACCGATGAAGTTCGATATCGCCTTCTCGAAGTAGGCAACCGTAACGGCACTGCCTTGTCCGTAGTAGTACTCGAACGACAAGTCGAGGTTCTGGGACTCCAACGGATCCAGTTGCGCGTTACCACTGCTACCCGTCCATTGGCCACCCAGAGCCGTCGCCGTGCCCGGATTTCCGGCACTGGTGTCGACAAACATAGCGCCCAGCTCCGGACGTGCGATGGTTGTGCTCATTGAAGCGCGCACTTTAATGTTGTCGGTAACATCCAGGGAGACGTCGAGGTTCGGCAGAATGTGGTCATAGGTGTGTACTTGCATCACCGCCGCATCCGCACCGAATCTAGTATTGAAGTCGTTGTCCGACGCCCAGTCCTTCGCTATTGGAATCGACTGCACCGAGGAGGATGTGACATCCGTAGTCTCGTAGCGCAAGCCGACCGAGACATTCAACGGCATGTCTGCGACCTCGCCGTCCATTGCAACTTCAGCGAAAGCATACGTGGCAGATTCGTTGATGGTGCGGAGGTTAGTGCCCGTTACCTTGCGGTTGTTTGCGTCGTACATCACTCCGCCACCACTGGTGAAGCCATCAAAGGCCGCCGCGAACGCTACCGGGTCAACATAGAAGGCGTTCTCGCCTATGACCCGAAAGCTGGCGCCAGGTGCTACGGTTCCGCCAGCGGCGGTGTAGTCAGCGATCAGTTGCTGCTCTGTGAGGATGAGATTGTCATTGTCATTAAACTGACAGGAGATGCAGACTTCCGTGATAGCGTCTTCTCCCATCAGCGTCACAATGTCGCCAATAAAGCCAGTGTTCCAGCCGCCGAGTTCCTCCCGGGTGCTGACATTATCCTGAATAATCTCGTTGTCGTAATAGCCCAGGCCGAAATTAGCCGTGAGCGGGCCATCGTTGTCCCAGGAGAACTTCAAATGGGCCTGGTCGATGGTGCTTGTCTGGTCTCCCCAATTCTTAAGGATCCACTGGGAACCAAGGTCCGACTTCTCGAAGATGCCATTCGAGTTGCCGCCGGCGAAGTTAACCAGCTGATTACCGACCATCGTGCTGGTCGGGCCGGAGCCGTCCGCGATAGCCTGTACGGATTGCGTGATGTCAGATCGGAAGTCAATCCATTGCATGGCGACAGCCTGACCGCCAATGGAGATTGCTTCATAAATAGCGCCACCATCACCGTTACCGCCGGAGGTCGATTCGGCAGTCGACAGGTCGAAGTTCATCGTCCATGAATCATTGAGCCGATAGTCGAGATTGGCGCCGACCGAAACCAGCTCATCGCGGATATTGATGAGGGTATTACGGAAAGGGAGCTCCTTGCCCGCCTGAGTGAAATCACTGCCACCACCCGCCACGAGTGGCTCGCCCAGGAGGAGAGGAACAGACATGACAGGATGGTTATCAAACATCGCGAAATCGAATTGGCGCACATAGAAGGGCAGATCACCCACACCCCATGAGTCCTGATCATTCCGCGTGTAAATGCCGTCCACGGTAAAGGTCACATCATCGTTAGGTGCGAACTGCATGGTGATCGCAGCGTTCGTACGCTCGCGTTCACCCTCGGTGTACGTCATTGAAGCGTTTGGTATAAAGCCAGCCAGTCGATCGGGGGGCGGAGCATTGACGATGGTGGCGTTCGAGAAGGCCGGAATGCTCGAATCGAAAGGCGTTTGCCAGACGAAGAAACCGCCTCCAAGCGCCGTGCGGTTCGTGTAGTCGCGCTGCTGGACGGAACCAAACGCGGTCACACCAAAGGTACCAGCATCATTCACCCAGCTGCCCAGGCCGCTAACTTCAGGTGTTGTTGCATTGCCGCCGGCGTCGTCAACAGCTTTGACGCCAACAGTGAACGTATTGCCGGTGTCCAGAGGCTTAAGGGTTTGAACATTGATCGTGCCGCCCATGCCGCCGGATGGCGCTGAGGCCCGGCCGGTTTTGTAAACCTGCAAGCCCGATACACCCTCGGACGCGATATTCGAAAAGTCGAAGGAGCGCGAATCACCGGAATTACGGTTAGCGTTAATACCAAAGAACAGGGCCCGACCGTCGGATGCAGGCATCTGGCGGCCGTTCAGGGTCACCAGGTTGAATTGGCCGCCGAAGCCGCGGATCGTAACCTCGGAGCCCTCGCCCTCGACGCGGTTGACGGACACACCTGTAATACGCTGTAGCGATTCTGCCAGGTTGGTGTCAGGAAACTTACCGATATCTTCCGCGGAAATGGCGTCCACGACACCTGAAGACTCTCGCTTGACATCCAGGGCCGCCGTCAAACTGCCGCGAATACCCGTGACCACGACCTCTTCGATTTCTTCTTCTTGCGCCACGGCTTGACCGGCCATCATCGTGCACGCCGCAGACACCGCAATAGCTACTTTGGTTCGCTTGTTCATTTGTGTTCCCTCGACCCCGATTCGTCAGTAATACCGATTGTTAGATTTGTACAACTTGAAAACGATTTCAT
>CAZVWF010000008.1:0-14961 GCA_964630795.1 uncultured Woeseia sp. | reverse complement strand
AGATCGTATTAATGATTTCCTTTGTGCGTCATCATTAATGTGCGTAATGTAAGCATTAAATCAAAATACAAAAATCCAGAATCAAAACAAAGAAACCTACCGTAATGAACACTACATTCAGCAAAAGTTACTTATTCCTGGCCTTGTCATCAGTACTGCTCATCACTGCTCTACCCGCTTTTTCAGAAACTTTAAGCGCTGGTGAGGACCATACTTGCATGCTCAACTCAAATGGAGCGGCTTATTGTTGGGGAGATAATTCAGTAGGTCAGTTGGGCAACGGCTCTACCGAGTCCAGCATGGTTCCCGTTGCCGTTTCCGGAGATCTTCGGTTTAAGTCAATTAGTGCTGATTGGGATCATACCTGTGGCGTTACAGAAGATAATGACGCTTATTGTTGGGGGCGCGGCAGATATGGAAGGCTTGGAAATGGTTCTGCTGAAAACAGCATGATTCCGGCAGCTGTATCCGGTGGCTTGTCGTTTGAATCGGTCAATTCCGGGATGGCTCATACTTGTGGAATCACTACCAATGGAGACGCTTTCTGCTGGGGACTAAATGAGGATGGAATCCTTGGAAATAATTCTGTTGAGACCTCACCTATACCTGTGGCTGTTTCAGGTGGACATACTTTTGGCTCAATAAATGCCGGGTCAGCAACAACATGCGGCATAGCGAAAAATGGGGATGCTTATTGCTGGGGAGCAGGTGATTTTGGCAGGTTGTTAGGACAGGGGCATGATGATCGTGGCAACAAAATCGCTCCAGGACTTGTGGCAGGCGAGTTTAATTTCAAGCCAGACTCTATCAGTGTCGGCCTTGATCATACTTGTGCAATTACTACGGCGGATAAAGCTGTCTGCTGGGGACGCGGCCGATACGGTAAATTAGGTATTGGTCCTGGAGATGGTTTAGGCGTGATTGAAAACTTGATGGTACCAAGGGAAGTAAAAGGGAATATCTCTTTTGCTTTAATTACTACCGGGATCTTTCAAACCTGCGGGATTGCATCTGACGGTAAAGCGTATTGCTGGGGAAGAAATGGGTCAGGGCAATTGGGCGATGGCACAACGACAATGCGACTCGAGCCTGTAAATGTATCAACTAACTTAAGGTTTGCGGATCTAACCATTGGCAAAGATCATGCATGTGGAATTTCTTCAAATGATGAAATTTACTGCTGGGGAGACGGTAACGCAGGCAAACTTGGGACTCGCTCATCTGACAATAAACTGACCCCCACTAAAATTGCAGCCAATTAAAATATTATGATGATTCAAAAACAATTAGTTGAAAAAGTCATGACTAAAAAAGTAATAGCTATTCTGCTTGGATTGCTTACGTTTGTTAGCACCAGTTCACATGCACAACGCTTGCAGGCAAATCAGGAACGATACCAGGTTCTGTTGTTTACCAAGTCTTTGGACTATCAGCACCGCTCGGTTACGACCGGCGTGGAAATGTTCAAAGAGTTAGCCATCGATAATCACTTTGCTCTCACCTGGACTGAACAATCCGACTTCTTTGACGACCAAGATCAACTGAATAACATGGATGTAATCGTATTCATGAACACATCCGGCGATATTCTGGATGACGATCAAAGAAGGGCACTACAAAATTACATACATCAAGGAGGTAATTTTGTAGCGATACACTCAGCCTCATTCACAATGATGGAATGGCCGTGGTATGTAAAACTGGTTGGTGGTGTATGGAACCGGCACCCAAGTCCGGGCATTTCGACAGCAATTGTCAATAATGAAAAACCGGATCACCCGGCCACCGCCCATATACCGAAGAAATGGTTAGTTACCGAAGAGTGGTACAACTTTTTAGAGCTATCAGACAATATTGAAGTTGCTCTGTCGGTAGATGAGACCACCTTTATCGGTGGGAAAATGCCGGACTACCATCCAATTGCCTGGTACCAGGAAGATTTTGAAGGCGGACGGTCTTTTCATACAGCCTTGGGGCATCCGGAAGGAATTTACGATAATCCCTGGTACAGACAACATATTTTAGGTGCGGTCTGGTGGGCTGCTACTGGCGGAAAAGCTTTCGAATAGTCAAGAGCGTATATTTCAGTCAGATAATCCATCGGCTAACGATAAGAACATTGAATACCCGCTTAGTTAGCCCGGTATTTTTAATGACAGTATTGATCGTTGATGCGGTAAGCCTCCCCATCAATTACACAGTCCGGAACTAGCGTTTCTGGTGTTTTCGACCTACCGCCGGAATCATGGCCGCAGGCATTTTTTCCAAGCTGTTGTGCGATCGATCTTCGTTGTACTCACGACAAACTGAACCCACGGAATTCTGATGAAATCACGCACAGCCATCATCTTTGCCGTGATATGCATCCTCGCATCACTGGCATCGTGTGCTGAACAGGACACCCATCGCCCTCCGAATATTGTGTTCTTTTTGGTCGACGACCTTGGTTGGCGCGATGCAGGAATCTTCGGCAGTTCGTTTTATGAAACGCCAAACATCGATTTACTGGCGAATCAAGGTGTGAGGTTTACGCAGGCGTATGCCGCGTCTCATGTCTGCTCTCCCACGCGGGCGAGCATAATGACCGGCAAATATCCGGCGCGGCTGCAATTGACAGATTGGCTAAGCGGTCGGCGCAGTTATCCTTTTGAAAGTCTCAGGAGTGCTGAGTTTCTGCAGCATTTGCCACTCGAAGAAACAACCATCGCCGAAGCGTTCAAGAAACACGGCTATCGTACGGCGCACATCGGCAAGTGGCATTTAGGCGAAGATCCACACGGCCCGTTGCAGCAGGGTTTCGATCTCCAGGTGCCACGCTGGAATAAAGGCTGGCCCAAAGCCGGGTACTACGCCCCGTTTGAACTTGACGGCCTGGACGACGAACCAGGGCAATACCTCACTGACCGCCTGACCGATGTAGCCGAGGAATTTATTGCAGCGAATAAAGAACACCCTTTCTTCCTCTATATGTCGCACTTTGCCGTTCACGACCCCATTCACGGTCGCCCGGATCTGGATGAAAAATACAAAAATAAACTCGCCGAACAGCAAAAGCCTGATGGCCCTGCCTTTATTCTCGAAGGAAACCCCGATGACACGAATCCCCTGTCGCGACAACAACTGACCAGCCTGATACAACAACCCTCCCACCAGGGATACAGGGTACTGCCGCAACGGACGGTGAAGATCAAACAACACCAGGACAACATTCATTTTGCCGCGATGATCGAAGCAATGGATGAAAGTTTGGGACGTATCCAGGACCAACTGGAGGCACACGAACTGGCGGACAACACGATCATCATTTTCTTCTCGGATAATGGCGGCATGTCCGGCGCCAACTTCGGCAGAGCCGAACGAACCATTGCAGAAGACGAACTGGACGCCGCCTTTTCTACGTCAAACCTGCCGCTGCGCGGGGCCAAAGGATGGCTTTACGAGGGGGGCATTCGCGTACCGATGATCATCAAATGGCCCGGCCAGAGTAATACCGGAGCCATCAGCCAGATACCCGTCATCAGTACGGACTTTTATCCCACACTGCTGGAGATGGCGGGCTTGCCAGCCATGCCCGGCCAGGCCGTGGACGGCGTAAGCCTCGTCCCGGCAGTCATGGGGAAACCCTTTGATCGCAAACCGATTTTTTGGCATTTCCCTCAATACAGCAACCACGGAATGCAGAGTCCGGGCGGCGCGGTCCGGGCCGGCGACTACAAGCTGCTCGAATATTATGAGAACAACACCGTGCAGCTCTTCAATCTTCGCGAAGACTTGGGCGAGCAAAACGATCTCTCCCGGGCCGAACCCGAAAAAGTCGACGAACTAAGAACCATGCTGCACACCTGGAGGAAAGAGGTATCAGCCCGGATGCCCTCACCGAATCCCGAATACGCGCCAGGCAGCTACCCTGACAGATAAACAAAGGAAGATTTTGAAAAAATCAATTTTAATTTTATCTCTGCTTTCGATGTGGGGATGCAGCCAACCAGACAGCTCTTCCAATAGCATGCCAGCCGATTTAATTATCAAGAATGGCACCGTCTTGACGATGAACGCAGACAAAGATGTCATTCAGGCGGGTGTCGTTGTAATCAAAGACAAGAGAATAGTTGCGGTCGGCTCGAATGAATTGTTAGCGACCTACTCGTCTAACGTCACCATCGATGCTGAAAGGGGCATTGTCATGCCCGGCATGATCAATACCCACACGCATGTATCGATGGCCGTATTCAGGAGCCTGGCGGATGACGTGCCGGATCGACTTCAACGCTATATCTTTCCGTTAGAAAATAAAATGGTCTCTGAAGAGATGTCATATCTTGGTGCTCTGCACGGCAGTATTGAGATGGCGAAATCTGGCGTAACGACCATGGTCGACATGTATCTTTACGAAGAGAGTGCAGCTGCTGCGGTTAAGGAAATTGGCTTACGGGGGATAATGACCCAAAATATCATCAAGTACCCCACAGCAGATGGAGAAGATGCTCAGGCCAAAATTGATTTGGCTATCGAGTTTATCGAAGCGTATAGGGATGACGAATTAATCACGCCAGGATTTGGACCTCATGCTCCACATACCGTTAATTCAGAAGATTTAGAAACCATTAGAGCGCTTTCCGAACAATATGGCCTGCCAGTATCAATGCATGTGGCAGAAACAGAAAAAGAGTTCAATGACTTTAAAGATAATCATGGCATGACACCTGTTGAATACCTTGATTCTATCGGCATTCTCAACGAACGCTTTATTGCTGCTCACGCCATATTTGTTACAGAAAGCGATATCGAATTGATGAAAGCGAGAGATGTTGGCGTTGCCCACAATATGGTCGCAAACATTAAATCGGCAAAAGGGATTTCACCAGCTCTGCAGATGCATGATCAAGGACTGAGAGTCGGGCTTGGTACAGATGGCCCGATGAGCGGCAATACGTTAGATATTATCGGTCAAATGGGCTACGTTGCGAAGCTGCATAAGCTCGACAACAAAGACAGGTCCGTAATGCCACCTGTCAAAGTTGTAGAAATGGCTACCATGGGTGGTGCAAGAGCTATTCATCGTGAAGATGAACTTGGCTCGATAGAGGAAGGTAAGTTAGCGGATATAGCGATTATTGAAGTTCAGTCCGCCAACATGGTACCAATTTACAATCCGTATTCTGCATTGGTGTATTCTGCCAATGCATCCAATGTTGATACAGTTATCGTGAACGGTGAAGTTATCGTCAAGGATAAAGTACTACTAACTTATGATGAAGCTGAATCAAGAGAGATGATGATTGAATTCAGCAAAAAAGTAACCGCTATTGCCAATACGTTATAAACGCTATTTGTCACTATCGGAAAATACACTTTTTTCACAGCCACAACCCACCCAAGGAGAGAATTGCCATGGTCGACAATAGAAAGCGTTTGTTCGTCGCCAGTTTTATAACCTTAGTTGTTGCAGGACTGTTTTTCGGATTGCGCGCCAGCATTCTTGGTGACTGGGCCACACAATTCGGCTTTACCAAGAGTGAGCTTGGGGGCATTGCAGGCGGCGGCTTTGTTGGCTTCGGGGTGGTCATATTAATCGCGAGCGCCTTGGCCGAGAAAGTAGGCTATGCGAAATTGATGTGGGTGGCGTTTGCTCTGCATATACTTTCGGCAGCAACGACGATTGCGGCAACGCCTGTATACGGAGACGGTGCCGCTGGCAATGAAGCCGCGTATTGGATGTTGTACGTCGGTATGTTTATGTTTGCCATTGCCTGGGGAATCTGTGAATCCATCATCAATCCCTTGACGGCGACACTTTATCCTGAAGAAAAAACACACTATCTGAATATTCTTCATGCCGGTTGGCCAGGTGGGCTTATCCTCGGTGGCCTGATCGCTTACTTTTTTGCCAGTACAGATGCGAAACTTTTTCAAGTTAGCTGGGAAATTTTGGTCTCCCTCTTCCTTATTCCTACCTTTATCTACGGCTACATGCTATGGGGACAGAAATTCCCCCTCTCTGAGGCTCGCGCAGCCGGTGTCACTTATAAGAGTATGTTGAAGGAATTTGCTGCACCACTATTGCTGTTCCTCCTCTTTCTCCATGCCTGTATCGGCTACGTAGAGCTGGGCACAGACAGCTGGATAATCAACATCATGCAATACCTTATCGCTGGTGACGCGTTCCTCCTGTTCATCTATACATCGGCGCTAATGTTTGTTTTGAGATTCTTCGCAGGCCCGATTGTTCATCGCATCAATCCCCTGGGACTGCTATTCGCCAGTGCGGTATTGGCGACCATTGGCCTGTTCATGCTGGGTTCCGTTGCTACGGGCATGGCAATACTTGCAGCCGGCACAATATATGGCATCGGAAAAACTTTCTTCTGGCCAACCATGCTCGCTGTCGTATCTGAGCGTTTTCCGAAAGGCGGCGCGCTGACCCTGGGTGCTGTTGGTGGAATCGGCATGCTCTCAGCCGGGCTCCTGGGTGGACCGGGGATTGGCTATAAACAAGACTATTTTGCATCTGAATTCATACAAGAAGAGCATCCGGCTATTTATCAGGAATATGTCTCTGATAGTAAGCAAGGGTTTCTCTTCTTTGGTGAAATTGCCGGCATGGACGGTGCAAAAGTAGGTGCACTTCTCGAGAAAGACCCGGCCGAACTATCCGCTGCTGAAACCGAGGAACGCGCTGTTCTGGAAGAGGCCTCAATCCGCGGAGGACAGAGTGCTTTCAGGTGGACTGCCCTGGTTCCACTGACCATGGCATTTGGCTTTTTGCTACTAATATTCTATTTCCGGGCACGCGGAGGCTACAAGGCCATCCAACTTGGGAAGGAAGATGATGCGACAGCCTATTGAGAAAAGTCACAGCGCATTCGCCGGATGAGTATCCCGGATGTTGGTGAATAAGGGTAAATTGACGGTGCGCTGCCTGTGTGCATTTGCAGCATAGCCGGGCCGGTTGACTCTCCGGAGAGCTTTTGATGGAGGCGAAAATTCGCGTAATCGTTGCTGGTGGTGGAACGGCTGGTTGGCTGACAGCGTACAGCCTGGCCAAGCGGCTGGGTAAGTCGCTTGATATCACCCTGATCGAATCCGACCAGATTGGAACCGTGGGTGTGGGTGAGGCGACTGTGCCCACCATGCACAGATTTCACCAGTTTTTCGGCATCGAAGAGCGCGAGTTTATGCGTGCAACCCAGGCAACCTTCAAGCTCGGCATTGCCTTTGACAACTGGGGCGCGCCGGGTGAAAGCTACGCTCACACGTTTGGCGAAATCGGGCAAAGTAACTGGCTGGTGGAATTCCACCAGTACTGGCTGGAAGCGCATGCCAATGGCTTTGGCGGCAAGCTGGAGGACTATTGCCTCGAACTAAAAGCGGCAGAGGCCGGCAAATTTGCGAGAACGGCAGGTGATACCCCACTGACATACGCCTTTCACCTGAACGCCACGGCCTATGCCGGATTCTTGCGGCAAAAAAGCGAAGCGCTCGGTGTCCGGCGAATTGAAGGCAGGATTGACGAAGTTGTCGTAGACCCGGAAACAGGCAATATCCAGTCGTTGGAGTTAGCGCAGGACAGAAAAATCGACGGTGATTTTTTCGTTGATTGCACCGGGTTCAGAAGCCTGCTGCTCGGCGATGCACTGGATGTTGAATTCGAGGACTGGGGCCATTGGCTGGCCGCTGACCGCGCTCTGGCAGTACAGACGGAAAGTACCGAACCACCCGCCCCCTTTACACGCGCCATCGCACATCCTAACGGGTGGCAGTGGCGCATTCCCCTGCAAAACCGCACGGGCAACGGTTTTGTTTACAGCAGCCGGTTTTGTTCCGACGACGATGCCAGTGCCACCTTGCTCGGCAATGTCACTGGGCAAACCATCACCGATCCCCTCCTCCTGAAATTCAAGACTGGTCGGCGAGTGAATGCGTGGCACAAAAATTGTGTTGCGATAGGTTTATCGAGCGGCTTTATAGAGCCACTTGAATCAACCAGCATCCACTTGATTGACACAACGCTGGTACGCCTGATGAGGCTCTTTCCGTTTGCAGGCAGAATGACGCCGCTGGCCGAGCAATTTAATCGGGAGACACAGATTGAATGGGAAGCAGTGCGCGACTTTATCATTCTGCATTACAAGCAGACGCAACGGGATGACAGCGAGTTCTGGAATTTTTACCGCACCATGGATATCCCGGACAGCCTCGCTCACCGCATAGAGATGTTCAAGGAAAACGGCTATGTGTGGTCGGATCTGGCCAATCTATTTCGCGCGCACTCCTGGATTCAGGTGATGTTTGGTCAGGGGCTGTTTCCAAAACACTGTCACGGTGCATCTCGAATATTGCCAGCCGAGTTATTAAAGGCCGAACTGGAAAAGGTGGCTACCGCAGTCAATCAAAACCTTGCCAAGCTTCCTGATCACGAAGACTTTATCAAGCAGTATTGCCCGGCACAGGACTGAGTGCGTCGCTAGTCTCCATCGGCCGCAAGAAGCAGGACCGTCATGCCTGAATTTCCCGAACTTCCCATTCTCGATATCAGCCCTCTGTCCGGGAACAGCGCGACCGAGAAGGAGAATCTGGCGCGGGACTTTGCCCGCATCTACAGCGAGCTCGGCTTTGGCTATATCACAGGTCACGGTATTGATCCTGCCCTGATCGACGCAGTTTTCGAACAAAACCGCCGTTTCCACGATTTGCCGGTGGCGGAAAAGCTGAAGATCACGCTGAATGAGGTGCATCGCGGTTATATTCCGTACGACACATCAACCGATGTGAATTCGGATTTTGCCGAAGTCATCAGGCCCAACCAGTCGGAGAGCTTCATGATGATGCGCGAAGACGCTGTGGCGGATCCGTCGGTCTACCTTTCAGGCCCCAATCAGTGGCCGGACCTGCCCGGTTTCCGCGAGGTGCTGGAGAATTACGCCCTGGCCCTGACCGCGCTGGGTGATCGCCTGATGCGGCTGGCGCTGACCTCGGTCGGCGCGGGTGAGGGGTTCATGTCCGCCTTTGATACTCCCACGACCTGGCTTCGTCTTCTTCACTACCCGCCGTCACCCGCTGGGTCGCCCGATGATCTCTACGGCTCTGCCCCGCATTGCGACTTCGGCTGTTTGACCCTGCTCGCGCAGGATGCTGTCGGCGGCTTGCAGGTAATGCCGCGGGGCGGCGACTGGATTGATGCCCCACATATTCCCGGCACCTTCGTCGTCAATGTCGGTGACATGCTAAACCGTCTCTCCAATGACCGCCTGTTATCCACGCCGCACAGGGTGATCAACCGCACAGGGCAGGAACGGTATTCGGTGCCATTTTTCTATGACCCTCATGTCTCAACCGAAATCGCGCCGCTGCCGGGAACCGGGATAGCGAAGTTCGAACCTTTGAAGTTCGGTGATTTCCTCCGGAAGGAACTCGGTGACGCATACCTGGCGCACGGGGCCGAGTTGCCCTAAAGCGCGCAGAGTGTTGCGCGTCGTTGCGTCGTCGAACCTGAAGGATCAACACGCTTGAGTGCAATCGCGAATCGCCATCTGACCGGCATCGACAAACCCCAAACACAATGTCAGCAGGCTAGCCAGGTGATCAATGCAGCAATCACGACAAAGACAACAACCGAAAGGTATGGATCCGCATAAACCGGGTGCCCTGATATTTTTGACCCCATAGGTCAAGCCCTCTAAATAGCTGTGAAATGTTGCCGCCCGGACACAGGCCTCTTATGCTGGGCGACCACTCGGATGTGATGTTTATGCCTGCTGACCAACTACTTTTTGTCCTGCTCAGTTGTGCGGGTTTTATGCTGGCTGTCGCCTGGTTTGCCTACCAGCGCTCCAAAGACACCACCGGCAACGCCGATGGTTACTTCCTGGCTGGTCGGGGTCTCAGCGTACCTTTCATTGCAGGTTCGCTTTTGCTCACCAACCTGTCTGCCGAGCAGCTAATCGGACTGAACGGCTCCGCCTACGGTTTTAATATGAGTGCCATGGGCTGGGAAGTAACCGCGGCGGTGGCGACTATTGCCATGGCGTTTTTCTTCCTGCCACGTTACTTGCGCGGCGCTTTTACCACGCTGCCGCAATTCCTCGCCGAACGCTTCGACGACGATGTAAGGCGAATCAGTGTCATTCTTTTTCTATTGGGCTACGGGCTGGTAACCATCCCCAGCGTGCTCTACTCAGGATCAGTCGCTGTCCTGAAAATTTTTGACGTGCCTGCACTGACCGGCTGGGGCTATGTCGGCTCACTGTGGTTTACCGTATCGGTAATCACTATCGTCGGCTCGCTCTACGCCGTATTGGGAGGCCTGAAGGCAGTAGCAGTGTCCGATACGCTGAACGGCATTGGTCTGCTGATTATTGGCATCACAGTGCCGGTACTTGGGCTTCAGCTGCTCGGTAGTGGCGACTTCGCTGAAGGGCTGTCCACGCTAACCCGTTCACATCAAGAAAAGTTGAACGCCATCGGCGCTGCCAATGACCCAACCCCCTTTGGCACACTGTTTACGGGTATGGTTTTCGCCAACCTTTTTTATTGGTGCTCGAACCAATACGTTATCCAACGCACGCTAGCAGCCAAAACCCTGGCCGCAGGTCAGCAGGGTGTTTTGCTATCCGGTTTTTTCAAAGTGCTGGTACCGTTCTTCATGATGATTCCGGGAGTCATTGCCTACCATCTCTACGGCCCCAATCTGACGTCGATCGACCTGGCTTACCCTCAACTGGCACGCGATACGCTTCCGCTCTGGGCTATGGGGTTCTTCCTGGCGGTATTGCTGGGCGCTGTATTCAGCTCGTTCAATTCGCTAATCAACAGTGCCGCAACCATGTTTACGCTCGATGTCATCCAGCCAATGCGCCGGACTCAATTGTCAGAGCTACAGCTGGTGCGAACAGCCAGATGGGTGAGCATAGGGGTTGCGGCAATGTCACTGGGGATTGCTCCCTTACTGCAATTCGCGCCCGAGGGTTTATGGCAAATCATCCGCATCTTTACGGGCTTCTATAACATCCCGATCATCGCGGTGGTCTTGATCGGTATGCTGACCTCCTGGGTGCCGGCACGCGCAGTGAAACTCGCCATCGGCTTCCATATCGTGGCTTACGGACTGATGCAGTTTGTTTTCAAGTCTTTGATCGACATCCATTTTCTACACCTTTACGCCATCCTGTTTGTCATCGAAATCACATTGATGCTGACAATCGGTTGGCTGTACCCAAGACAAGCGTTGGCGGCGTCGCCTGACAAGGCGGAAATAGATATGACGCCCTGGCCCCACGCTATCGCCTGTTCGACGACATTGTTTAGTTGCGTCATCGCGCTCTATGCCCTCTTCTCTCCTATTGGACTTGCGGGTAGCTCGGGCTCCTCCATAAGCTGGTTGATGATCGGACTCATCGCCGTTAATCTCGGCACCTGGTTTTACTCAATAAAACAGTCTTCGATGGCACCCTTTCACGCCCGGGCTGGTCAATAATGAGCCACGCCGGCTTCCATGGGCTTATCGATGCACGGGTCAAGGCCCTGCAAGATCCAGGACACAAGGAATCCAGCAAGCCCCGCTTGGGCTTTATTGGCACGGGCATGATGGGCTGTGAGCACATCCACGTCACGCTTAGCTTGGGTCGGGCTGAAGTCGCGGCCATCTTTGATCCACATCAGCCAAGCGTCAAGCAAGCACTCCGGACGCTCGACAAACACAAGGCACCCAAACCGACTATCCATGACTCGCTGGAGGCACTGTGCGCTGACAACACGTTGGATGCCATCTTCATCTGTACACCTAATTACACGCATCGCCAGGTATTCGATACGGTGAGGGCCACTGGCAAACCAATATTTCTTGAGAAACCCATGGCAACCACACTGATGGATGCCATTCATATCGCCACCGCCGCCAGCGCCTACCGAAATGTCGTTCAGCTTGGCATGCAATATCGCTACAAATCCCAGTACCTGTTAGCGCGAACAGCACTCATGTCGGGCGATGTCGGTGAAGTCAAAACCGTCAGTATGAGCGAGTACCGACCACCATTTCTTGGCAAAGTGGATGAATGGAACAAGTTTTCCATCTACTCGGGCGGCACGTTGGTCGAAAAGTGTTGTCACTACTTCGACCTGATTAATCAATTCGCCAGATCGACGCCCAAGCGCGTGTTTGCCAGTGGCGGTCAAGCTGTGAACTTCCTCGATTTTGAGCACAAAGAGAAGCGATCCGATATCGATGATCACGCCTTTGTCATCGTTGAATATGACAACGGCGTGCGTGGACAATTCGCCCTCAACATGTTTTCCGGGGAACTCTACGAGGAGCTCGTAATAGGCGGAAGCCTGGGGCGGCTCCACGCCTGGGAAAATGCGAGTTTTAAACGTGGCAAAGCCTCGAGTGCGCACATCAAGGTTGAAGTGCCTGGTCACCCCGCCTATGAGGGGTTAGCCTGCGACTACCCTGAATCGATTGAGCAAACAGGTCATTACGGCTCGACGCTGTTCGAACACGAGCAGTTCCTCAATGCACTGGATGGTCAATCCACCGATGCCGCCACCGCGAGCGAGGGCCTGTGGGCTATCATCACTGCCTGGATGGCCCAGAAATCCATCGAGCAAGGTGGGGTTGTCGATGTAAGAAAAGCCCTGGTCGATGAGAACTGCGATCCCTGCCAACCCGATTTAATGCCTGATAACCTGGCAACAAGGAATTCAGCGACATAATGACAAGCTTAAGTGATCTCGCCATACCTGCTGTCGGCCTGGGCCTCTGGAAAATAGCCCGGGAAGATGCGGCGGCTGTTGTGACTGAGGCATTGCAGGAAGGCTATCGGCACCTCGATAGTGCCTGCGACTACGGCAATGAGACAGAGGTTGGAGCGGGACTAACTACCGCTTTTGAGTCCGGGGTATGCACTCGCGAGGACGTCTGGGTGACGTCGAAGCTGTGGAATACCTACCACGATCCTGCCCATGTCAAAGCGGCCTGTCTCAAGACACTCACCGACCTGGGCCTGGACTACCTTGACCTTTACCTCATCCACTTCCCCATTGCATTGAAGTATGTCGATTTCGAGGCGCGCTATCCGCCGGAGTGGTTTCATGACCCGAATAATGAGTCACCCAGGATGGAGTTGGCCCCGGTACCACTCCATGAGACCTGGGCTGCGATGGAGTCACTTGTCGAGGAGGGGCTTGTTAAGCACATCGGCGTCTGCAATTACAATTCGACGCTCATTCACGACCTCATGACTTACGCCAGGATCAAGCCGGCCATGCTGCAAGTGGAATTACACCCTTACCTGACACAACCCGCGTTGATGCGAACCGCAGCGCAATACGGCATTCCCGTGACTGGCTTCTCCCCGCTGGGCGCTTCCTCTTACCTTGAGCTCTCAATGGCGAGCGAGCCCGAGTCGGTGTTGCGAGAAGAGACAGTCAAGGAGATAGCCCATCGGCATGAGCGAACACCGGCGCAAGTGGTGCTTCGATGGGGCATCCAGCGCGGCACAGCGGTCATACCCAAGTCAGGCAAATCCTCGCGGAGACGAGAGAACCTCGCGGTCTTTGATTTTGAACTTAACGGCGATGAGATGGAGACTATCTCATCATTAAACCGAGGCCGGCGCTTCAATAATCCCGCTGACTTTTGCGTCGGAGCGTTTAATACGTTTCATGCCATTTATGAATAATCCATCCTCGGCCACCTCGGAGCCCGCAGTGCTCACCCCCAGCGAACTCGGACTTGTCCCGGGTGAGCCGCTTGGGGAAAGTACCAGGGGCCGGATTAATGATGCGCTGGCAGACCATGGAAGCGTTTTATTTCGAGGTTATGACCTGGCGACGGATCAGGACTTCGACGATTTTATCAAGAGCTTCGATCTTGAGAATTTTCGCTATGATGACTCATTCTCAAACGCTGTCCGCCGAAATCGAAGCGCTCGAGTGTTTACCGCCAATGAAGCACCACCCGATGTCGAGATCCATCTGCACCATGAGATGGCCCAGACGCTAACCTTCCCCACGAAACTGTTTTTCTTTTGTGAAACTGCGCCCACCGAGGGCGGTGCAACACCGATCTGCCGATCGGATATCGCCCTGAAAAACCTCAGGGCCAACAATCCCGCCTTCGTTGAGGCGCTCAAACGCAAAGGCGTACGCTATCGCAATACCATGCCTGCGAGTGAAGACCCTGCGTCGGGTCAGGGTCGAACCTGGTATCAGACTTTGAGCGTTGATTCGGCGCAGGCCGCGGAACAAAAGCTTACCGCCCTGGGGTATCGCTATCGATGGCTTCCAGGAGAAGAACTGTCAGTGCAAACGCCCCGCCTGCCTGCCATCTGTTCCTTTAACGGTAGCCCCGAGGTGTTCTTCAACCAATTAGTAGCCGCGGCTGCGGGTTGGCGTGATACCGCTGATGAGGCGGAAGCAAGGCTGGTTTATGGTGACGACACCTTGATCAACCCTGCAGACCTTACGCTCATGATCAATGTCTGCTATGACTCTGTGGTTGATCTCGACTGGCAGCAAGGCGATGTCGCCTTAATCGATAATCTAAAAGTAATGCATGGACGCCGGTCCTACAGGGGCAAACGATCGGTCCTTGCCGCGCTTTGCTCCCCAATGTCGAGACAGGCCATGGCGCCCATTACTGCCTAACGGTAAGGCGTGAGATATTTTTCAGTCTCCTCGAGGATATCGCCGCCATCAATCGCCACAGGGGCGGACTGGCTCAACGCACTGACCTCCTCGATGAAAGAATGCGGCTGCAATGAGCCGTCGAAACCCGGACCCGGGTATCACAACATCAGTGCTTTCTGGCCCATTGCTTGATCTTGGATGTGGGGCAGCCCCGTTTGAGGTAACCCTTTGGATATCCTGATTCTTCGACAATTTGTTCACAGGAACAGCCAGCGGTATCAGCGGTAGTAAATGTGTGCCTGCTCCCGGATTGAGGTGGTGCCTGGAAGAAATTGA
>CAZVWF010000007.1:0-58413 GCA_964630795.1 uncultured Woeseia sp. | reverse complement strand
TGCTGTTCTCGCAGAATGCCGATATCGCGTGGATGATCATCGTGGCATTCCTTGTCGCTAACCTGCTGATGTGGCCGATTGCCTTTGTCATTATCAAATCGGTTTCCCGAACGGTCTTTGCCATCAAGAAGGAAGTCCTGGTCGGTGCCATTACACTGCTCTGTATGCTCGGTGCCTACGCGGACGGGGCCAACAGTTTTAATATCTGGGTCGCGTTAATTGCGGGAGTCGTCGCTTACTTGATGAAGCTCGCGAATATTCCGCTCGGCCCGGCGATCCTGGGGCTGGTGCTGGGCGGCCAGATGGAGTCTGCCTTGTTTAATTCCCTGTCGATTTCCGGCGGCAGTTGGCTGGTGTTTGTTGACGTCAGGAACCATCCGCTCAGTGCGGCTATGATTGCCATTGCGATATTGATGTGGGTCGTCCCCTTGGTGCGTCACTGGCGAAGTCGCGCTACCCGTTAGAACAAATCAATGGCAACCTTGAGTTGCCCGGAGAACAGGATGTCAGATATTCAGGAGTTACGTACGAGGCTCGTGGAAAAACTCGTGACCGAGACCAGGGCGTTAAGCGATGCGCAGGAATTATCCCGTGACAGCCTGGACAATATACGCAGTCAGTTGCAGGCGCTCGCAGCGAAACGCGAGTTGTGGTCGGAAGCGGACTTTCCGCCACCAGCGGAAGGCGAGTTACAGAATCGCTACCTGATTGCGGATGAACCGGGTGGGGGCATCTCGCTTTATCTCAACGTGGTTCGGTCAGGCAAAAGAGTGCCGCCGCATGACCATACGACCTGGGCATGCATCGCGGCAGTGGAAGGTGTCGAACACAATATGTTTTATACGCGAACCGATGACGGGGCGATCGAAGGAAAGGCGACGCTGAAGATGGACAGGGTAGTCGCAGTCGGACCGGGAGATGCGATCGCGATGATGCCGGACGATATTCACAATTTCGAAGTACGTGGTGACCAGACCATACGCCATTTGCATTTCTATGGACGTCCGCTTGAGTCGTTGTCGGAACGCAAAGCCTTTGACATGGGAAAAGGCACCTACAGGATTATGGACGTAGGCGTCAAAACCATCACCTGAGCAGGCTGCATGAATTCGATCAAGGCCAGTGAACTGAAGCCGCTACTAACAGCGGAGGATGAAATCGCGCTGCTCGACGTGCGCGAACAGGGTCAATATGGAGAGGGTCACCCCTTTTTCAGTATTCCCTTTCCTTACAGTCGCCTCGAGACGCTTGCAGCAACCCTGCTGCCATGTAAATCCACTCGCATCGTGGTGTTCGATGATGCGGATGGTGTGTCAGCCAAAGCGGCAGCAGCCCTGGCTGGTCTTGGTTATCGTAATGTAGCTGAACTTGAAGGTGGGGCGTCGGCATGGGCCGCCGCAGGCTACACCCTGTATAAAGGTGTCAATGTCATCTCAAAGACCTATGGAGAGTTGCTGGAGCATGTCGCTGACACGCCGAGAATGACGGCAGCCGAGGTAAATGCGCTTCGTGAGCGCGACCAGTCGGTCGTTGTGCTGGATGGTCGGAGTCCTGCCGAATACAGCAAGATGTCGCTTCCCGGTGCGCTGTGTTGTCCGAATGCCGAACTGGGTTATCGCATTCAGTCTCTCGTTCCGGATGAATCAACCACGATCGTTATCAACTGCGCTGGCCGAACCCGCTCCATCCTTGGCGTCGAGGGTTTGCGTGTCCTGAATACCAAAAACCCTGTCATCGCGCTCGAGAACGGCACGCAGGGCTGGTGCCTGGCTGGTCTTGACCTGGATCACGGCGTATCACCGCAGACCTTACCTGACCCGAACGACGAACAGATTGCGGCACTTGGTGCTACCGCCAGAGCACTTATTTCTGCAAGTGGCCTGGAGCTCGTGTCCCTGGAAACGACCAATCAATGGTTACGCGACGACGAACGAACAACCTACCTGCTTGATGTCAGAACGAAGGCGGAATTTTCGGCGGCACACTTTCCCGGTGCGCATCACGCGCCTGGTGGACAACTGGTGCAGGCGACGGACCAGTATGTGGCGGTAAGGAACGCGCGAATTGTGCTCAGCGATGACAACCGGTTGCGCGCGGCGACTACCGCGATTCGTTTGCAGGACATGGGTCATGATGTTTACTTGCTCGATGCTGACGCGAGTAAAGCCAGCCTGAACGAACAGGCAGACGACTCAGGCGAATCGTCATCTGGCCATGCAGATTTTCCCAGTGTCGAGTTGACACAGGCGATGACCGTACTGGATGCGTCACCTGGAATGACTTACCGGGAAGGTCACATTGCCGGCGCACGCTGGGTAACGCGAGCCCGCCTGGAAGCAATGGAACTGGATACCGCCGCGCATCTACTCATTACCGGCCAGGAGGAAGCCCTGATAGATGGCGTTGCTATCGAGCTCCGGGCATCAGGGTTCGACAATTTCAAAACCTGTGCCGGTTCGCCAGAGACATGGGCCGATGCCGGACACGCGGTTATTGCCACACCCGATGTTCCTACAGACGAGGACTGTATCGACTACCTTTTCTTCGTTCACGATCGGCATGACGGCAACATGGATGCTGCTCGTCGCTACCTGAAGTGGGAAACAGGCCTGATTGCTCAATTAGATGAGCAGGAACGGTCGGTGTTGAATCCGCGTGCACAATTCGAACTTGATGAGGAACGTTGATGCGACGAGAAACGAAGCTGTTGCACTATGGCCGGGGCCAGTTTCCCGCACCTGTAAATCCGCCCGTAGTTCGCGCATCGACAATCTTGCACGACAGCGTTGAAAGTTATGCTGATACATTAAAGCGACGTGAAGCTGATGACAGCGTATTGTCTTATGGCCGCCGTGGCACAACCACGGCGCACGCGCTCATGCAGGCCGTCAATGATCTCGAAGGCGGCGACGGGTGCTGGTTGTTTCCGACCGGCGTCGCAGCAATTGCGACGACATTGCAGGCATATTTGCATCACGGTGATCACCTGCTGATCACAGAAACCGCATTTCACGCGACAAAAACGGTTTGCGAGAATTTTTTAAAGCCCAATGGCGTAACTATCGATACGATCCCCTGGAACGCGACAGACCTGACAGCGTGGATCAAACCTGAAACGAAGGTCGTTTTCGTTGAGTCGCCTGGCTCGGATACGCTCGAGGTAACGGACCTGCCGGCACTTTGCAAAAGTGCTCGCAATCATGGCGCCTTGGTCATTGCTGACAACACCTACGGGTCGGGATGGCTCTATCGTCCACTGCAACTCGGGTGTGACGTTTCCATCATCGCCGGAACGAAATATCTGAGCGGTCATGCTGACGTAATGATGGGCGCGGCGACTGCGCGTGGTGAGGCTGTTGTGCCGTTAAGGAAAGCAGTGCTGACCAGTGGCCAGACGCTCGCACCGGACGAGGCTTATGCGACGCTGCGCGGCATGCGCACGTTGAACCTGCGTATGGAGCGCCACCAGGAAAACGCGCTGCAGGTAGTTCGCTGGCTCGAAGCGCGAGATGAAGTAACGTGTGTGTTGCACCCCGATTTACCGGAGCACCCCGGACACAAGACGTGGCAGCGTGACGCCACAGGATCGAACGGTCTCGTTACGGTGGTTTTCAGCGGCGACTTCAATGTCACCGCCTTTCTCGACAGGCTGCAGCTTTTCAGTATCGGTAGTTCGTGGGGCGGCTTTGAAAGCCTGGCGAAAACCGTGAAGTCATCGACCTATCACACCGACGTTGGCATTGAGCGTAGTCAGAACATCGTGCGATTGCACATCGGCCTTGAGCACATCGATGACATCCTTGAAGACCTGGAAAACGCGTTTGGTCGGTAATTTTTCGCTGTCAGTAGAAGTCGGACCAATAAAACTGTTTAAACAAGGGAATCATATCTTTTACTTGAATAGGAACGGTGCTGACTATGAAAAAAGCAGCACCGACAAATCGATACAAGTTATTCGCCGAGAAACCCGCCGCCAGTATTCCGCCGAATAGAAGATACGGGTCGTACTGGAAGGCTTGCGAGGCGACTCCAGCAATGCTACTCCTTCGGCTTGGCCAGAAAACACTTCCAAAGTCCGACGGTGAATAGCGGCATGATGTAGACACCGAGAGAAAGCCATGCAGCGGACCCGTATCCTTTAGCCACTAATGCGACGACACCGAAACTGGAAAGCCCCAAGCTAACGAGTATTGTTCCCCCGGCAATGCCACCACGTTTCAGTTTTCCAATTGATTTGCCAGTTCGAGCTTGCCACCAGTTTTCAATTCGCTCGTTGATTCCCTGCAGAATACCCGCTCCTGTCTGCGCGATCGTTCCGAATAACAGAATCAGGTAGACGACGAGGAGAATTGGAAGACCAAGAGATTGGATGGTTGCCATAGTAGGCAGCGGTTCTTCAAGTATCTCGGGATATCCTGGCATAAATGACAAGTGATAAAGAAGTGCTGGTAATGCGCCCAACACCCCCCCGATAGTCGCAGCGCCCCATGCCTCCGCCCTCGTGCGGATATGAGCAGCGGAGTACAATAGCGTTGGCACCACAAAAGTGTTGTAAAGGGCGAATAACGCTGGTCCTTTCCACCACCCTGACATTACGGACGATGCTTTGAATGCACTGAAAACTTCGGCGTGGTTTCGCGACATCACTGCAGCAACGTAAACAAATAACAAGATGGTGATTAGTACGCTCCAGAAGGTCAGTGTCCTTTCGATCCACTCTCGGCCGTGATAGGTCAGTAGAACAACGATAGCGAGCAAGGCGACGACACCAGTCTGAACCGGCCATCCCAAATGATCTTTGACAATCTGGCCAGCGGCCGAGCTACATACGGCCAATACAAGCACCAATGCAATGACCAGAACTACTTCATAGAGTACCCATGCTCGTCCGAGTAGTTCGCGCATGAAGAGCCTGTAGTCATAAACTTGCATTCGTCGCGCGAGATCAAAGGTCATGCCAAGTATCGCCGTCAGGAGGATTGCGATCAAAAATGCAGCAGCTACACCCCCTTTCGGACCTGCGTGACTAACAAATTCAATTACCTCTCTGCCGATACCGTAGCCACCACCAATGGTCACCGATTGGTAGACAGCACCAGGAACGATCCAGACTTTCAACCAACGATTCATGCGAGGCTTAGTGTGTTTTGATCATTGCAGCGCCAAGCTCGAGCCAGCGAGATACTGTTCCATCGTCGGAATACTCAAACTCGATGTATCCGGCAGTCTTTCCATCAAGTTCTATTTGAGCGAAGCGACCTTCTCCAACGTGCTTCAATCGAAACAGGGAGGCCGCCGGAGACATTGACGTTAAGCTTATTCCAACAAGATGATCTTGCTGAGCTACAACCGCAACCTCAATGTTGGATGGAGTAGCGCGATATACGCCTTCAAACTTTTTTAGGTCTATGTCCGATACGAGGACTTCTGCCGACTGAGGGCGAGCCGCCTCATCCATAGCCGGCCCGACCATTTCGAATGCACCACGTGCAAAGTTCCAAACATCCGTTCCCATGCCATTGGTCATAACAACGACCCCTAGCTTACTCTCCGGGTCAAGTATCACTAGAGATAGATAGCCTGGACATCCACCATCCTTCCCAACAAGTAGTCGCCCATCCAAATCCATCACACTGAACCCGTACCCGCGATGAGCTTCCTTACCAGGGTTGTACCAACTTACACGGTGCATCTCTTGCAGCGTACTTTTGCTCAATATCTCGTTCTGGTTAGAATTGAGGAGACGAAACTGCCAACTTATGAACTTAGACATGTCATTAACGGTGGAGGCCATTCCGGCTGATGCTGCTAATCCTTTCATTTGAAAAGTTGGTATTTTTTGACGTTTATTGTGTCTGCCACCCCCGCCGTATGCTGTAGCCCAGTTGCTTGATGCGGTTGAAACGGTTAACTCCATATATGTATCCCGCATATCCAGAGGGTCCAGAATATTGGATTGCACATATTCCGCGTACGAACTACCTGACGCCTCTTCAATCGCGTAACCGGCAATGACATAGCCAACATTAGAGTACTTCTCATGTTTGCCGGCTGGGTAAAGCGTTTTCACATCCGAGAGGCCATTTCTAAACTCATCGTCGTTCGGGAATGTTTGCGCTGTCCAGTAATCGCTCGCTAAGTCGTTTGGTAGCCCAGAAGAATGGGTCAATATACCAGCGAGCGTGATCGGTGCACTTGACGGCTTAGTTCGCTGAATATTGAGCCATGGTAATAGTTTCTCAATATTCGAATTCAGATCTAAGGCGTTATCATCTCGAAGTTGCATTACAGATATGGCTGTAAACAACTTGGTTATTGAGCATACGCTGTAGACTGTGTCTGGCGTGGCAACTCGCAGCTTCTCAATATCGGCATATCCGACACTGCGGGTCCAAATTTGGTTTTGGTCGAAAACCAGGCCCATAGATACACTCGGTAGACCTTGTTTGGCAACTTGGTAATCCAGCCAGCTATCGAGAAGTTTCAAAGTGCTTTTGACCGACACTGATTCGGCAGGAGATTGTGCTAATGTGACGCTCGGGTGAACCGCATCAAGCAGGAAAATGACAACAAGAGAAATAGATTGGATCTGTCGATTCATTGTAATTCCCTTAGACCACGAAAGGTGTTTATACCTCCAAGTGTTTGAAGATACCGCACTTTGTGATGAATCGCCACGTTTCCGGGTCTGCGCGCAGATCGTCGCACAGGTAGATTGATAAAACAGCAATTGCATGACTAATATTGTAAAGTTCGATAGTGTCTCGAACTGCAACGCCGGAGCCACGTCCAAATAGCTCAATGGTCAGCAGAATTTTATTGAACAGTTTAAAGGGATACGATTAATGGCAAGAATTGAATATGAGACTAGGGGTCGGAAACAGACGGCCGGGTTTGCTGCCCACTTGCATGAGAATAATGTAGGCCACAATCTCACAGAGGCCTATTATGCGTACGTGCAGTTGCTGACTTCGAAAACTTATTCACCGGTAATGACGATTAATCTCACTCAATGGCGAACATTGAAGTTGATTCGAAACAATTCAGGCCAGACGCAACGCAAACTTTCTGATGCCGTGGGTATTGACCCATCGTCAATGACACCAATAATCGATTTCTTTGAGCGGAAAAAGTGGGTTAAACGTAAGAAGTCCAGTGCCAACAGGAGTGCGTACGGCATTGAGATGACTCAATCTGGCATCAAGGCATATGACAAAATTCAAGAAGAAGTAAGCCGGACGGAGTCCAAAATACAGGACCTGCTTGGAGAGAGAGATACAAAACGATTAGTGAAGCTATTGGATCGCCTTCAACAGGGATTGGACGCACGGACCTGATCTGCGAATGCCGGGTGTTAACTCAAGGCAAGATGGTTTTCGGCGGTAGAGGATTCTTTTAATCACTAAATCGACAAGCCGAAAAATCACCGAGGCCAATTGACGGCTGCTGTCCGGCTATCAAATCGGCTAGCGCTCGAGATGATCCAGCAGCTTGCGTCCAACCCAGCCCTCCATGGCCGGTGTTAACATAGATTCCTGCGACCCTAGTTTGACCGATAAATGGTAGACCATCTGCACTAAGCGGTCGAAATCCATACCATAAGTCACTGTATTTCCGGATATCGACATCTGCATATTGGGGAAACAACCGACCAAAGTGTTTGACAAGGTACCTGGTTCGTTTATCAGAAACGCCACGCTTTATCCCAACAAACTCTGCAACTCCGGCTAGCCTGAAGCTGTTGCCCAGTGGCACGGCACCGATGTGCGTGCTCAGATCGCCGATGATGTGAGTCGGTGGATTGTCCAAAACATCTAAGGGCAGCGTTAGTGTGTATCCTTTTGCTGGAACAATAGGTAATCGAATTCCAAGTGACCGTAATAAATCCACGGATGCAGTTCCTGCGGTGACCACGACAAGATCGGATTCGATTGTTCCAATGTCGTATTCGACAATAAAGTTAGACTTTCTTTTGATAATCTGCGTTGCGGCCTGCCCGTAACTGAACTCGACACCTATCGACTTACACACCGCGGCTATTTGTTCGCAGAACAATTGAGAGTCGCCGACGCAATCGTTCGGTAAATGAATCCCACCGACCAAGTCATCGCTTACCATTGCGAGAGCTGGCTCAATGTCAATCAATTCAACTCGATCGAGAATGCGTATAGCTACACCTAGCGTACTAATTTGCTCGGCAATGACCTTGTATCGTTCAAAAGTTGTTCTATCGCGAGCAATCATTAAGGCACCAGTTTTTTTAAATGAGTAGTTGAGTGCCTCAGTATTTTCAAGTTGTCTCAACGATTGCTTCGAGTATTGAGCAAGTTTCCAATTTATTACTGTGTGTTTGAGGTAGGTTTCGGGGTCCGAGTTATCAACAAATTTCTTTCCCCAACCTGCGAAACTGCCGATCGATGTCAGAGACATGCTCACTGGTGAGTTGTCACCTCTTCGTGTGGCCGAGCGCCAAAGAGACTTGAACAAAACGCCAGCCGAACCAGGTGCGTTCCACGGGTCAGGAATACTACTCTGACAATACCCTCCGTTCCCGAAACTGGCACCTTGCGCAGGCGCCATTTCCTTCTCGACGACATGAACATCGAGGCCGTGTTTGCGGAGATAATACGCTGACACAATCCCAAGAAGACCGGCCCCCAATACAATAACGCGCATGATCACTCCAATGGTCTACAACGAACGGAAACTTGTTGGCGGACGAGAGCCGGGTTGCGTGCCCACCCTCCCAAGCATGACCAATACAGCACTTGATTGCCTACTTGATTATGATACCATTTTATCTTCCATCACTTGGATAATAAAACACTATCATGAGCAGGAAAGTTATCATTACTTGTGCTGTGACGGGGAACGCACCTTTCAACGAAAATCACCCTTCTTTTCCTGTAACGCCGCAAGAAATCGCCGACTCGGTAATAGAAGCTGCCGCGGCCGGTGCTGCTATAGCGCATATTCATGTTCGGGATTTAGAAACGAAGCTCGGGACTCATGAGACAGAAAAATTTGTTGAAGTCGTCGACCGGGTTCGGGAAAGTTCGCACGATATAGTCCTCAACCTGACCGCCGGCTTCGGAGCATTCTTTCTGCCAGACCCGGAAGACGAGTCTAAGGGGCTGCCAGAATCAGTCGTACTTTTGCCGGAGCAACGAGTTGAGCATCTTGAGAGATGTCGTCCAGAAATCGCATCATTGGATGTTGTAACCGGTAACCAGGTAGAAGGTGGACACGATTACGTCTACCTGAACACAACGCGCTCTCTTCGAAAGATGGCGGAACTCTTCAGGGACTTGGGAGTGAAACCGGAATTGGAGGCATTCGAGGTTGGCGATATTCTATTCGCGAATCAAATGGTCTCAGAAGGGCTGGTACCAGGTGAGTTACTTTATCAAATGGTCCTTGGCGTAAACTGGGCGTCACCTGCCGATGCAGAGACAATTCTGTATATGAGAGACAAAATTCCGTCCAATGCTCACTGGACCGCGATGGGAATCGGGCGAATGGAATTTCCCGTAGCCGCTATGTCCGTGCTGATGGGCGGCAACGTGCGCGTCGGTCTCGAAGACAATCTTTATCTGAGTAAAGGGGTCTTCGCGACGAACGGGCAGCTTGTCGAACAGGCAAAGAATATGGTCAACATGTTGGGTTTCGATACCGCAACGCCAGCCGAAGCACGCAGTATTCTCGGTTTGCGAAAATCATCATAGGTATCGAGGGGGCGTGATCTATCGAGATCTTTGTATGAGGCTAGGCCGATAAACTCAATTGACAAAAAGACATCCGTCGACGTTTCTGACGAGGATATTCACTGGAATCACAAGAACGACTATGCGGAGTTTTTGAGCCTCGATATCTTTCTCTCTTTGCAGGAAAGACAGTGGATAGGAAAACATGATGAGCTTATGTTTGTCGTGGTCCATCAGATATCCGAATTATGGATCAAGCTTCTGATTGACGAGTTGACGTATTTGCGTGATACATATTTGCGAAACGATGATCTCGCACATTGCGCACCCACATTGGAGCGCATTCGTAGCATTCAGCAGCAGTTAATCAACTGTTGGGAAGTGGCTGTAACATTGGAGCCCGTCAAGTACCTCGAGTTTCGGGAGACCGATGGCTTTAAAGGGAGTTCAGGATTCCAGTCGTACCAATATCGCATGCTTGAGTTCATACTGGGAAATAAGAATGAAATACTCATTAAGTCCCAGGAAAATAAACCGAAAATTCAAGAGCAACTCATCGATGTTTTGAATAAGCCTAGTCTTTACGATGAAGTTTTGGCACTACTTTCACGCTGGGGGAAAGACGTACCAAAGGAAATTCTAGACCGCGACAAATCAGGGCCGTATGAACATAGTAACGAAGTCGAGTCAGTATGGTATGAGATCTACAAAAGATACAGGGAGAATTGGGACTTGTATCGTCTTGGTGAGACGCTTGTTGACATCGAGTACCATTTTCAGAAATGGCGGTTTCATCATCTCAAGACGGTAGAACGCCTGATTGGTACCCGGCGAGGCACGGGTGGTAGTAGTGGAGTAGGGTACCTTGTTAAGGCACTCGACATCACTTTCTTTCCCGAGTTACTTACGGTACGCAACAGGCTTGGTGAGGATTTTGATTGACCAAACGCGTATCAATGATCGTAGTTACTATGAAGATCTCGATGGCGAAGACGAGTTTGCGGCGTTTAGGGACCGATATGTAACTGTTCCTGGCGAGATTTATCTCGATGGCAATTCGTTGGGGTTGCCACCAAAGTCAACGTTGACTCACCTCGATAGCAACGTGAGAGACGGTTGGGGGAGCAGAGGCATACGCGCCTGGATGGAATGTGACTGGATCAATCTTCCATTCAAACTCGGTGACTCGGTTGCTCCTCTAATCGGTGCCAGTGCTGGCGAAATTGTGTTTGCGGATTCGACGTCGGTCAACCTCTTTAAAGTCGTTTCCGCCGCGGTGCAGTTGAACGACAGCAGAAAAGTCATACTGACCGAGAACGGCAATTTCCCAACCGATGAGTATGTTTTACAAGGTATTTCAGAGTTTCGCGACGACCTGGAAGTTAGAGCGGTTAGCCGTGACAATATTGCTGAAGCGCTTAAAGATGACGTGTCCGTATTGGTGCTGACCCACGTGCATTATAAGACTGGCGAAATATTTGATATGGAGCATTTGACAAAGACTGCGCATAAGCAAGGCAGTCTTGTAGTGTGGGATTTATCGCACAGTGCAGGTGCAATTCCGGTTGCTCTAAATGATTGTGGTGTCGATTTTGCAGTCGGTTGTGGCTACAAGTATCTTTGCGGCGGGCCAGGTGCGCCAGCTTTCATTTACGTAAGACGGGAAATTCAAAGTAAGGCTCTGCCAGCGATTGCTGCATGGATGGGGCACAAGGCCCCATTCGCTTTTGACTCTCTGTATGAACCAGCTGAAGGAATTGCAAGATTTCAGTCGGGAACCCCGCCTGCATTGGGACTTATCGCCTTGCAGAATGGTGTTGAGATGTTTAGAAATCTAAAAATCGAGGCACTCGCAAACAAATCCCGGCTGCTCGGTGATCTTTTTATAGAGCGGTTGCTGGCCGCTCCGAAAATGGCAAAAATCCACCTCGGTTGTCCACGTGATTCAAAATCGAGGGGCTGTCAAGTATCGTTTGAACACGAAAACTCATACGCAATCGTTAGAGCCCTGATTAAGAGGGGCATTGTTGGAGACTTTAGAGCGCCCTATACGATGCGGTTCGGACTGCCCGCATTGTATACACGATTTGTCGATGTTTTCGATGCGACGACCGCAATCCTGGATGTCATCAATACGCGGGAATGGGATAGCCCCGAGTTTACGAAACAGGTCGCCGTAACCTAGGTGCCCCCGCATCCAGAACGCCGTTTGAGCATTGATAGTGGGTTAGACCTGCCAAACAAGTGCGTTCCAATAGTAGAGCACGGCCAAAAATGTAATGGCACAAAGTACTAGCATGGTATGAATTATTTTTGCAGACAGCGTAAGGCTATTGTCGAGCCAATCTGCGAGTACACATGCGCCGGAAAAGACTGTGAGTAATCCGCCTATAACGGGCAGTGTTAACAATATTAGTACTTGCATCGACCAACCTGTACCAAACGCATCGCCATCTGCATCTATCGACAAAAACATCCCCACACAAAATACCAACAAGACTAGGAGAGTAGCCGCAATAAAACGATCAGTTATCAACACGGGTTTATTCGATGCGAAGTTTTTGTTTAGCTTGTAAGTTTTGTAAAATATCGCAATCGCGAAAACTACGAAAGAAATAAGCAATACCGCTCGATGAAGCTCAGCTTCCTCCCACCAGGTGAGCTTTATCGCCGGTTTTGTGGCCTGGTTGTAATCAAGAAAATATGCAATATCTCCCTTTTCGGAACGAGTAAAGGCAACTCTTTCTGCGCCACCAGCCCGTCGAAAAACGTCACCTCCAGTGCTTACGTAGTGGAAAGCACCGAGTCGAGAAGTAACTACCAGATCACTAGTTTCGGACCTCCTTACTTGAATCTCAGGCGAAAATAATGCCGAAACCTTCGAGAATGTTGACACGTTGAGTCTTGCTGGTCGGTAGTTCCCTACGAACTCATCAAGGTAATCGCCTGGACTAACCGCCTGATCAGCCATCGCTGTCGAGGGAAAATACTGGTCGTAAAATGATTCTACGATTCGATCCGCAATCGCGGCTCCGTTATTTCCATTGAAAACGGTAAAAATGCCAATTCGGTTAGTCCTATCAAGCGTCAGTAAACTACGGAAAGCGGCGACAACACCGTTATGACCGAATAGTCGGTAATTGTTAATTTCCCGTTCGATGAATCCAACTGCGACGCCTGGGTATTCTGGGTGCGGATGAATTCCTGGAGTCAACAATTCGTCAAAGGACGTAGCGTCGAGGATCCTGTTGTGCTTCTCATTATCTGCATCGAGAACTGCGATCATGTACTTTGATATATCTGCCGCAGTGGACGACATAGAGCCAGCCGGTGACAAGATGTAGTCGAACTTGCGATCAATATATTCGCCGTTGCGGATTTGAACGCCGTTTGCAAGCTTAGCTGCCAGTCGTGTCGGCGGCGGCTCTTCAAATGTACTCTGACTCATACCGAGCGGTAAGAAGATGTTTGCCAGCACATATTCTTCAAATGGCATGCCAGATACACGCTCGACGATAAGAGCAGCAGTTGTAGATGACCAGTTGCAGTAGGACGAAAGGAGGCCAGGCTCCCGGACTTGCTTAGGCTGAAATCTAATAAGAAACTCAGTCAGTGTGAGCGGATAATCCTTTTTATCACTATAGAAACCGTTTTTTGCTTCTTCAAAACCGGCAGAGTGACTAAGCAAATGACGAAGGGTAACTGCTTTGCCGAATGTGTTCGGAATTTGCAATCCGGAGCCAGCCAAGTATTCGTTGGCGTCGGCATCGAGATCAAGATGTCCTAGTTCAACAAGCTGCATTACTGATGTTGCAATGAAAAGCTTTGATACAGAAGCGATTCTAAAAATCGTGTGATCTGCTGAAACAGGATTTGCACCTGCAGCATCGCCGAAACCGTACCCTCGAGAAAGTACCAACCGACCGTCAATCACAATTGATATCGCACCACCGCGAACTTGACGTTTGTCCAACTCGACCGTCATGATTTCATCTACCAGTTTGTCGAGATTTTCAAACTCTGTGGAAGCGTGGATCTCAATAGCTGTCAGTAAACACAGAGTGCATGTCAGAAGCCAAGGATTCTTCATTTTAATATGCTTTGGTTTACGGTCTGCTGGGACTACATTCGTCGGGCCGTGTATTGCAGTTGTCTCGGAAAACAAACGTTCCGGCTGTAATGTTTGTAACTTCGGAGTCTTCAACAGCCATTTGACCGTTTACGATTACGAAGTGAACTCCCTCCGAGAATAGGGTCGGTTCCAACCATGTTGAGCGATCAATGATAGTGTCTTGATCAAACACAGTAATGTCAGCGACCATACCAACATCAATTTTTCCGCGATCAGGAAAACCTAGATGATCAGCGGGAAAGGCCGTAATTTTGTGAATGGCTTGTTCCAGCGAGAGTAGACCGAGGTCCCGTATGTAGTGGCCGAGGAATCGGGGGAATGTTCCTGTTCCCCTGGGGTGTATGCCTACGTCAGCGCCTTCGGCCGGCACATAGAATCCGTCACTAGCGATCATATTCCACGGTTGTTGCATCAGCGTCTGAAGGTCATATTCGTTGATCGATCCCGTTAACCAGATGGGCTGATCTGAGTCCAGCAAGAGTTTGGCGAGTAGATCAAACGGATCGATCCCATGCTCCTCGGCGAGTCGTTCAAAATTCCGACCTACAATTTCAGGATAGTCGTCTGCATACTGGATTCGGTAAGCGCCATACCCGAGTGAACCCAGCCAGCTAAACGATCCATCGACACCGTTTTCGGACCAATGCTTGAGATCGCCACGCTGCGAGGTGTCCGCAAGTGCGTCCTTGACGGCTTGCATTATCAGGGCCGTGTCCCCAGTCTGATATAGCTTCTGTATGCCGGGAAACAGAACGAGTTCTCCGAGGTTAGTCAGGCCGCCAGCGCCATCGTAAGGGTACTGGTCCGAAACGATGTCAAGTCCGCCCGCGCGTGCGGCCTGGACGAGTCCAATCACTTCGGCAAGAGCGCCCTCGTTCTCCCGACCGACGGCTTTCAGGTGTGCAATTTTCGCTGGAATCCCGGCATTGGCGGCGATGCGAATAACTTCGCGATCCGAATCAATAAGGTTTTTTGCCGGATCTCTAACGTGTGAATCGTAGGTACCGCCGTATTTTGAGACCTCCTTTGCAAGTGCGATTACTTCTTCGGTCGTTGAGAAGCTACCTGGGTGATACATCAGCCCAGTTGACAGTCCGACGCAACCTTCCTCCATGCCCTCCCCCGTTTGCCGTACCATCTCCTGTAATTCGACCTGCGTTGGCTCACGTCTCTGGTCATCTTTCATGACTTCAGAACGGATGCCATTGTGACCGACATAACAAGCATAGTTTACGCCGGAGCCCAAGTTCGACAGTCGTTGCTTGATAATTCGGATTTGCCGAGGAGACCAATAACCGTCAGCGCCGGTTACCATCGTGGTCACACCTTGAGTCAAGTACTGAGAGTTTAGGTGGGGGTCCGACCATCGGTCGTCGAGGACAACGTCTAGTGTGTGGTTGTGTACATCAATAAAGCCCGGTGCAACTATCAGGCCGCTTGCATCTATAACGATAGTAGCATCGTCGGCTTGATTGGCAGTGCCGACGAACGCTATGTGGCCAGCACGAATTCCGACATCGGACAGTTGCCGTGGATCGCCGGAACCGTCAATTACAGTCCCGTTTTTTATTAGAATGTCATAAAAGGCAGGTTCAGGTGAGCAAGCTGAGCACAGTGCTGCCAGAGAAATGATGGCCCAAACTGTACTTGCATGCGCGTATGTTTGTCTCAAAATTTCGATTCCTTTACTTGCCCTGATTTTCTTCGCACTGCTCCACGTCATCGAGCAGTCATTGCTTGCGAATCGACTTTGCTGTTGTAACTAATCGTTCCAGAATGGGTTGTGGGGACCCCGTCATTCCGGTGTTCAGGAAGAATATGATTCCTAGGCCGTCTTCCCGGAGAGATACGATTCCGGTACCTACACCTGGATCGCCACCGCCATGCCCCCACAGAGTTTGGCTCTCAGATTGCCCGAGGGCGTACCACGTAAGCCCAAAAGTTCTTTCGCCATTGTCATCATCAGGCAGGTCCTGTGGCTCGTACATTCGCGAAACAGAATCGGCCCGCAAAATGCGAGCGCCTTGAAATTGTCCGCCATTAAGGTGAGCTCGCAAGTAGCGACTCAGATCCGAAACAGTGGTTCGTAAAAACCCATCTGGATAATTTGCGTGATTGTAAAAGCAGTTGGGTTGCAAACCATTTGGTTGGGGAACGTCCCGGGTAGGGCCTTCCGGCGTAATCCGGCCTAAAGTTACTCCGCCCCAGGATGCGCCACGCACTACACCGTCTTCGACCCAGGAATATGGAACTGAAAACAGACTCTCATCGAGGTCCGAAATCATCCAGCTAGTAGATCGCATGCCCAATGGCGCGAATATGTTTCTTTTGCAGTAGATATCGAACGGTATGCCGGAAACCGTTTCAACCAGTAGACCCAGTATACCGAATGGCAGATTTGCGTACCGCCAGCCCTCGCCGGGTGCCCATGATTCGAAATTTTCTGAGGCGTTGTAGAATGCACCATCCGGAGTGAAAAATGCTCTGACCCAGGCGCGCAAAGACAGCCGAGGGTCACCGCAAGCATAGGCATCAACATAAGCACTTCCATCGCGTAATGACGAAGTATGAATCATGAGTTGCCGTGCCGTTATCGGAATGTCGGGGTGGTCAGGGTTTCTGATACTGAAGTCAAGGTACTCGTTGATATCTGCGTCAATATCAAGAAGACCAATTTCCTCAAGCTGCATTATCGACGATGCAACCACCGTCTTCGAAATTGAGCCGATATTTTGAATGCGATCCACGCCCATCGGAATTTGGTTTTTAAGATCGGACCAACCCCAGGCACCGGACCAGAGTATTTCTGTCTGATTGACAATAATCGCAGCAGCCCCGGGAATGTGATGTTGCTGCATGAGATCGACCATGTAATCGTCCAATTCATTCAATGCATTGGCTGAGTCGCGGCCTGCGATAGCGAGTTCGGGGACCACCATGTTGATCGCCATCGCGGGTGTGCTCAATAGAAAATCGCGACGCCGCATTTCTAGCTCCTATTCGACTGGTCGATGGTCAGGGATAGGTAGTTTATCAACCAACACTTGGCAAAACAAAGACATAGGCGAAGACGCATAGTATTGGTTTTGCTCAGATCGAGGCAGCCTGATTAGAGGACCACTATGCGACATTAATGTCTCGTTATAGAAGGAATCGTAAAGAATGATTTCTGCTGTATAAGCAGATAGTGCACGTACAGGTTCATCAAAGTATTTTGAGGAAGCTCTAACCTGATGAGATCCGATGGCCTGGTCGACCATGTTGTTGATGCACTGCTGACGCGAAATCCGGCACTGATCTCGAACGACCTGGAAGACGTGGTCACTGGTATTGCAGGCCAAATCGGCGGGCCGGGAGGAAATATGGCATGCCTTACGGCCACATTATCATTACTTCCAGTTAAGTTTGCGGTGTCGACCGTAAATCGATATTGATCGCCCGGTCTGAGGGCGATTGTAATTGCTGCTAACTAAAATGTGTTGGAACAAACACAAGGTTAAATAGCCGCCGGGCTCAGTCAATAACGATAATTCAACGACAAAAAGATAATGCTTATGTGAAAGGCCAGAAGTATTTATAGCGATAAAGAAATATTGCCGAAACGGTAGTGCAGCGCTATGGCAAGTCTCAAGAGGTTCAATAAGAGCAATGTCTGCAGAGCCAAGTGCGATATGCGTGTGTCGTCGAAAACGAGTTTCCCGCTAAGGTAATCATTCCTGTGCGGGTGATAATGAGACGAGTTGACAATTCGACCGGCGAGAAAAGCCTGATTTAAGCGCTGGTTGCTGGTGATGGCAATCGGTCGGCACAACACTAGATGGCTTGGCGGAACTGAAGCCAGAGTTTGCCGGGAGCGGCTCGGCAACCACGGGAATCGCTTCGGCATAGTGATCAAATACATCGGTGGTGCCAAGGCGCTTCTGTGCTATTTGAAGTGTTCTAGGTTTGCTTTCCTTCTGCCCATTTTTTCTCATGGGCTGAGATTACTTCCGGGAACAGACCATTCACTGGGTGATCCATGACCTTCTCAAGGATTGGGCGAAAATGATCTAGGTTCGGCGCCTTCCGATTTGCGTCAAATGCCGGATTGTCATACTTCATGACAAATTCTTCCGTTTTGTCGTAGTAGGGGGAATCCTTAAACTTATCCCGCATATTTCGGTCAAGACCGATCATATGGAAGAAGTTGTAACCTTGAAAGACAGCATGATTTTTTACCATCCAGTGATTTGCCTCAGATACAAACGGCTTTAGGATGGCCGCCGCTACGTCGGAGTGATTATATATTCCCAAAGTATCACCAATATCATGCAGCAAGGCACAGGCGACATACTCGTCGTCTCGGCCATCCTCCGCGGCCAGCTCTGCGGTTTGCAGGCAATGCTCAAGCCGATTTACAGGATAACCACCATGACCGCCACTTAATATTTTCATGTGGTCAATAACTCTGTCGACCAACCCCCGCGAGTGCTCATATTGCGAGCGCATAATAATGTCCCAATCCTCTGGCGTACTGTCGGCAATGACACTAAAAGATGTTTGCTTTGACATGACCATAACCTCCGAAAGTTCAGACAATCTTGCGCTCACAAAAAATGCATTTCAAGTTCCAAGTGTTTGGCAAACCAATTATTGGGTCCAGAATGCGAGTATACTGCTTTGCGTTGGTCTGCCGACATTGAAATCAGGGAAAACGTACGCCATACTGAACTGTGTTGTCACCCAAGACTTTGGTAATCCAACACATAATCCGAAGTCAGTAACTATGCAAATTGACCTATTGAAGTGATGGCGGCCGACAAAAATAAGAGTTTTCCTCTGGCAACACTGGACGACAAGTATACGCTCGACACCGGACGGGTTTATCTGACCGGAAATCAGGCATTAGTTCGTCTTGTGCTGATGCAGCACGAACGCGACGCATCAAATGGACTCAATAGTGCCGGATATGTTACCGGCTATCGTGGATCGCCGATCGGGACGTTTGATCTTGAGCTCGGCCGAGCGAAAAAGTACTTGGCAGATACTTCTATAGTATTCGAACCCGGCGTGAATGAGGATTTGGCAGCAACCGCAGTCTGGGGTACGCAGCAGCTTGAAGGTGAGATAGACAAAGCGTTCGATGGAGTATTTGCGTTGTGGTACGCGAAAGGGCCGGGTGTTTTTCGGTCTGGTGATGCGTTGAAGCATGGTAGCTTTTACGGGGCATCACCCAACGGCGGTGTATTGTTACTGGCGGGTGACGATCATACGGCAAAGTCATCGACTGTTGCATACAGTTCCGAGCCAGAAATGATTGCGCACGGCTCACCTGTGTTTTACCCATCAAATACACAAGAGATATTGCAGTATGGACTGCAGGGTTGGGCATTATCTCGTTATAGCGGTGCTTGGGTAACGCTCAAGGTAGTCAATGAGACGATTGAAGCAACGGGCACGGTGAACCTCGACGTTATCAGTGATCCGCCGGTAATCCCAAGTCTCACTAGTGATTCGCAGGTGCACTTCAACATTCCGCCAGGCAGTGGTCTTGAAGCAGCGCGGAATGCCGAGCGGATGGCATTCACAGCACGCCTGCCTCTGATTGAAGAGTTTGCGCGAAGTAACAAAATAAACCGTTGCACAATTGTCTCTGAACGTAGGAGGCTAGGTATTGTCGCTGCGGGAAAAACATATAACGACGTGCGTCGTGCTTTGCAGTTGCTTGGAATTAGTCACAGTGACGCCGAAGAGTTGGGAATCAGTCTGTTCAAGGTTGGCATGATATGGCCGCTCGAACCCCAGGGATTTGCAGTTTTCGCAGATAAGCAAGAGGAGATTTTAGTAGTCGAAGAGAAGCTGCCGATCCTCGAGCAGCAGATTGCACGTCAACTCGTAAACTGGCCCGATGACATTCGGCCCCGCCTTGTTGGCCAACGTGATGAGTTTGCCAACGACGTGAGGACAATTAGTGGCACCACAACGCCGGCTGCAGTTGCCAATGTAATTGGTGCGAGACTGATAAAGATGGACATAGAGCCGGAGAGAGTCGCATCAGCGATCAACCGCATAGAGCGAAGAATTTCGCCAATGGTGGATACCAAAGCACCGTCAATCGTACGCATGCCTTGGTTCTGCTCAGGCTGCCCGCACAACCGTTCAACGGTTGTTCCTGAAGGCTCCATTACGGTCGGCGGAATCGGCTGCCATTCGATGGCGGCCTACATGAACCGCTCGACCCGGTTTCCGACTCATATGGGTGGAGAGGGACATACCTGGGCCGGTATGACACATTTCGTCAAGGGCAAGCACCGGTTTCAGAATCTGGGTGACGGAACGTACAGCCATTCGGGATTGCTCGCATTGCATGCGGCAGCGGTTCAAGGCGTAAATATCACGTACAAGATTCTCTACAACGATGCTGTTGCAATGACCGGTGGCCAGGCTGTAGAAGGTCAGCTGACGCCACAACAAATCAGCACACAGTGTTTCGCACTCGGTGCAAAGCGAGTTGTTGTAACGACAGACGATCCGGGGAAATACAAGGGGCAGTCAAATTTTGCGAAGGGAACAACGGTTCATCATCGGTCTGAAATCGATATATTGCAGCGCGAGCTTCGCGAAACTGAGGGCGTTACAGTCCTGATTCATGATCAAACCTGTGCTGCGGAAAAACGCCGTCGGAGAAAACGCGGGACATATCCTGATCCGCCGAAACGGCAGTTTATCAACCAGGCAGTTTGTGAAGCCTGCGGAGATTGTTCCGTTGTCTCAAATTGCGTGAGTATTCAGACGCGCAAGACGGAATTTGGCAATAAGCGAGTAATCGATCAGTGGACATGCAACAAGGACTACAGTTGTAACGATGGCTTTTGTCCTTCATTTGTCACTGTCATTGGAGGAGAACTCCGAAAAGTATCCTCAAAGACTATTAGCGCCGATATTTACGCGGATCTGCCTTGTCCCGAATTTCCGGAAATAGATGGGTCATATGCAATTCTGATTAATGGAATCGGCGGGACAGGCGTCGTTACGATTGCTGCCGTTATTGGAATGGCTGCCCATCTAGAAGGCAAGTACTTGTCAATCTATGATATGGCCGGTTTAGCGCAAAAAGGTGGCGCTGTTTTGAGCCACCTTCGCATCGCGCGAGATGCGGAATCGATTACGAGTGTGGAGATTGGTCCTGGAGATGCCGATCTCCTGCTCGGCTGCGATCTCGTCGTCAGCGCTAGCGAGCAATCGATCCGTTCAATTCATAAGGGTCATACCAAAGCCGTCATAAATGACGAACCGGTTCCTACTGCGGCGCTGCAATTGAATCGCGAATTCGAGTTGCCGACAGAGAGCCTGACAAATCAGTTACGAGATGCGTTGGGAAGCGACGTTGAATTTGTTGGTGCAACAAGTAAAGCGGTGGCGCTCATGGGCGATAGTATCGCTGCCAATATGTTCGTGGTGGGATTTGCCTGGCAAAAAGGGTTACTCCCGTTGGGCGAAGCGTCTATTTTGAAAGCTATCGAACTAAATGGCGTTGCAGTTTCATTTAATCACAACGCATTTCAACTTGGACGTGTAGCAGCGTTTGATGCATCTAGGTTTGATTTATTGACTTCGGGTCAATCATCAGTCGTTGAGACGGATTTATCTTCCGACCTAGAGGAAGCGTATCAGAGGCGTATTCAGTACCTTGAAGCGTATCAAAATAAAGAGTACGCAACAGAATATGCCGAATTTGTCGCTGAGGTTCGAAAAGCAGAGGCAAGCATGGTGCCTGGTCGAAACGAATTGTCCGAGGCCGTCATTCGAAATTACTTCAAATTGAAGGCCTACAAGGATGAGTACGAAGTTGCGAGGCTGTACACAGACGGATCGTTCCTTCGTGACTTGCATAAGACTTTCGATGGAAAGTTCAGTCTGAGATTCAATATGGCGCCGCCGTTACTTGCTCGAAAAGACCGGGCAAACGGTTATCTCAGAAAACGAGAGTATGGTGCATGGGTCATGTTCGTATTTCGAGTACTCGCACGGCTGAAGTTCCTGCGAGGAACAAAGATGGACTTGTTCGGCTACACCCAAGAGCGAAGGAGCGAGCGCCAACAAATTACAGAGTACAAGGGGACGGTACGAGTGCTTTTGGACGGCCTGCACAATGAGAACTACGACATAGCGGTCCAAGTCGCATCAATGCCAGACGATATTCGAGGCTACGGTCACGTAAAAGCTGCTGCAGTTGAGCGTGTTGCAGTTGCTAAGGAGGCAATGATGGCTAAATACAAAAGCGCAGCTTCAGGCGATACACGCCGACACAACGCCGGCGAACATGTAGCATGAATATCGAGTCAAGGTTCGTCGATGGCAAGACGAAGGGACTTCCCTACGATACAACCCCGGTAACCGAGGCCGATATTGGCACTCAGGGTTGGAACCTTTTACGAGGTGATCTTCCCGTTCCGGTAGCGGTGCTAAAGCAATCGACACTTCGCCATAACAGTAGATGGATGCGCCAATTCGTCGAATGTAACGGAATCATGTTCGCGCCTCATGGCAAGACAACGATGTGTCCGGACATCTTTCATTTGCAACTCTCTGATGGCGCGTGGGGCATTACCGCAGCAACTGTTCAGCAGGTTCGCGTCTACCGCGATGCCGGAGTATCTAGGATATTCCTCGCAAACCAGATGGTGACAAGGCTCGAGATCGCGTATATCGCCGCGGAGCTCGAACGAGATGCGCAGTTTGAGTTCATCTGCCTGGTGGACTCTATTGCAGGGTGCGAGATTCTTGCGCGTGAGCTTCGCGCTGTTGGCGCGTCGAAACGGTTGCAGGTTATGGTCGAAATCGGAATTCCGAATCGTCGAACCGGATGTCGATCTAAGCAAGAGACTATTGCCGTCGCTAAAGCGATTTCAGCGAATCAGGACGTTCTCAATCTTGTCGGTGTTGAGGGATTTGAGGGTATGGCTTACACGCCTGGGATAACTGAAGACCAGCTCCAGAATCGTATAGTCTCGTTTCTTGACGAACTCGGTGAGACGGCCGTACTCCTACATGGCCTGGGTCTACTCACGGGGCCCAGTTTGTTGCTTAGTGCCGGAGGATCAACTCACTATGACGTCGTCGTTGAACGCTTATGTGAGTCAGTAGTCGGGATGCCAACACGAGTCATCCTGCGGAGTGGGTGCTACATCTCCCACGACCACAGGATGTACCGCGAGCTATTCGAGAAACTTCGAGTACGGTCCGCTGATATTTGTGCACGTGCAGGTGAAGATGGTTTGCAACCGGCATTGGAGGTTTGGTCTGTCGTGCAGTCGAGACCTGACCCAAATCGCGTGATCTGCTCATTAGGCAAGCGAGATGTTGGAACGGATGCAGGTAATCCTATCCTGTATCGGTGGTTCAGATCCGGCAGCCACTCAGAACCGGTGACTGACGTTATAAAAGGTGAGGTCGTTGAGGTTAACGATCAACATGCCCACCTCACAGTGCATGACGATTGCCCACTGGAGGTGGGCGACCTTGTCTGCTTTGGAATTTCTCATCCTTGCACGACATTTGATAAGTGGAAGCTTATTCCAGTTGTTGATGATGACTACAATGTCGTATCGGCGGTGAGAACGTATTTCTAATCATTAGGGCTTAAGCGATGTCTTATGACGAGAATTTGGAAGAACTGGGGCTGGTACTACCGGCGCCTCCGAAATTACCACCTGGTGTCAAGCTACCGTTTGAAGCCATTCGAGTGTGCGACCGCATTGCGTATATCTCGGGGCACATCGCACAAAATCCCGATGGTTCGCTCCTGGCTCCATTTGGGAAAGTTGGTGACTCAGTTTCGGAGACGCAGGCAATTGCGGCCGCGCGAGCTACTGGCCTCGCCATGCTGGGCAGTTTGAAACGAAAACTGGAGACCCTGGATAACATTGAGTGCTGGATAAGTGCGTTCGGGATGGTGAATGCGGCACCAAGATTCAACAATTTTCCTAAAGTGATCAACGGTTTTTCCGACTTGATCCTCGAAGTGTTTGGTCAGGAGGCAGGTGGACATTCAAGGTCAGCGATAGGGGTTGGTGGGCTTCCTTTCGATGCGGCAGTCGAGATCGAAGCGGTCGTGAAGATCAAGGGCTAAGTCTTGCATAAACACCACGACGGAAGTTGAGAAGCGCGTTCCATATAGAAGGTCGCTTGAATATGCATGTTTTATTCAGGACGGAATCATACGCAATGTGGAGGGCGTCAATATTGGTGCAATACTGGAGAATGGTATCCACTACACCCTTGTGAGCCGCTCACCCACATCGATACCATTAGAATTCACAGGTTTGTCGAAGAATTTTATAGCGATTGGCAGAAACTTATGGCTCTCGATGCGTGCCTTTTGGCCTGTTAGTGAAGATGGTGGTAGAGGATGGGGCTTTGTTTCCCCCGGGGACACTGGAATTCAGTAACGTCGTTTGACATCAGCTGTCAGGCGTCGGATTCGTCATTGGCTGGCTGGTGCGATTTTGGTTTCGCCTGTACCTGTAGTTCAACGAGCTTTGCGCGAGCGGCCTGTTGGGTTCTAAATATCTGATCATGTCCGGATAGATACTGCTTGGGACAATGGATTGAGTCCACTCCGTACCAAGCGGCAGCGTGTTGAGTGAAGTTTGGGTGCCAAAGGTGCGGTCGTGCAAGAGCGACAAGATCGGCTCTTCGGCACGCAATAATTGTATTGACCTGTGCAGGTTCGGTAATGTTACCGACCGCCATCGTTGCAATTCCGGAGAGATTCCGAATGGCTTCGGCAAATGGCGCCTGGTACATCCGGCCATAGATCGGCTCCTGTTCGTGCACCGTTTGACCTGTTGAAACATCAATGAGGTCGCAGCCGGCAGCCGCGAATAGCCGAGCAGTCTGTATGACTTCCTCTTCTGTGATTCCGTGGTCGTGCCAATCGCAGGCAGAGATGCGGATGGCAATAGGCTTGTCTGCATCCCATACTGAACGAACGGCCGTAAACACTTCAAGAGGGAATTTGGCTCGCCCCTCAACAGAACCACCGTATTCATCGGTGCGTTTGTTAGTGAGTGGCGAAATAAAGCTCGCCAGCAAGTAACCGTGCGCACAATGCAGCTCCAGCATGTCGAATCCAGCCCGATCAGCACGTATTGCTGCCTGGACGAAGCTTTCACACACCTCCTCCATCTGATCGGAATTCATCTCCGTTGGAATTTGCGACGTGCCTTCAATATAGGGGATGGGAGACGCCGAGATCAGCGGCCAGTTTTCGGCGTTGAGTGGATGGTCCATTTCCTCCCAACCGACTTGAGTCGAACCCTTACGCCCTGCATGGCCCAACTGCATACATATCTTTGATGCGCTGTTTGTGTGAACGAAATCTACGATTTTCGCCCACGCTTGTTCCTGTTCGTTATTCCATATGCCGGTGCAACCTGTGGTGATTCTCGCCTCAGCAGACGGGCAGGTCATCTCCGTATAAATTAGACCAGCGCCGCCCATTGCGCGCGAACCGTAGTGAACAAGGTGCCAATCCGTTGGCACGCCGTCCACGGCAGAATACTGCGCCATCGGCGACACAACGACACGATTCGGAAGTTGCAGATTACGTAACTGGAATGGTGTGAACATTGGCGTAGGTCGTGTTTTTCTGCAATCAACGCCCATTTCTTCGAACAACCGTTGATAAAAGTCCGTCTCAACGCGGTCTACAAACTGTTCGTCGCGCAGCAACAGGTTGTCGTACGTAATGCTCTTGGCGCGCGACATTACAACCATTGCAAACTGAGTTGGTGACATATCCCACGACCGCTCAACATGCTCAAACCAGTCTAGTGAAACGTCGGCATTGTGCTGTGTAATTTGGACCGGAACTCGACGATCACTATCGTATTGTTTAAATACGGCTGCATATCCCTCATCAAGATGAGCACACGTTGCATCTGACAACGAAATCGCACATTCCATCGCGAGTTTGGTGCCTGAGCCTATAGAAAAGTGAGCTGACGCTTTGGCATCACCCAGTAAAACAACGTTTTCATGCGACCAAGAATCGCAGAAGATGCGCGGGAAGTTCCGCCACAATGATCGATTTGTAATCAGTTTGTGGCCTGCAAGTTCCTCGTCAAATATTGCCTCGAGTATATTGGCACTCTGCTTCTCACTCTTGCCATCCAGAGAAAGCGTTTGCCAGCATTCTTCGCTCATTTCGAACACCCACGTACTCATGCCGGGTTCGTGCTGGTAGGTGTGAGCAATAACTATGCCGTACGCCGTTTCCTTGAAGAAGTAGGTGAATGCATCAAGCTGTCGCGTGGAGCCCATCCATACAAACTTATTGCGCTGCATGGTGACTTTTGGCAAGAACGATTTTTTATATTGTTCGCGTATCTGACTATTGATTCCGTCAGCAGCGACGATAATACTGGCGTTCGGAAATTGGTCTGTAATTGATGCCGCATCAACCATTGACTCGAAGTGCAACTTCACACCCACCTCGCGGCATCGCTCGTGCAATATTTTCAATAGTGTCAATCGCGAGCACCCGGCGAAACCATTGCCAGCGCATCGGATCGACTGGCCTTTTACTCGAACAACAACATCGTCCCAATACGAGAAGCTATTGACTATTGCATTGTAACTTTGTGGGTCTCTATCTAGGAACTCGTCAAGTGTATCGTCAGAGAAGACAACACCGAATCCGAATGTATCGTTGGCATGATTCTGCTCGTGCACTTCAATGTGCCAGTCTGGCCTTGCTTTCTTGGTGAGCAGGGCGAAGTAAAGTCCCCCTGGGCCACCACCGATCACTATGATTTTTTTGATTGGGGCCACCTAGTAGTTAAAACAGAGACCTAGTGGAAATAATATTTGACATGTCATATATTGTCTAGCCTTATATATTTGGAGCAAAAATTGGTACAGGCTAAACAGAAGAGTAAGAACCCTACCGAGTCCCCGGTTGAGCTACGCACTTGGCTGCGGCTCGCTAGATCATTTCGCATTGTTGAACGAGAGATGTCCCGGCGGATGCGTTTGAGGTATGGCCACGGCATGTCTCGATTCGATGTTCTTTCACAACTGGCAAGGATTGATCATAAGTGGGTAACGGTGGGGGTGTTGTCGAAACAACTTCTTGCAGAGCATTCAGGCATTACTCGCCTCATCGATCGAATGATCGAGGATGGGTTGGTGAATCGCCGAAGCAATCCCAACGACCGGAGGTCTTATCAAATTTCGCTAACAGCAGAAGGGCGCAGGCATTTCAACTCGGTCGTGGATGATCACGCGAGATGGTCGAAGAGCATCTTCGGGCCTTTGGGTACAGATAGCTGCGCAGAACTTAACTTGTTGCTGGATGATCTCGTCAGCAAGTGCCAACAAGAATTGAGTGAGCATGAATCAATAGTTTGATGACGTGTTTCCAAGAGAGAGATTGATGGTTTCAAGCGATTTAAGTGGCAACACCGTTCTTTACAGTACGCTTAGGACTGCAGACACAATATCGACCTGGGTTCGGCATCATTCAAGCGAGCGCCCCGATTCCGTTGCGATAGTGTGCGGTGACCAAGAGATCAGCTACGGTGAGCTATGGGAAACTGTTAACGCGACAGCTGCAGGTCTCGTCTCCGAGGGAATTGGGCCGGGAGACATCGTCGCCATTCAACTACCGAACTCGGTCGAATTCTTGGTCGCATACCTGGCTATTTGCCGGATTGGTGCCATCGTGCAGATGTTGCACATGCCATACCGCCAACGGGAACTTCGATATTTGCTGACGGACAGTGGCGCGCGAGCGGCCATTTGTCTTGGTGAATTCAAAGACTACAAGCCCTCAGAGTGGTTCAGAGAAATTCGAGACACGGAGCTCAAAGAGCTATCCATTATTGTGGTTGGAAATCCTGATCACGATATGTGCAGTTTCTCGGAATTGCTCACTTCGAATGAACCGCTCTTGGTTGATCCACCAACTGCGGATACAAACTTCGTCCTGTTGTACACATCTGGAACGACCTCTGACCCAAAAGGAGTGATGCATCGCTACGAGGGTTTTCTTGGCAACGCAGCTGTTGCGGCCTCCGAGCTGGAATTCGGAACGCATAGTCGCACCTTGTGTCTTGCAGCCTACACGCACCTATATGGATTGTTTACGGTGAATTTGTCCCTCTCTGTGGGTGCGACTTTAGTGGTAATGCCAGCTTTTGATCCTGACATTTTTCAAAAGTTCCTAAGCGACCACAAGCCTACTGCAATCTTCGCGGCACCTGCGCACTTTGCAGGGGCTATCGAGTCCGGAGAGCTACGCAAAGAAGTGTTTGAGTCAGCCGAGTTGGTCTGCCTTTCGGGGTCAGCTGTTCCTGAGCCGTTGGCCAGAGAGATCGAGGACTTACTTGATGATGGCGTAGTGATTCAATTATGGGGCATGACAGAACTTCAGGCGGGTTCGTACGGTAGGCCGTCCGACTCCCCCGATCTTCGTTTGACTAGCGCGGGAAAACCCTCGCCAGGAACGGAGTTTCGGGTGGTCAATGATGATAACAGGCCGGTCTCGACTGGCGAAGAAGGCCACCTGCAAGTTAGGGGGCCGTCTGTTTTTGAGGAATATCTAAACAAACCTGACGAGACCCAGCTAGCATTCGAAGACGACGGCTGGTTTCTCACCGGCGATCTGGCCGTTCTTGGAAATGATGAAGCGCTGAAAATCACTGGCCGAGCGAAAGAGATCATTAACCGTGGTGGCGTAAAGTACAACCCGCTGGAGGTCGAAGAAGTATTGAGTGGATATGTTGAGATCGCTCAGTGCGCGATTGCGCCGGTCCGGGACCAGGTGCTTGGAGAGATAGCGTGTATTTATGTGGTAACAGCAGCCGGTACCGAGGTGACGCTGGAAAAAGTGTGTGACTACTTGGCTAATTCGGGAATCGCCAAGTACAAATGGCCCGAGCGACTAAAAGTCATCAATGAGATGCCAATGACGCCGACAAACAAAGTTGCCCGAGCACGCTTGGAAAGCGCCACCATTGACAAATCAGAATGTGGTTGATGACTTCACTAGTACCGGTCAATCAGGAGCGATCATGGGGGAGCTAGTCGGTGTGCATGCTGTTGTCACGGGCGTGGCCAGGGGATTGGTCTGGCAGTAACTTCTGCGCTGGTCACCAGCAGTTTTGTCATGACTATAATCGGAAAAAATGTTGAGCGGATAGGCTCCCTAGCCGAAGTCTGCTTTCTATGGTGACTGGCCCTGTCCGACCGCACTTACCTAGGTCAGACGTTCCTCGATACACAGCACCGGGTCTTGAAGAAAGAGCTGGAATATTGCTCCAGGCAGTATCGATTTCGCCATGACAAGAACGTTATCGACGTCGTATGCTGACTCGCTGTTGCCAACAATCTTTATAGAAAACTGCATATCGTCCAGCTACACGGTTGTGACAGGTGGGGCATTGTTTCGTGGGCGTGATGTGGCCGGAGAGCGTTTTGATGTGGCTGCTCTTAATTTTTATGTTGGAACGCATTACGGAAATCGAAATTTTCACAGTCAGATACTCGTTCCGGAACAGACATCTTTGAACGCCCCAATCGCACTAGGATTTCACCTCAACTTTCCTGGAATGCTATTCGATCAGATCAACAACTAGATGACGGAAATAGTGGTCCATGTAGATGTTTCGGTACGCATCAGCGGCTAACCCTGGTTACCCCAGTGTTCCGCCTAATCCAGATAGGCACTATTTCAATGTTTGTGGAGCTAGTCAGCCACGCGAGCACGGAACGGCGTTTTCGCGGACTATCGGAATCAGGCATTTTTGTGCTATCGGAAGATTTTCGCTGTAGCTTTTACTTTTGCTCATTTCATTAATTGATTTGTCGGAAACATGGTTCTCCCTAGTACATACACGCTGACTGGTTGATTTCCCCGGTGTTTGATGGTCAAATAGGTGACCTATCAAGAAATATCCCAAGCTTACCAACTGGGAAAAAATAGGGTGACGGGGGCATTTATGAAACTCACTGTAATTATCAAATTCTTACTCGGGCGATCATGTAATCTGAATGTGAGCACGCTGATAGCTGTCGCAGCCGTTATGGTATTGCTGAGCCCTGTAATATCTGTTCCAGCAATCGCTCAGGACGGTGATATAGCTGACATTGGTTTGGAAGAGATTGTCGTTACTGCGCGACGCCGAGACGAGTCTCTGAAAGACGTTGCGACCAGTGTCACTGTATTTTCCGGCGAAAGCATTCTCCGGAATGGAATAGAGGGTATTAACGAATACGTTTTACGGACTCCGAACGTATCGCTGGAGGAAACAGGCACGAGAAATGAGAATCGCCTCGCGATGCGCGGCGTCAGCAACATCGGTGGTGGTTTGAATAGTAGCTTCGCGTTCTATGTCGACGAATTAAACATTCAGTCAGTTACTACAAATCCCCAGTTGCAGGATGTCCGGAGCATCGAGGTCTTACGCGGCCCACAGGGCACGTTTTTCGGCCGCAATGCACTCGGTGGCGCGATTAACATTCAAACAGAACGGCCGGGGCCGGAGTTCGAGGGGGGAGGCTTTCTCGGTTTCGGAAATTTCGGGGCCAGAGAAATCAGTGGAACGATAAACGTACCGTTGGTTGACGATAAATTCTTTCTTCGAGCTGTTGGCTATTACTCGGAAATAGATGGTTTCATCGACAACGTAAATGCAGCTGGTGGAACTGATAATCAGGAGTACTTCAACGGAAGGGTGGCGGCACGATGGCTTGCTTCCGACAGGCTGACGTTTGATTTCAGCGTTATGAATACCGACGAACAGAATGGGCTTGAGACTGGCGTTCCTACTCATGCCCTATCGCCCGGAACCTTGAACTTGATAGGACCTGTGCCCGTCACCGACGGGCTGACGCCATATCCGGCGAACGAGTCCCTAGTGAACAACGACAATCCAAAGAGTATCGACTATAACTTTACGGTCTATAACGGACGATTTGAGTACGTGGGCGACTCGATTTCGTTGACGGGAATTACCGGCTATATCGAAGGCGAACGCATACAGAATGGCGATGTGGATGCTACGAGCTTTGACGCGATCAACTTGCTTCGAGACAGTGAGCGTGACGCGTTTAGCCAGGAAATCCGGCTGGCATCGGTAGGAGACGGAGCGATTGACTGGGTTGTGGGTGCTTTGTACGCGGACGAGAATCTCGATGTTGATCTTGAGGTTTTGACCGGCAATGATATCCAGATATTCATTCCGATTGCCCCGCCTCAGTTCCCTGTAAGGACTATGGTCCAGTCAGGCAATACGGAAAGTTGGGCCGTATTCGGAGAATTTGATTGGAATGTTTCTGACCGTCTGACATTGACGTACGGTGGACGATACTCTGACGATTCGGTTACACAGGAAGAGTCCGGAACCAACTTTGGCCAACCGGCTGTGTTTCCGCGCAAGACAGCTTCGTTCGACGAGTTTACGTCACGTGTCGCAGCAGTGTTTGACGCATCCGACGACGTGTCGATGTATGCCGTAGTATCACAAGGCTACAAGACGGGTGGTATCCAGCTGGACCCAAGCTTGCAATCGGACTCGTTTGACCCGGAAACGGTGTGGAACTATGAGGCGGGAATTCGTGGTTCATTGTTCAACGATACTTCTTGGTTGTCGGCGACGGTATTTCGAATGGACTGGGAGGATCTTCAAGTTAGGACCCTGGTTAACTCATTCGTAAATGATGTCTTCATTTTGGTAGAGGGAACCGATAACGCTGCTGAAGCCTCGAGTACTGGTGTGGAGCTCGAGTTTCGGTCCCAGCCGACTGAGAATTTTCAATTTGGCATGACTGCCGGCTATCTGGATGCAGAATTTGACAACTATCAAGACGCAATCATAGGCGGGATCCCTGTTCCAATTGATGTGTCGGGTCATCGATTGCTCAATGCACCGGAATTCACGGCAAGCGCAGATGGACAGTTGGACTTTTCAGTAGGATCAAAGAATGCGTTTGTTCGGGCAGAGTGGGCCTATCGATCGGAGACCGTAACAAGTATGCTTGCATATGTTCCCCAATCTATTCTTGACGGACTCATTCCTGGATTGGATTTTCAATTTCCGTATCGTACTCCCAGTTTCGACGTTTGGAACATTCGTGCGGGTATCGATCAGGAAACCTATGGTGTGACCGCGTACGTTGAGAACGCTTTCGACGACAACTATTACACTGGCACCTTTGACGATCTGTTCTGGAGTGGCGTGCATGTCCGTGTGCACCCACGAACCTATGGCATAAGGCTCTGGGCGACCTTCTAGATCGTAGTTCAAACGACAAATTGATGGCAGCTGCGCAAACACGCAGCTGCCATTCTTGTTGGGCAAATTGAAATTTCCGATAGAAGTTGAAAGGCCTTAATCTTCTCGACCGAATAGGTGCTTCCGCGCTTCCGCGCTGAGTGTGTTCTGAGCTGAAGAGGTTTGATCCTGTCTGTACTCAGCCAGCACTTTTCTTTCGCGAATCATTGCAGGCCGTTTTTCAATTCGATTGCGCCAGGCATGCAGATACGGATACTCGGAAATTGTGATTCCTTGAATCTTCGACGGTCGGATCCAAGGCCACGTAGCGATATCCGCGATCGTATAATTGTCACCCCCCAAGTACGTTGTTCGAGAAAGTTGTTGCTCAAGCACGGTGTATAGTCGTCTGGCTTCAGTGGTGTAGCGCTCGGTCGCGTACTTGTGCTCCCGGCCGGTGTAGTGAAAGAAGTGCTGAGCCTGGCCTAGCATGGGCCCCAGATTTGCAGACTGGAACACGAGCCACTGCAATGTCCTCCAATATTCGTCCGATGATGCGGGTAAGAATTTCCCGCTTTTCTGTGCCAAGTAGAGGAGAATTGCGGTTGATTCGAAGATTGTTATTGCTTGTCCGTCCGGGCCATCGGCATCGACGATCACAGGTACTTTTCCATTCGGATTGATTCTTAGAAACTCGGCCGCGTGTTGTTTGCCACGCCCGATATTCACTGGGATTGCTTCATAGCTTAGCCCGGTCTCTTCGAGCATCAAGGAAATTTTTCGACCGTTGGGGGTGAGCCACGTATATAGCTGAATCATTGGAAAATCTGAGCTCAGGAACTCAAGCCGATAGGCTAACCGGCATATTGTCGAGCGAATCCATCATAAAGATCCGACAGGCGCTCTATCCACTCGTGCAGACTGTCGTCTTTTTGCAAAACAGTGGTATTGCTTACGATTCGTGCCCACTGAAATAGGCTGAATAAAACGTAGTCCGAGTAAGTTGGGTCTTCGCCAGCAATGAACGGCTGGCTCTTAAGCAAGAGTCTCGCGGGATGGACTTCTTTGCCAAAAACTTTCAGTTTTCGTTCACGATCTTCCGACAGATCTTCCAGGCTTTTACCGAAAGCCCCTTCGATTTGCCGACGTAAGTGATTCGCGTCTTCTTCATCTACCAGTTCCACAACATCGATCATCAACAACGGGACGAGAAGTGGGACTAGCCTTCTGTCCACCCAAATCGAGACGAACCTGCCAAGCGCTCGAGCCTTTTCACACCCAAAAAGTGTAGGTGAGTCTGTGTATTTGTCTTCCAGATACTCGGCGATTTGCGAGGAATCTGGGGTGATGGTGTCCCCGTCGACCAATATAGGCACTAATTCCTGACCACTGAACTCTATCGACGCCTTGTCACTTACACGCACGCCCCTCGTCGCAAAAGGCAATCGCTTATGCCGCAAAGCCATCCGGGTTCTCCACGCGAATAGGCTATAGCGAATGTCACATTTTCCAGCCAGTTCGTAGAGCAATAATTCTTTCATTGACTTTGTCCAATGGCGTGATATCGCCAGACTATTATTTTTATATGCCAACAGGTGGAGTACAAAAGCGTATCACAGCGGTCAGAGGCAAGGACAGGACGTTTGATTCAGTTCGGGAGCCTATTGGCTCCATTACGGCAATTCGAGAAAAGCTTCTGTCGAAGCAATCAAACGGTTACGACGATAGCGTCATCAACATCAAATTAACATTAATTATTGGTGAAAAAGATATGGCGAAAGTCGTACCGATACTGTTTCAGATAAAATGATTGTTAAGCAAAGTCTTTGACGCACAAACACTGCTTCACTAGAATATCAAATCCTGAGCACTGGAGTTGTGATATTTCAAATTCGACGAATAAGCCATGTTGGGGTTGTGGTGCCGACGGCTACGCTATTGGTGTCATTGGTGTGAAGACCAACTTTCCATTAATCGTGGGAAACATCGTGAATGTAAAAACGTTTCCGTTTCCTGTGTACGTGAAAGTGCTCGAGCATATCGATGGATCTGACATTTTGACTTACCGAGAGGAATACGTAGAGGCAATTATCGATGCCGCGAACGACTTGGTTAGTATTGGTGCTCGAGCTGTTGTAGGTGCATGTGGTTCGTTCGCAAATTATCAAACCGCTATCAGCGATCAGGTAGCAGTACCGACGTTTATGTCAGTTATGCTTCAGGTGCCGCTTGTGATGATGGGGCTACGGAGTGACCAGACTATCGGCGTACTAGCTTTTGATAAGGCGGCGGTAACCTCGCATGTGTTCGCTGAATGCGGTATATCCGAGCCTGAGCGACTTCGAATCTATTCGACGGATGCGATGGAGCAAAGCATCAAACTGCGCGCCGGTGATCCCACGTTCAGCAATGAACAGTTTGGTGATGATCTTGCCGAGATGTCAATTAACATGGTCGAGGATGACCCGGATGTCGGGGCCATCGTAATCCAATGTAGCGAGCTGCCCCCGTACGCCTGGAAGATACAGCGGGCCACCGGGTTGCCAGTATTTGACGTTAATTCCTTGGTTACCTGGGCACATCAGGCGGCCGAAAGACAAGTATATGCAGGATAAATAATGGCAAAAAAAATTGAATCCCCAAGAGGTGGTGTCAGTGATGCTGCGATACAGCTAGTCAATGAGTCGATTGTCTGGGATATGACACTCCCTTGGGTCTCAGGTTATGCAGATGATGACACACTGAGACGTTTCCACGACTGCGGGATTGATGTGATCTCACTGACTATAGGGGGAGTGGACAGTACTTTCGAAACCGTTACCGACTGGATAGCAACTGTGACCCGAAAAATCGAGAGTCAACCCGACACGATGGTTCTCTGCAAAACTATCGAGGAGATCGATTCGGCTAGAACTCAAGGGAAACTGGCGCTGCTCTTTAACTTTCAAGAAACGCTGCCGTTTGGAAGGAAGATAGATCGGGTCAGTTTGTTTTACGGGCTTGGAGTTCGGCATGCATTGCTTTCATACAATGCCAAGAACCTGGTTGGCGACGGTTGTGCCGAACGTACCGATTGCGGTCTTAGTAGATGGGGTATAGAGCTTATCGAGGAGATGAACAGGGTTGGCATGCTTGTCGACGGAACGCACTCTGGCTATCGAACTACGATGGAGGCGCTCGAGATAACCGATTCTCCATTCATATTCTCTCACTCGAATGCGTGGAGTGTGTTCGAACATTATCGAAACATCAAGGATGACCAGATCAAGGCCTGTGCGAGCACCGGTGGGGTGATTGGCATCAATGGCCTCGGCGAGTTTTTGGACGACCATGATGCGACTACACAGTCGATGTTCAAGCATATTGACTACATTGCGAACCTTGTTGGTCCGGAATACGTGGGTCTGGGTCTTGACTACGTCCGGGATGTAGATGGATTTTGGGATTGGGTTCGATACAATGATTTCATGTGGCCAAAAAACGAGAAACAGGAACGAACGAATTCAAGATTTGCTCAACCGGAGCAAGTTTTGGAACTTGTCGATTTGATGTTGAACAGCGGCTATTCGGAATCAGATGCAAAGGCGATATTGGGTGGTAACTTCCGACGCGTTTGCGAACAGGTATGGAAATAACGCCACAAAAGCCATTCAAAGAAGTTCGCACATGGGCCACTTTAGTGGTTATCGCATTTACGCTGCTCAGTGCATATGAAGCGAGGTCTGAATCGGTTGTCATCGGCACCAAAGTGTCACCGTCTTCGATGGATCCTCAACTCGGTGGTCTAGGATCTGATCAAGGGTACTACCGCCATATATATGACGCACTATTTCAAACAGATCAGGATTTAGTCGCAACCCCGTCATTAGCGACGGACTACAAGATCATTGATGATCTAACCTGGGAATTCCATCTACGCCGAAATGTTCATTTTCATGACGGCTCCGAGTTTGATGCCAATGATGTGCTTTTTACTTTTGCTCGAATGGGTACTGTCCCAGGTAGTGACGGGCTACAGGAGGAAAAAGTCCGTCCTATTGATCGCATTGAAGTACTGAATCCATACAAAATCAGAATTCACACCAAATCGCCAACTCCATACTTGCTAAAGCGACTAGTCGATTTCTGGATTCTCCCCGACACACTGAGCAAAGAAGTCACAACCGAACAACTCAATCGTGGTTCAGCGATCGGCACGGGGCCCTTTAGATTGGTCGAATGGAAACGAGGAGACCAACTGACCCTGAACCGCAATGAAGATTACTGGGGAGATAGACCAGCGTTTGAGCGGGTTGTATTCAAAGATATGACCAACGACGCGACGCGCGTTGCCGCACTCCAATCCGGGGACGTCGACATGATCGACTACGTTCCGCCATTGGATACGTTTCGACTCAACAGAATGTCAAATATCAGTGTATTTTCAAGGCAATCCGTGCGAGTAGTATTTATTCAACTAAATACACTGACAGCCCAAGACGCAAAGATTCGTAGTAACACTGGTGATCCACTACCAAAAAATCCTCTCCAGGATCGACGTGTCCGTCTAGCCTTGAAGCATGCTATTACCAAGGGACTCATCACAGAAAAGATTATGGAGGGCACTGCGAGTCCTGCAAACCAGGCGATTCCTGCTGGGTACGAGGGTTATGCCTCGCAAATATCTGAGGACACTTACGACCCGGATTTGTCGAGGCAACTGTTGTCCGACGCAGGATTCCCAAACGGATTTCAACTCACACTTAGTTGCCCAAACGACAGGTACATTAATGATGCAATAATTTGTCAGGCGGTAGGGCAGATGTGGGCCCAGATCGGCGTTCGTACAGAGATAGAGACGATGCCGAAGGCGGTCTACTTTAGCAAGATGCTTGGTGGTGAGTTCTCGGCCTACATGCTTGGCTGGGGAAACACTCGCGGCGATAGTATTTCTGTCCTAAAAAACGTCATCCACAGCAGAGGTGGGCCCAGCGGAGGGGGAACCTGGAATGCTTCGTATAGCAATGCCGAAGTCGACGCAGAGATTGATCGTGCAATCTCATTGATGGACCCTTCAAAACGATTGTCTGCTCTCGAAGCGATCATGGTCTCCGCGATGAACGACGTTGCGATGATCCCGCTTCACACGCAACCGGTCATTACTGCGACCCGTGTCGGACTGGTTTATACACCCGTGCCTGGCGAAGAAACGCTAGCGATCCTGTTGAGGCCTCAATGATCCGGTTTCTGGCAATTCGCCTGATTCAGGCAGCCGTTGTGCTCTGGGCAGTATCCCTGCTCGTGTTCGTTGGCGTTTATCAGATTGGGGATCCAGCGAGCCTGCTGATTCCACCCGAGGCGGACCAAGATACCATCAATCGTGTGAGAGAGTCTATGGGTCTGGAGCTACCGCTGTTCGAGCAATATCGACTGTTTGCGGTCAACGCGCTACATGGCGATCTGGGCGAATCGTTCTTCTATAGGGACAACGCTGCAACAGTGATCATCGAAAGGCTGCCCGCAACCATGGAGCTTGCGGTCGCCGCGATGACCATCGCCATTGCTGTCGGTATTCCACTAGGCCTTCTTGCGGGTGCTTATCGTGGCACCGCCATCGATCGTTTCGTGATGATGTTCTGCACGTTGTGTATCAGCGTGCCGACTTTTTGGATTGGTTTGCTACTAATTCTGCTATTTGCCGTAACGCTGGGCTGGCTGCCGGCACTGGGTCGTGGAGATACGGTGCCTGTTTTCGGAATCGAGCTGAGCATATTCACACTTAACGGTTTAAAGCATCTTCTCATGCCGGCATTGAATCTCTCACTTTTTCCTATGGCGTTCATTGCACGACTAGCTCGTTCTGGACTTTCTGAAGCGATGGGTTTGGACTTCGTTCGATTTGCCCGTGCTCAGGGCAATAGTCGTTGGCAGGTCGTTCGAGTATACGTACTCAAATACATCTCGATTCCTATCGTTACGATGATCGGCATGTACTTCGGCGTGTTGATAGCCTTCGCGGTCGTCACAGAGTCCGTCTTTTCCTGGCCGGGTATGGGCAAATTGCTTATTGACAGCATTAATCTGCTGGATCGGCCAATTGTCGTCGCGTACTTGCTTATTACAGCCACAATATTCGTCATCATCAATCTGGTTGTCGATATACTTTATTCGCTGCTTGATCCGCGGATTAGACTCTAATGAGCGCCCAGACTGCAACGCAGGCAACTAAGTCCCGTTTGGCACTGATCGGGCAGTCCTTTCGCAGCAGTGTCGTTTCGATGGCCGCTCTGGTGGTGTTTTTGGCCATAGCGGTTGCGTCAATTTTGGCACCTCAGATCGCGCCGCAAGATCCTTACGATCTTGCCCAGTTGAGCCTGTTGGACAGCCGTTTGCCGCCTGGTGCATCAGGCGCGGATGGTGATATCTATATTTTGGGTACTGACAATCAAGGGCGCGACATGCTCAGCGCCATACTCTACGGATTGCGAATCAGTTTCTTGGTGGGACTGAGTAGCATAGTGGTTTCGGGTTTGATCGGTATTGCACTGGGCCTCTGGGCTGGTTATCGCGGTGGCCTGGTGGATACGGTGATCATGCGTATCGTCGATATTCAACTCTCCGTACCCGCCATTCTGGTAGGTCTAATTCTCCTGGCAGTGTTGGGGCGCGGCATCGACAAAATTGTAATCGCTTTAGTCGCAGTGCAATGGGTGTATTTTGCACGAACTTCACGCGGATCGGTTCTGGCCGAGAAAAAGAAAGAGTATATTCAGGCTTGCAGGGTGTTGCGTTTTGGCCATCTTAGAATCATGTTTCGACATATACTTCCGAACATTATCGGACCAGTGTCTGTTGTTGCGACTATTGAGTTCGCTACGGCTATTGCGTTGGAAGCAACACTGTCGTTTCTCGGTGTTGGGTTGCCGATCACGGAGCCGTCACTGGGCCTGCTAATATCGAATGGATTCGCATACCTTCTGAATGGTGAATACTGGGTTAGCATTTACCCTGGTCTTGCACTACTTCTGCTTGTTTTTAGCATCAACCTGCTCGGCGACAATCTTAGAGAGATCTTCGATCCGCGGTCAGCGTAAGTTCGAAAGACGGACGAGTAGGTATCAAAGGTATTCGCTCGCGCGGCTCACTCAACATACGATACCCCATCATTTTCACTGGCCACCAGCGTGGTCCAACTTCCCCTGTCATCGGACAGGTCAGCTATGCGCTAAGGCTCGACGCCTGAAACGTGGTCGAGAATTTTGGCATTTTTTGGATTAGCTGATTTGTGTACGGATGCTTCGGTGAAGAGAACAGTGAATCTGCCTCACTGTTCTCGCAAAGTACACCATGATTTAACACGGCAATCTGGTCACACATTTGGCGAACGACTGCAAGATCGTGACTGATGAACAGGACTGTCAGGCCTAATTCGTCCTGAATGTCCCTGAGCAGATTTAGGATTTCAGCCTGAATGGCGACATCTAGTGACGAAGTTGGTTCGTCACAGATCAATAGTGAGGGCTGCATGAGCAGTGCACGTGCAATGCAGATACGCTGGCGCTGTCCGCCTGAAAACTGGTGTGGAAATTTTTGCGCATCGTCTATCGTCAATTTCACGCGCTTTAGAACGCCCGCTACCCGAGACCGGATCTCAGCGTCACTGAAGTCTCGGTGAACACGCAAAGGTTCCGACAGAATGTCCATTATCCTGTGGCGCGGATTCAAAGAAGAGTACGGGTCCTGAAACACCATCTGAATATCAGAGCAGTGCAATTGAACGCTTTCGCTGTTTGGCTGATCGGAAATATTTACGCCTTTGTAGATAAGCTTTCCGGAGTCCGCCTTGTCAAGGCCGCAGAGAATCTTGGCGATAGTCGATTTGCCACTGCCGCTTTCGCCGACCAGTCCGAACGTGGTTCCTTTATCCACAGTTAGTGAGACGTTCTTCAAGGCTTCAACGTAGCGAGTGTTTTTGCGGCGGAGGGATTTTTGTAGTACGTATCGTTTGCATATATTGCGCAGTTCCACCACCGGTCCATCGACTGGTATCGCATCAGGCCAGTCATCAATTGCGGCGTCGCTGAATTTTTCTGGGGACGAACTGCCATTCGCCTCAATTTGCTCGAATCGATCGAGCCGCTTGTCTGTTCGAGGCACCGCGGAAATCAGAGCTCTCGTGTACTCGTGCTGTGGTCGATTTATTACCTCTAGAGTTTCTCCCTCTTCTACAATCTTGCCGTATCGCATGACGATTGTGCGATTAGCGACCTGCCGTACTACTGCCATGTCATGAGTGATAAGGATTACGGCCAGTTTATTTTGTACGCAAAGGTCTTGAAGAAGACTGAGAATATCGTGTTGAATCGCAACGTCTAAAGCAGTGGTAGGCTCGTCTGCGATAATAAGGCGCGGATTTCCCGCGAGAGCCATCGCGATGACAACACGCTGTCGCATTCCACCGCTAAGTTGATGTGGATATTGTTCGAGTCGCTTTTCGGCATCTGGTATTCCTGCAGAATCTAGAAGCTCTACTGAGCGCTCAGCGATATGTGGTTTTCTCGCAGTGCCTTCGCTGAGGAGGATGCATCTTCCCAACTGCTTGCCAATGGACATGACGGGTGACAGGGCTGTTAACGGCTCCTGGAACACCGATCCAATGGTCGTTGCGCGAACTCGACACATCTCCGAGTCATTGAGTGCGAGTAATTCCCTGCCATCAAGCCTGACCGAGCCTTGGCGGATTCGACCTGGTGGTTCAATCAGTTGAGTGACTGCCGAAGTGACGGTTGACTTGCCAGCGCCGGATTCTCCGACCAGGCCTAGAATCTCCCCCTGAGACACGGCCAATGACACGTCATCCACGGCAACGAAAGTTTTTCCCTTCGATCCGTATTCAACCACCAGTCCATTTACTTCAAGCACATCTGACAAAGTGATGAACTCCCGTCATACTCAATGATGAAAGGCCGGGCGAGAAAGCAGGATATTTGTCAACGCATTCCCCAATTTACGAGGCTTAGCTCAAGCGCCTGGCATGTTAATCGAAGTCAACTCTAAAGTTCACTCCTGCTGTGTGAGGTGCAGCAAATTAGATTGGGGATACTGATTCCTGGCCAATCACCGCGTACGTGCCGAGCAGATTATTCATCAGACAATTGTACTCTCCAATTGTCAAGGAACATTGAAGGAGACGATCGCATTGACTCGGTAAAATAGTTTTGCTATCCAAGACTTGGAGTGGCGATCTCATTTTGTCTTTTGGTGTAAGTTCAACCGGGGTGGTAGATGTGTTGGGCAATGGTATTCATGGTGACACTGTCCATCTTCCAAAGTGTGAGGCTTCTCGTGTTATGAGAGCGCCTTAGGAGTTGAGCTGGAAGATTGCGATGAGAAAAAATTACAACGTTACGAAGGTAACAGGAAACGAACTCAGACGCTTTTTAGACGCCGAATCATTCGACTGACGATAGCGAGAGAGGCAAATATCATGGGCGAAAAGTTTTTCGGGAAAAGTCCGAAAACAGCGCTTCTGTGGCCTTATTTTCTGGTTGCTGGGTTTCTTTCGTTTGCGATTGTCCTGGCCGGTTCTTCGAGCACTGAAATTGAAGACCCGGTACGGGAAAATCTCTTATCAGTATTGGAGCAGTTTGTAGACGAAGGTGTAGAAGGCATTGAAGTGCCGGGAGCTACGGCTGCTGTAATTCTTTCAAGCGACCGTGCCATTGAAGTTGCCGCCGGATATTCGGACCTGGAGCTTCGTCGGCCGATGACCACAACGTCTCGAATGTTAGCCGGGAGCGTCGGCAAGACATATGTAGCCGCATTGATGATGTCTATGGTTGTCGACGGAGATGTATCTCTGGACGATAAATTAATCGATATCCTCGGTGACGAAGCATGGTACTCCCGATTACCAAATGCGGAACAAATTTCGATTCGCGACCTACTGAATCACTCGACAGGACTGGCCAGGTATATCGACACGACCGAGTTCTCTGAATTACTGATAACGCTCGAAGAACATGACGCTGACCACTGGGTGCAACCACGCGAGTTAATCTCCTACATACTCGATGAGGAACCTCAGTTTCCAGCAGGAAGTGGCTACAAGTATTCCGATACAAATTATCTGTTGGCCGGTATCGCGATGGAGAAGGTGGGCGGATTTCGCATGGAACATGAAATCGTTAGGCGCTTTCTTTACCGGTTGAACCTGCCTTTTACGGGTCCGCAAGCTGGTGTTTTGCAGGCGGGTCTGGTGCAGGGGTATTTGCCGCCAGGCAATCGCGGATTACCACCCGAACTTCCGGAAACGATGATCGTGCGCGGCGTCCTGCGATGGAATCCACTAAGCGAATGGGCGGGGGGCGGATTTATATCGAACTCAGGTGAGCTTGCGCGTTGGGCAAAACTGCTTTGGTCAGGCGAGGCAATGCATGGTTCCTATCTGGATGAAATGGTCGGTTCAATCAATCCAGCATCCACCAAAGATGGCACATCCTATGCTCTCGGAGTGTCAATCGCATACCATCCAGAATGGGGCACCGTTTACTCTCATGGTGGAGTCTATCCGGGATATGGCACCTACGTAGTGTACCTTCCTGAAATCGATGTCGCAGCAGCAGTCCAGGTGAACAACTCAAATTCAGATATCGCTCGGTATATCGCCGAAGCGCTAATTTCGGCGGTGTCAGGGGACTAGAATGTTATGAACAGTGTATGTACCGGGTTTTGTTTGTTGGCAGTTCCGCATTCCGCGACGTTCTGATTGACGGGTTCCTGCATTAATAGTATGTTATAAACCAACACTTTGGACTTCAAACAGTAATAATATTGATCACCCCTCGTGACGATGAATGACAGTATATGGGCTCCCTATCTGATATTTCTCGGTGATGAGCAAGACTCACGTATAGCAAAGACCGGCTCTGGTTTGTTCTATTGGGCCAAGGATCGTTGTTTAGCGCAGATTCGTTTGCCTGGCGCCAAAGCGGACATTGGGCTTCCAGATATGAGTATCAATGAGGCAGTTAAGGCGGGAGCCCGGACGCTGGTTCTGGGTGTGGCCCCGGCGGGGGGACAGGTTCCAAAGAGTTGGTTGCCGACTATCGAACTAGCGCTAAGGTCGGGAATGGATATTGTTTCCGGGATGCACGCGGACCTTGAGCAAATTGAGTCAATAAGAGGGTTAGCTGAGAGAGCGGGGCGACGCCTCATCGATATTCGAAAAGCACCAGAAGGTCTGCCTGTTGGTAACGGAGTTAAGCGTAAAGGAATGCGCCTGATTACTGTTGGGACTGATTGCGGTGTTGGCAAGATGTACGCTGCATTGGCTATTCACAGAGAGCTGCAACAAGCTGGCGCAGATGCGGATTTTCGTGCCACCGGTCAAACCGGAAAGTTGATTGCAGGGGATGGCATTTGCATCGACGCTGTAGTGGCCGACTTTATGGCTGGTGCTGCCGAGTTACTATCACCCGACAATACAGCAAATCACTGGGACATAATCGAAGGTCAGGGCTCTCTACATCATCCAGCATATGCGGGAGTCTCACTGGCTTTACTGCATGGAAGTCAGCCTGATGTGATCGTGATGTGCCATGATGCTTCGAGAGAATTGATGGTCGGACTAAAGGGTCGCCCGGTCCCGTCGATCGAAGCTAGCATTGAGCTAAATCTTCAATGTGCTCGAATTGTAAATTCTTCAGTCCGAGTTGGTGGGGTCTGTGCAAATACGTCCGCAATGTCCGAGTCGGATGCCAACGATTGGATGACCGATACCCAAAGAAAACTGCAGGTACCGGTTTGCGACCCAGTACGCACCGGGGTCTCCAGCATCGTCAAAGAGATCAATGAACTTTGCGCAGCCTGACCACCCGGGTTGACGTATTCGACCTGAAACAACCATTTACAATATCCACCGGCACGATTAGGTCGCTGGCAATTTTGTATGCTGAGATCGAGGAGGATGGTTTCGTCGGTCGCGGAGAGTGCGTCCCCTCTGCTGAAAACATGGTGTCCATCGCGGAAGGCAAAGACATCGCACACTCTGCTTCGCGAGAAATTGAGCGGCTACGTAATGACATTGAAAGAGGGCTAAACCGCGCGGACCTGCAACGTGCGTTACCTGCCGGCCCACCCCGAAACGCCCTTGATTGTGCGTTGTGGGACCTGGAATGCAAACGCCAAGAAAAAGAAAAACCGTTCCAAATTAGAAAAGACGAACCATTCATTCTACAAACAGCGTCTACGATCCCGCTAGCTAGTCCGGAAAATATGGCTAAAGCAGCTGCAATGTATGCGAATCGACCGTTGCTGAAGCTAAAGCTTGGTGGGCAAAACGACCTTGAATGCATGGCCGCCGTCAGGGAAGAAGCGCCCGTTCCGAAAATCATCGTTGATGTCAATGGAGGATGGGACCTTGACCGGTTAGTTCGGATGTCTGAAGGTTTTGTCGACTACGACGTCAGCCTCATCGAACAACCCCTGCAAGCTGGCCATGATGAAGAACTCTATAGATTCGATGCTCCGATCCCACTATGTGCGGATGAGAGTTGTCATGACAGAAGCGATTTGGATTACGTCGCGGATCGCTACCGGTTTATCAACATCAAGCTGGACAAGTGTGGCGGACCAACGGAGGCAATGGCGATGATCGAGGAAGCGAAATCGCGGAATCTCGGATTGATGGTTGGGTGTATGGCGGGTACGTCGCTCAGTATGATTCCTGCGGCGCACGTGGGGCGTCATTGCGAGTTTGTCGATCTGGACGGACCGCAATTGCTTGCGAAAGACCGTTGGCCGGCTATCCGCTATGAGAATGGGTGCTTCTCCTCCAACAGGCCTGATATTTGGGGTTAGGTCTTAGCCGCTTCATGCGTTTGAATCCGCGATTTGAGTATCAGCGACTCTTATCTTCAGGCCCACGCAGAGCACGCGGCAGCGGAATATTCAAAAACGGAGCCAGCAATCCGCGCGGCAGTAGCACCACTGCCACAACAAACAACATGCCCAGGACGAGTAACCAGTACTGACCCAGCGTGTCTGACAGTACATTTTCTACCGACTTCACCGCCAATGCACCGATAAAGGCTGCAAGCAGGACTGTTTTGCCGCCAATCGCGACCCAGATCAGAACCTCGGTCGCTAGCGCGAAACCTAGGATTGCCGGTGAGACGAAGGCGAACTGCACTGCAAAAAGCGCTCCTGCCAATCCTGCAACCGCACCGGAAACTGCAAAAGCGGCAGCTTTATACTCGGCTGTTTCAAAGCCGAGGAAAGCCGCGCGTTTATCGTTGTCGCGGATGCCACGCAGCACCGTCCCAAAGGCCGAGCGCTCCAGCCCAAGTAACGCCAGGAAAGCCACGAAAGCGGCCACAAGTACCACCGGGAAAAAAAACAATGGATCGTAAAGTTCAATCTGCCAACTGCCCCATCCGAGCCGTAGCGGTGGAATATCGAGTATTCCATTAAATCCGCCGATATAGGACCAGTTGATAGCCAGCCGTTCGGCGATCACCGCGGCGGACAGGGTGACAATGCCGAAAAAGGCGCCGTGGAGGCCTCGCCCCTTGAACAGGGCCAACCCCAGTAGCCCCGCAGCCAAAGCAGGCAGAATTACTGCCAACACCAAACCTGCCAGCGTCATGGCGGGTATGCCGGGAATCATGCCCTTGGTGGTCAGCGCCATCGCGTAGGCTCCAATGCCGAAAAAAAGCGACTGTCCAAAGCACAAAAGCCCACCTTGTCCCCAAATGAAAGCAAGGCTCATGGCGAAAATGCCATAAATCATTAACTGCGACAGCAGGCCAAGATTCCAGCCATCCAGAAATAGCGGTGCTCCAGCCAGCACGACCCAGAACAGAATGGTGAGGTGACGTGAGTATCTTGACATCAGCGCTTCCATCGCCCGGTAACCCCGTCGGGCAAAAGCCGGATAACCACGATGGCAAGGCTGAATACAACAATCTGGGCAACCACCGGTGTCCATATGGCTGCCGCCACGCTGTTTGATCCGCCAATTATGCCGGCTCCCCAAAGCGCGCCAAGCGGACTGGCGGTGCCACCGACAAGGACCGACAGAAAGGCCGGAACAAGAAAGCCCACGCCCATCTGCGGGTCAACACTCATCAGCGGCGCCATGATTGCGCCAGCAAGCCCGGCAAGTCCGGAGCCAAAAGCAAACGTCACCCGATCCACGCGGCGCGTGTTGACCCCCAGACAAGAGGCCATCTGGCGATTAGCAATCACGCCACGGGCGGTCAGGCCTAACCGGGTTCGAAACAAAATGAGAAATGTTGCCGCGGTAATGACGATCGCCATACCCATTACGAATAGCCGGTAAGAGGAATAGGTGATGCCGAACATCGCGATGGGTTCAGCAAAGGGCGCCGCGGCTTGCTGTGAACCAGGACCGAACAGCACGATTACCAACTGCTTCAGAGCCAGGGATATACCCCATGTAGCGAGGATTGTGTCAAGAAAGCGGTGGTAGATGCGACGGATAACAAGCTCTTCGATGATCAGTCCGACCAGTGCGACAAAAACGAAAGCAAAAGCCAGGATCACAGGAAACGGCACCGCATACTGCTGTAACAGCACTACGGTATAAGCTCCCAGCAGAAAAAACTCGCCATGAGCGAGATTGACGACCTTCATCATCCCAAAAATGATGACCAGTCCAATACAGACCAACAGCAGGGTCAGGATGTAACTGGCTGCATCGAGGCCAATAAGGAGGGTCATTTCCATTTCGTTACACTGATAAATAACGGCCGATCATGGCCGGGTTCTTGTTGATTTCATCGACCGCGACCCCTGACTTGATAAGTCCGTTTTCGATGAAGCGAATATGATGGGCTAATCGCCGCACCAACTCGAGATTCTGTTCCACGACTATCACGGTCATTTTTTCCTGCTCTGCGATGCGGCGCAAAATAGCGGCTATTTCCTGCACAATCGAAGGCTGGATACCCTCGGACGGCTCATCCAGTAGAAGCAGGCGGGGTTGACCGACCAGAGCCCGTGCAATGGCCAGTTGCTGTTGCTGCCCGCCTGACAAAGTCCCGCCTAATTGCTTATGCCGATCTGCAAGAATCGGAAAGTATTCATAGACGAAATCGAAAGACTCGTCTCGAAGCCTGGGCTTACCCATCCGACCCATCGTAAGGTTTTGCTCGACGGTAAAATCGGGGAAGATTTCACGTCCCTGCGGTACATAGGCGATGCCGGCATTGCTGACCTGGTACGGCGGCAGGGGCACCATTTCCTGGCCCAGGAACCTGATAGAGCCAGAGATTTGTGGCAACACGCCCATGAGCGCCTTGACGAAGGTCGTCTTGCCCATGCCATTGCGGCCCATCAACGCGATGCAGTCGCCGCGTGCGAGATCCAGGTTCAGCCCCTTAAGGACCGGGGCGCCACGGATGTATCCAGCCTTAAGGTCGCGCACTTGCAGCATTATTCGACGTCCCCCAGGTAGGCCTGGCGAATTTCCGCATCTTCGCTTATGGCGGCGTAATTTCCTTCCCGTAGCACAGAGCCTTCCATCATTACGATAAGCGGACTGTCCAGCTTGCGCACAAAGTTCATATCGTGCTCGATCACCAGGACGGCCACGCCGAGTCGGTCCCGCACATCCTGGATCATGTGGACAATGGCATCGGTTTCCTCCTCGGTCATTCCTGCGGTCGGCTCGTCAAGCAGCAATAGTTGGGCATCCGTCACCACCAGCAGGGCGATTTCCAGTTGCTGACGGATCCCGTGCGGCAACTCAGAGGCTACTTTGTGCCCATATTCCAACAATCCGGTTTCAGTCAGAACCAACCCGTAGCTTGACCGGTCTGGTCGGCCCTGCAGCAGGCTGAATGGCGCATAGTGCTTCGTGGCCGCGGTGATGGCGATTTCAATATTTTCGGCAACGGTCAGGTCATCAAAAACTGACGGAATTTGAAACTTCCGCGCGATGCCCTTGCGACAGATTTTTTGCGGCGAAAGGCCGGTAATGGATTCACCCTTGAAGAAAACCTGGCCGGACGTGGGATCCAAGTCGCCAGAAATCACGTTAAAGAGCGTGCTCTTGCCACAACCGTTAGGCCCGATGATGCACTTCACTTCGCCCGGGGACAGGTCAAGGCTCATCTTGGCAAGCGCGCGGATGCCGCCGAAGTCCATGACGATCTCGCGGACCGTCAGGAAAGGCGCGGTATCCATGCTCATTCAGTCACTCGGATTCAGCCACACTGGTTGGGAGCGACAATCTTGCCGATGTATTTCTGCATCTCCAGTTGCTGGCCGCGGACTTCGAACAACAACATGTTGAGATCCACATGCTTGTCACCGGTGCGCATCGTCACCTCACCATTGGCCACGGTCATGCTGCCAGAAAGTGCTGCCATGATCTTGTTGGTCTCGTCTGAATCGGATCGTTGCATTGCATCAAAGAAAAATTTAGCGATGCCGTAATGTGCAACTACAACATCACTGACCACCACGTCATTGCCATGACGTCTCTTTTGCCTGGCCACGAAGTCTTGGGATTCCGGCCGGTCCAGCGTCTGAATGAAATGCGAACAGCCGATGATGCCTTCGGACTCGGCCGCGCTGAGTCCGGGAAGATAGTTTTCGTTGAATCCCATGAATGCAAGGCGTGACTTTGCCTTCATGCCTGCCGCCGTAAATTGCTTGATGAAGGTCACACCATCGGCACCCGGGAGGGTCAGGATGATCGCCTCGGCGCCTGACTCTTCGATCTTGCGGATAGACGTGGCAAAGTCCTTGACGCCAAACGGGGTGTATTCTTCGCCCACCACGTTGCCACCGGCACCTTTCACGGCTGTACGAATCGCCGCATTCATCTTGTGCGGCCAGACATAGTCTGCACCAAACAGATAAACATTCCTGCCGACTGTCTCCATCAGGTATGGAATCAGCGGATCGACGTAATGCGCAGGAAGGGCGCTGTAACAAGTAATGTAATTGCTGCATACGCCACCCTCGTAGTCGGTGGCATAAAGCAGCGGCTTTCGGCCTCGTTCTATCGAAGACTTCATGGCATCGCGAGCGGCACTTGTGATCGGTCCGATCACCGCATCGACCTCATCACGACGGATCAATTGCTGGGTACGCTCCACCGACGTCTTGGGATCGGTGCGGTTGTCCGCCTTGATGATTTCAATCTGGCGACCCAAAACGCCACCGGCACCGTTGACTTCATCGACGAACATCTCGATGCCCTGCATTGCCTGCGCGCCGAACAGTTCCAGCCCGCCCGAAAATGGCATCAATACGCCCAGTTTTACCGTTCTTGCGTTCGCAATTGCCGGGGCTCCGAGTGCCAACGAGCCGGCAATAGCTGCGCCACCGCGCAGAATTTCTCTGCGGTTTATCGTTCCTGTCGTAGACCGGGTCGTACTCACATCACTCACTCTAACGCTGAACGGCCTGAAGCGACCAATCCGCTACACCACCGTGTAGCCCCCATCCGCGACGAGGTTCTCTCCCGTCACAAAGCTTGCCTCGTCGCTGGCCAGGAAAAGAACTGTGTTGGCAACCTCCTGGGGTGTGCCGAACCGCTTCATCGGCTGCAGTGAAAGATAACTTTGCATCGCAGCTTCAGGATCGGCAGCGGTTTTTTCGGCGCCACGCCGCAGTCCCGGTGTGTCGATCGTGCCAGGGCAAATTGCATTAACGCGTATACCGTGCTCCATCAAACTGATCGCTGCAGCGCGAGTGAGAGATGTTACCCCTCCCTTGGTCGCATGATAGGCAGCATAGCCCGGAGATCCAACGATAGCGAAAGTCGACGAGGTGTTGACAATCGAGCCGCCATTGCCGTGATCAATCATCCGGCGCGCAGCCTCGCGTATGCCTATAAATACCGAACGCAGGTTGACGCGGACGAGCGTGTCAAAGTCTTCATCTGTGGCGTCGAGAATGCTGCGGGTGTCCTGTATCGCGGCATTGTTGAACAGTATGTCAAACCGTCCAAAACGGCTGCTGCAAAGGTCAAATGCCGCCTCAAGATCGGCGCGCTCGGACACATCGCAATTAGCAAGAACAGCCTTGCCGCCTGTTTCGATAATTCCGGAAACAAGTGCAGTTCCTGCCGCTTCATCAACATCGGCGACAACGACACTGGCACCTTCCTCCGCAAAGCGGCGGGCAGTGGCTGCCCCAATCCCGTTTGCAGCGCCTGTCAGGACGGCGGCACGGTTTGCAAGCCTCATTCTTCGGGCTCCCAGGTTTTCAGCGGACCCTTGCCAGCAATATGGTCAAGCACGTCCTGCGACTGTGCAACAACACCGAAATGCGTTGCAATATCATAAAGCGACGATTCCTGTTCGCGTGGACCCGTCGCTGCACAAGCATCACGTGGCACTACAACCTGGTAACCATTAAAAAAGGCATCATGGACAGTTGAGCGAACGCAAATATTGGTAACCACGCCGAACACTATCAACGTATCGATGAGGTTGTCTCGCAGCGTCAGATCCAGGTCGGTGCCAAAAAATGCGCTGTAGCGCCGTTTGAGAAACACGAAATCGTCATCCTGCTTGTCAAGTTGCGCTACAACATTCACGCCACTGGTATCGTCCAGGCAATGCGGCGTGCGCTTCAAAAACTCGCGGTCACGCCTGACGCCGGAGCGATGCGCATCCACAATCCAGCCTATCATCATGCCTGCGCGCCGAGCACTTTTGATCAGGTCGTTTTGAACCGGATAGAGCCGTTCGGCTCCCGGTAAACACATGGCCCCTTCCGGATCGCAAAAGTCATGCAGCATGTCCACGACCAGCACTGCCGTAGTCTCGGGTCTCAGTGCGATAGTTTGCTGCTCGCTATGAGCGGCAGAGAAGACATCCATAGGATCCCTCAATGAGTTTACTTCCAGGAAATGAAAACAAATCCGTCAATGTTGTTATTGCAGCAATGTTTTTGGGATGAAATTGTTAGTTGAATTGTCCAAATCATGGAGTTGCACTATACGACTCGCCAACTCTTCCAGTTCAAATTTGTTGGCTTCATTCAGTACGGGCAGATAATTACCTGGCAGTGCTTCAAAGCCATGCAAGGCTCCTGCGATAGAGCCAACCATGGTCGCAACTGTGTCTGTATCATTACTACTGTTCACTGCCGCCAAAATCGCTTGTTCGGGGTCATCTCCGCAACAAGCCAGAATTCCAAACACCGCAGGTACGGCCTCACTGGCATGAAGGCCTGTGCCTATGATGTCTGCAATTTCAAACACTGCTGTTTCCCAGGATTCGTGCATTCGTCCGATTTGAATGGCTAACTCGATCCTTCGAGCGACACTTGGGCCGGCCATCATCATAGCGCCATGTTGCTCTGCGTAGTCGTAACCTTGATCTGCCCCCTTAATTGCGGCAGCCATAACGTCTTCCAACGTGATTCCATCCGAAAGCGCGGCATTTACCGCAGTTGAAATAGCACATGCCCCTGATACTGAAATCACATTGTTATGAGTAAACTGCGCAATGTTGTAGGTCGTGGCTATCAACTCTTCCGGTGTTCCTAATGACAGCAACGAGGCCGACCAGGCCTTCATGGCCGCGCCATTGGTCGCCGATGCGTTGCCATTGTTGATCAGAACGACTTCCTGCTTAGGCTCGCTTTCAACGACATCTCCCTGCAAGGAGGGGCGCGTATCATTGAAGATTCGTTGCATTGACGCACGGGTCGTCGGGCCGGTGAAATTCGGGTAAAAAGGATGATCCATCCAGCATCTGAAAGCATTGCGTAATGCTTCATCACTCACTTCGCCGCCGTTGTCCAGGACAGCTTCGAGAATGAACTTTCCCTGAGTGAAATCGTCTGTGACCATGCCCGCGTCATTACATCGGCCAAAAGTGTCCTGCGGTGGCGCGATAAAAGTTGTGACCCACCCGTCGAAATCAGCTTTGATCTGCCCGATGGTTCTTAATTCGGTTGCTGCACCTATCGAATCACCAGCAGCAGCTCCAACAAGACTGCCCAAGACTTTGCTTTCTAATGTTGACATTCTGATCCTTTTTCCAACATGAAACTATTTACTGTATCCCAATCAGGCAATGCGGACATCGCCCCCATTTCTCCTACAACCAGCGCACCGCATGCATTCGAAAATTCAATCGCTTCGATCAACTGGTCATCACCCCAATCTCTCGACGATATGAGTTTGCTGACAAGTGCGGCAAAAAAAGCATCACCTGCTCCTGTCATATCAACAACAGGCGTGCTGTATCCTGCAACATGAAAGTCGGATCGCCTGGTCAGCAGAATCGCGCCTTTTTCAGCTCGCGTAATGACCTTTATTTTTGCTGGCCAGTGCTTGATTTTCTCTATTCCTTCGTCAATTGATTCCGTATTTGTCAGCAGCAACAGTTCGTCTTCAGACATCTTCGCGATATCAGCTACCTTTAAAGCTTCCAGGGTTTTCGGAACCAACAGCGATTTATCGTCCCACATATCAATTCGCATATTGGCATCCACACAAATGAAGGCGCCTGCTTCTTTTGCCTGCTTTATCGCAAAAAAGGTCGCCTCTCTGGATGATTGCTGAGCCAGTATGAAGCAGGTAATGCAAAGCCAGTCATCTGGCTGAAAACTGGGTATATCCGAACTTTCCAGTTGGGAGTCAGCGCTTGGTTTCACCATGAAGGTAAAATCCCTTTCGCCCAGATCATCGATGCTAATGACGATCATGCTGGTTTTACAGCGCTCACTAACCGATACATATTCAGTATTGACTTGTTCCCGTTCGAGTATGCTCGTCAAGAATGTAGCAAGAGGATCATCGCCAAGTTTTGTCACCAGGGCGCAATCGACACCTAATCTTGATAATGCCACTGCAACATTGGCCCCTGTGCCGCCAGGGCACTTAAGGAACCTGTCCCCATCAGGCATCAAGTCAATCGCAGCATCGCCGATCACCCAGCATTGTGGCATGTTACGTCCTGCTGGCTGTTAGCCAATTTGAGGTCGGTTGCGATTTCGTCGTAGTACTCATTACTTATCAAGTACTTCTGCATAATCAAACCAACCGCCAGGTGAAAAAGTGCGGGAATAACGGTGGCCATCAGGGCGAGTCCATTCAGCGTATATGCGCTTTGTTCGACATCAGCCTGGTAGTTAAAGTAGCTCAGTAAATATCCGAGTAAGCCGCCGGCAACACCCATGCCCAATTTCTGGCAGAACGATATGCCACCAAACGCCAATCCTGAAACCCGGGTGCCTGTTTTTCTGTGTCCATAGTCAACGGCCTCTGCAATTGATGACCAGAAAATTGGCATGTACTGATCAGCGACAAACCAGATCAAGAACGTAAAAATAAATGCGAGAACTACATCACCTTGATCAACCATGAGGTACATCGCAATACACAGCACGAATGTCAGGACCTGGCTGTATTTGAACAGCTTGATCTTGCAGTATGACTTGGTGATCCAGGTGCTGGCTATCATCGCCAGGATAGAGGCGGTAACACCGGTTGCAAGAAATGGAGAGATTAACTCGTCACCGCCATTCAAATAATACTTGGCGTAGTAAGCGCCAACCGAACCTCTTATGACAAAGCCGCACATCAGCAGGATCAGAACGATACACAGGATAATCCACTGGTCATTCCTGATCAGCAGCCTGGCTTGCTCCTTGAGTTTTATTTTCTCAATGACTGGCTTAATGCGTTCTTTTGTGGTGAAGAAACAAAACAGGAATAAAGCGGATCCCAGGATGCCCATAAGTCCCATTGCAGGTTGATAACCATCCTGCATATTCCCGTCGCCTAGATACATTGCCAAAGCAGGAACAACGATGGTTACAAGGAATGCGGCGACTTTGACAAGAACGAAACGGTAGCCGTTTGCGCTTAATCGTTCTGCCGGGTCATTGGTAATGACACCAATGAGTGAAATATAGGGGATCGTTACAATCGTAAACATCAAGGTTAGCAGAATGTAACTGAAGTAAGCCCAGGCTAATTTGTAGGTGTAAGCAACATCCGGAGTGATGAACGCCAGGTAAACAGCCACACCGAAAGGAATCGCAAACCACAGCATGAACGGCCTGTAGTGACCATGCCTGCTGTGGCATTTATCTGTGATCATCCCCATGACGGGGTCTGAAAACGCATCGATCAAACGCACGACAATAAACAAAACACCCATATCGACCGGGTCCAGCCCATAAATATCGGTGTAAAAGAATGCGATGATGAGTTGCATCGTGATCATGACAATATTGACTGCCATATCACCTGCACCAAATCCTAGTTTTTCGGTAATGCTAAGTTTCATTACATTCATAAATATGACCGTTATGCGCTTGCATGAGCAGGATCATTTTCAAAAAATGACTGCATGGTGTTTTGTCTGGGGATTCCGGACTTCAGTTGGCCTGATTCAAGAGAGAATTTCGACGCATCAAGTCCATTCTCAGGCGGCCTTCTGCCGGTAGTATAGCCGACGCTGATCGTTGGTTGTTTTTTTTCGATAGTCGTTTTTCAGCCAAGGATAGCCTGGTTGTGACCGGCGCGCACAGTCCCTGGCGCCAGTTTCTTAAGGCTCTTGTGGTTGACCTTGGCGTGGTGGTAATTGACAGTATTGGAACCGCACATTTTCATTAAGCGTAAGGATGATCTGTTCGCACTTGAAGTACCTTGTCGTACGCATTTATTCCAGTGACAGTTTTTCTCTTTATCGCGATTATCTCACTACCCATAACATGTAAGTCACATCGGTCGGTGATTTAGTACAATCAAATAATCAGCAGTCAGCATGTGGATTGTGAGGTCGGTTATGCGATTTATCTCAATTTTAACGGTTTTGGCGTTCCTGACTGCCTGTGGTGATAATGCCGGCAAAGACTTCGTTCCCGGCTCCTCGAATCCGCCCCCGCCACCACCCTCGCTGAGTGAACTGGTTCGTGAAGTCATTGACGCGCAGGGCCTTACCGGCAATCCTGCCGAGGGACGTAATATTCCCCAGATAGGGGATCCCCTGCCACAACTGGGAATGCAGTTGTTTTTCAGCAAAGGTCTTGGCGGCCAAAACGATGCAGCCTGTGTTACCTGTCACCATCCCCTGTTGGGTGGTGGCGATAATTTGTCCCTGCCCATTGGTGTCGATGCCGATGTAGAAGACTTGCTGGGTCCAGGCCGTGTGCACTCGAGCGCGGGGCACGGACATGATGGCGGCCCGACTGTGCCGCGCAATTCGCCGACGACCTTTAACGTGGCCCTCTGGGACGCGTTTATCTTCCACGATGGTCGTATCGAGAGCCTGGGGAAGACCGCGGGTGCCAATGGTGCCGACGGCCAGGGCATTCGCACGCCGGACGTTGCATTTGGTGAGGTAGATCCGCAGGCACAGGATCTTGTCCAGGCACAGGTGTTGTTTCCCGTTACGTCCCGGGAAGAGATGCGAGGTCTTTTTGTGGAAGGCGAACCCAATCAGGTGGTGCGTGATTCTCTGGTAGCGCGCTGGGTTGAACAGTCTCTGCCAAATACCTGGGAAGCGGAATTCCAGGTTGCGTTCGGCAGCAGCGAGCCTGCGGTTGACCTCGTAACCTATGCAAACGTTACGGTGGCAATCGCCGCGTATGAGTCTTCCCAAGTATTTGTCAATACGCCCTGGCGTGCATTTGTGGAAGGTGACGACGCTGCCATTAGCAATTCTGCCAAACGCGGTGCTTTACTGTTTTACGGTGAGGGCGGTTGTGTTGCCTGCCACTCGGGTGACCTCTTCAGTGACGAGCAATTTCATGTACTCGCCATGCCCCAGTTTGGGCGTGGTAAGGGCGATGGCGTACTCGGTGATGACGACTTTGGCCGCTTTCGCGAAACGGGTGTTGAGTCCGACCTCTATGCGTTTCGAACTCCCTCCTTACTGAATGTCGTCGCGACAGGTCCCTTCACTCATGCTGGGGCCTACCCCACCCTGGAAGGTGCTATCAGGCACCACCTGGATCCTGCCCAGGCCATCGATGGCTTTGATTTTACGGCTACTGAACTGCAGCCGGGCATCCAGGCAGAAAATGCTGAAACCAATACCCGTCTAGCCCTCGCCCAGTTGCAGAGCCTCATGGATAGTGGTGAATCGGCCCTGACAACTGCCGACCTCAGCGACCAGCAGGTGTCAGATCTACTGGCTTTCGTCGAAAGCCTGACCGACCCCTGTGTGCTGGACGCACAGTGCCTGGCCCCCTGGATTCCAGAGCGCACAGGCGGTCCGGATAATCTTCGCCAAAACGGATTCCTGGAAGACGGTACCGACCTCTAGTTGCGGTGCGAAACTGCCTGGCCTGTGATAGAGACAGGCAGGGCCCTGGTCCCGGTTTTCAGCTGTACCCGTGTACGAGGAGTCGGCCTTTTTCCGCAGGCTGGCATGCTAGTGATTCTGCGATTTGGCCAAAGCGATCTTTAACTGTTTAGCATTTGATTTTCAAAGTGGACGCAAGAATTTCGTTTTCGATGGACCAGGGTTCCACGTCAATGATGATTGCGCCAATACGCGCATACTTTTCCACATCGACATTGATGGCAGCAGTGGTTTCACGTACTGAGTCCTCAATTATCTGGTTATCCAGCCCCGGGCTTCCTCACTCAGCACGTTGACCATCACCGCCCTGGAATAACCTCTCCCCGGCAGGTACTGCTGCACTATGTGGCTATCTATGGTGCGTTGTACGGCTTCTTTGCACTGGGCGCAGGTTTCGGCTCCGCCGTGTTTGGCGCTTTCTATGAATCCGATGGCAACTATGACGCGATATTGCTGATCTCGTCCGTCCTGTTTGTCGTCGGCGCGGTGCCACTGTTGCTGCTTGGCAAATACCGCGATTACGAGGAGCCGCTGGAGGCGGAGTAGTCGCCGCGCGTAGCCTTCGTCTGCGGCCAGAAGTACACGATCAGGAATGCCGGAATAAACGGAATCAGTCTTTCGAATGGATCGCCCGGCAGGTGCGCGAGTTTCGTAAAGAAACGATTGATCGTGCCATCGACCAACTCCACGTGCAGCGTGCCGTACGAGTAGAATAAGACCGTTAGGCCAAAACCGACAATGATGCTCCAGATGCGGGCGATCGCGGGGGGTTCGAGTTTCATCACGCGGACAGCGACGATCGGACCAAAGGCCGCGCCGAGTGCGCTCCACGCAAATAACACACGATTGAAAATCGTGTCCGGCAGCACCACAGCGAGTACGACCGCGAGTACGACGATACCGGTCATGACGATGCGGGACACCAGGATCTCGCGCATCTGGAATCTGTCGGCGAGGTTAAGGTCGTGAGATACGGCTGCGGAGGCTGCCAGCAGCAGGGAGTCGACGGTCGACATGACGGCAGACAGGATCGCTGCTACGACGATGCCGGCGAGGATCGGCGGGAGCAGTTGTTCAGCAAGGATGTAGAAGATTTGCTCGGTCGCGTCCGGCGTCAACGCGAGACTGCGGGCAGCGAGTGCTAGCCAGGCCATGCCAACGTAGATAAGGACAGCCCAGGTAAGCGCAATCATGAATCCGTTCCGTCTTTCGCGATCACCTTTGACGGCCATCAGCCGCGACAGCAGGTGTGGCTGGCCAAAGGTGCCAATGCCGACCCCACTCAGCCCAAAGACGAGACCAAGCAGGAGGAATCCAGAGTAGCCGCCCGACCACCGGGTGAACGTCGAATCCGTCTGCCAGAGCGTGTCAATGATCTGCCCCGGACCACCGGCCTCGATGACGGCGAGCGTCGGCACGAGCACGGCCACCGCTATCATGACGAATCCTTGTAGTGTATCCGTGACGCTCGCCGCCCAGAATCCGCCGAGCAGGCAATAGATCAGGATGATCGACGCACTGACTACGATGCTGCTGCCCAGGTTCATCTGAAAGTTGGTAACAAAGGCCTGTGCTGCTGCCGCAAACTGCGCTGCGATATAAAACACGAAGCAAAACGCGATTAATAAGGCGGCGAGTGCAGCGATCTGTTTCGCTGCACGTGCATCCACATTGGCCGTCAGGAATTCAGTTGGCGTAATCAATGCATTGCGACTGGATTCTTCGCGGATTCGCGGACCGAACCAGACCCACATAATGACGTAGCCGCCCCAGATGCCGGGCAGCATCCACAGCGCGGACAAGCCGACCGCAAACACAAAACCGGAAAAGCCGAGCAGGGCCCAGGCCGACGATGTGCTGGCGGCATAGGACATGCCAGCGACCACGGCGCCGAGTCCGCGGCCACCGACCAGAAAATCCGCTTCATCTTTGACGCGTCGCGATGCCCAGAGACCAATCCCGATCAGGACTAATTTGTACACGGCCAGCGTGATGAGAATGGTTGTTGTCGTCTCGTTGATAGG
>CAZVWF010000006.1:0-60248 GCA_964630795.1 uncultured Woeseia sp. | reverse complement strand
ACACAAAAGCCCTGTTGTCATCAGTGCCTGTATTAGACCCGGACAATCAGCCGGACGAGGTGCCGCTGTCAGGCGAGTCGGCGTCGATGCTGAGGCCGCCGCCCGGCTGCCCGTTTCATCCGCGATGCCAGCATGCCGTTGCAATCTGCAGCGAGACAGCACCGAAGACGGAGATGCTTGACGGAACCGCCGTTGCGTGTCACCGGGCCGCTGAACTCGATCTTCGCAATTGAACAGGGGGTCAGGGCCCGGCCCTGACCCCTTTGACTCATTGAGGCAAGGGGATCGGCATCGGTGTGCCGTTCACATTAAAAAGGCCCTGCGCGTATTCGGCGTTCATGACGTAGTCTTCACCGTCCTGAACGAGAATGCCCATGGCGATCATCTGCCCCGCCTCGGGGCTGAACATCGCGGCCATTTGGAAAATGGAGGCGGGGATCCGCACGTCGAGTGTTCCGTTCATCTGCAACAAGACGCTGCTCCAGTTGACCGGTCCGCCGGCGTCGCTTACGGGCATTGATATGTCCATCGCCAATGAAACCGTACCCTGCGGGAGGGTGACATCGAACTTGTCCATGTTCACCGTGAAGCCTTTTGCGAACAGCGTGCCCAGATCGTCTTCGATCTGCGGGTAAACATTGGCAAGCGCTGCCTCCGGGTCCGGTGCAGATTGAGCTTCCTGCAACACCGCCGCTATGGCACCGGATGCTGCTGCATCGGCGCCGGAGATATCGAAGTCAACGTCAAGGCTGACGTCACCAACGGCGGGGATGGCCATCGTATTCACAGCAAACGCGGACCGGGCATTCAGCCGATCGTCCTCGATGGATGTGTCGCCCGTGAGCGATACGCTGTTGATCGAAAACGGCATACCGTCTTCGATGACCTCTACCCTGCCCATTTCCAGGTCGAAAGTGCCCACGTTGAACCCGTAGTCACTTCGCACCTGGTCGGCCTTGATGGAGGTGGCGGCGACATCGACAGTCGTATCGCCGACCGCAATGCGCCAGGGGCTTATCTCGCCCTCGACGGCCATCGTGCCGGGTCCGGGGTTGGAGATAAAGTTCATGTCCATGCCCTGCCATTCGATGGCCGCATCATCGACCTGGTGGGTGCCTGCTTCGAGAAGCAGCCTCGAGTCCGAATCGCCGGCGAGGCCTACATTGCTCGTCAGCCTGCCGGGAATATCGATGAGCTCACCATTGCCCGGGTCTATCTGAAACGTAGATACGGTGCTGGCAAGGCCCGGGCGCAGGGAGCCGCCCGGCAGTAGTCCGTGCGCCATATCGGTCGTGATGACCAGGGAGGGCAGCTCGTTATTGCCGGTGCTTTCGCGGTATGCAAGCGTAGCCTCCGCGAACTGGCCGCCCTCAAGCACCACCCGGTGCACGCCGGCAGATGTAAACCAGCCGCGCTCGAAGCGCTCCGTCCGGATGTTGACGCCCGGGCTGTCTTCCTCCGCCCAGTCGATATTTTCCTCGATATTCTGCTCGGCGAGTCTGCCTACGATGCCTGGTGCAACCAGCAACAGGAGGGCAAGTGCGATCAGCACTGCCACGAGCCATTTTTTCACGGTGAAGCCCCTGATTAGCGAAGTTGGGCCAAATGCTAGCATGCTCAGACTGGAAGCCATCTTCCTTATGGAAATAAGGACCGACAGGCACTACCATAGCGCCCTCTTAAGGGCGCACCGGGAGGGCAGCATGCCCGCAGCGAACCTTAGGATGACCGATCACGGCCATGGCATAACCGCCATCGATACAGACCTCTTGCGCCCGTGGTTTGATGCCAGTCACCTCATTATTGAAGACGGCCGCGCGGCTTTCATTGACTGTGGTGTCAATGACAGCGTTCCGCTGTTGCTGGAGGCACTGGCCTGCAAGAACGTCGATGTGGCCGACGTTGACTACGTCTTTCTGACCCACGTTCATCTCGACCATGCCGGCGGCGCCGGTGTGCTGATGCAATCCCTCCCAAATGCAAAGGCTGTTCTGCACCCGCGCGGTGCGCCTCACATGATCGATCCGGCCAAGCTGATCAAGGGTGCGCAGGCGGTCTATGGCGAGAACGAATACTATCGCCAGTACGGTGACATCCAGCCGATTCCGTCCGAGCGCGTCATCGTTGCCGGGCACGAAGAGGATTTCTCGCTAGGCGGCCGCGTATTTCGAAGTATCTATACGGAAGGGCACGCGCGTCATCACCATTGCTTTTACGACCCTTCCGCGGGCGCCGTATTCACGGGTGATAGTTTTGGTCTGTCATACCGGGAACTCGACACAGAGAAAGGTGAGTTCATATACCCGACGACCACGCCGGTTCATTTCGATCCGCCCGAAGCGCACAAAGCGATCGATACGATCATGGGTTTCGAGCCACGGCAGTTGTTTCTCACGCACTACAGCCGGGTGACCGACGTCGAGAGACTGGCAACAGACCTGAATCGACGTATCGATGATTTTGTTGGACTGGTCACGCGACACGCGGACTCGGCCGATCGCACGGCAGCCGTGCATGCGAGCATGTACGATTACTTTATAGATGAAATCAGGGAACACGGCTTTGCCGGCAGTGACGATGATATTCGCGACATTGTTGGCAAGGATGTTGTGCTGAATACCATGGGGCTCGAGTTCTGGCTCGATCACCAACGATAAGAGGCTTGCACATGGAAAACTTTCGCGCGTATCGCATCAACCAGGAAGACAAGAAGATCGTTGCCGGCTTTACGACGATGAATGTCAATGCGCTGACCGATGGAGACGTTGTAATCAAGGTCAGTCACTCGACGATCAACTACAAGGACGCACTGGCGGCGACAGGCGCGGGACGCATCCTTCGCACCTTTCCACTGAACGGCGGTATCGACCTCGCCGGAACCGTCGTGACGTCGTCGGCCGATGATTTTGCTGAAGGCGACGCCGTACTCGTCAATGGTTGCGGGCTGAGCGAAACACTGGACGGCGGATATGCGGAATACGCGCGGGTCCCCGCAAGTGCCGTTGTGCCCATACCGGAGGGCATGAGTGCTGCGGAAGCTATGCAGATCGGGACGGCCGGGTTTACTGCGGCCCTGGCGATTCACCGCATGGAGCAAAACGGGCAGTTGCCGGAGAACGGGCCGGTCGTTGTTACCGGGGCAACCGGTGGCGTCGGCAGTATCGCTGTGGACATGCTCGATGGGCGCGGCTACGAAGCCGTCGCACTGACCGGAAAAACGGACCAGGCGGGCTACCTGGAAAGCATTGGTGCGCGCCGCGTGCTCGTACGGGACGAGGTGGATTTCGGCAAACGGCCGATGGAAAGAGCCGAATGGGCGGGTGCCATCGACAATCTTGGCGGTGAGACGCTGACCTGGCTGACTCGTACGACGGATTACGGTGGCAATATCGCGAGTATCGGCCTTGCGGCGAGCCATGAGCTCAATACGACGGTGTTGCCATTTATCCTGCGCGCGGTCTGCCTGCTGGGCATCAATTCGGTCGATACGCCCCGGGATCTGCGCCTCGCGGTGTGGCGTCGCATCGGCGCCGACCTGAAACCGCGACATCTCAACACGATCGCGGCAAATACCATCAAATTCGACGAACTTCCCGGTGCTTTCCAGGCATTTATCGACGGAAAGGTGACCGGAAGGACGGTCGTCGAGATCGCCTGAAAGTTATCCACAGGACCCCCGGTCAGGGTGCCGACCAGATCCTGTCCCAGGTAGCGCGCAGTGCACGGTCCTCAAATTCGAATGCGAGCAGCTCGTCCGGTCTTTCCCGCCAGTGCGGATTGCCACCTTCGGCCACGACATGCGTGAACACATAATTAGGCTCCTGTCCCATGCGGAGGTCTGCAAGCACGAGCAGGTCGTCCTCGACCGTGACCTTAAGAAAGTCCCGGCTAAACCAGCGTAGCCGGTCGACCGCCCAAATCGAGGTGGCGGCTTCAAGGGCAGCCGTGTCAGAGGGATAGGCCTTGAAGCGCATCGGGCCTTCGTCTATGAGCAGTGAGTCGAAGCCCTCGAGATAGCCGTCGTCAGTCATCACGACAACCCGCCACAGCATCGTGTTAAGCGCTGTTGGCGACGAAAACACCGGGCGGTCTTCAAGCCCCTGCATTGCGAGCGACTCACGCGCGTGGCCCTCGACGATCGTTTTACCAATCCAGCTCCAGCCAATATAGAGGGTAGACAGTGCGAGGCCCGCCCGCAGCCATCGCCCCCGGTGCGGTGCCAGCGTCGCCGCAATGACGCCAATGATGAACGGCAAGGTGTACAACGGATCGACGATGAACAAGGTCGACCACATCTCGGGTGCGCCAGGGATCGGCCAGAATAGTTGCGTGCCGTACACCGTGTGCGCATCCAGCAAGGGGTGCGTGAGCAAGGTAAGGCTGATGGCGGCGAGCCATGCTCGCGGGGCGTTACGTACAGGCGCCCACCAGCGACGCAATAAAAGCCACAACAAAAAGGAAAACGGCGCAAGCACTAACAGTGAGTGACTGAAGCCACGGTGGTGGGTGAAATTGGCGACGTCGCTACCGTAGTCGATGACCACATCCAGGTCGGGCAGTGTGCCGAGCATGGCGCCGGCGAGCAGCGCTTTGCGTCGTTGTCCTGCGGGTGCGCAGGCACCCGCAATACTGGCGCCGAGTGCGGCCTGTGTGATGGAGTCCATGCCGAAATCCTGCAGGCATCAAAGGTGTGGCGCAACCGTCTCGTGCTGCCTGGGCTATAGTAAAAAATTGAGACGCTCCTTGGGGATCCGCCAGTGAAGAAAATTCTGCTATCGCTTTTTGCCGTGCTTTTGGTTCAGCCGGCTCTTACGGAAGAACGGGTCGCACCGGCCGCGGCGGGCTTTGTCGCAGAGCGCCTGCTTCGTATCGACGACGCAATCGTGCGCGATATTGAGAACGACAAGATCGCCGGTGCAGTTGCCCTGGTCGCGCGTGACGGCAACATCGTTTATCACAAGGCACTGGGATATGCAGACATCGAGGCGCGTCGCGAGATGCGCACAGACGATATCTTCCGCATTGCCTCGATGACGAAGGCCGTCACCAGTGTTGGCGTGATGATTCTCTACGAACGCGGCCACTTCCAGCTGAACGATCGGGTGTCGAAGTACCTGCCCGGGTTCGCGGACCCGCAGGTCGCTGTCGCCTTCGATGAAGACGGGCGCATTATAGAGACCCGCCCGGCGACGCGTGAAATCAGCATCGTCGACCTGTTGGCACATGCGTCCGGCATCAGTTACGGCGCATTCGGTGGACCGCTAAGCCCGGCGTACAAGGCAGCGGAGATCATTGATGGAATGACCATTGCCAATACCACGCTCGGCGATGTCATGCAGCGCCTGGCGAAGATGCCACTGATGTTCGATCCGGGTGACCGTTACGAGTACGGGCTAAACACCGATGTGCTCGGTTACCTGATCGAGGTTATTTCCGGCAAGTCACTGGATCGGTTTTTTCGCGACGAGATCTTCGAGCCGCTCGGCATGAAAGACGCGTACTTTTATCTGCCGGATAACAAGGCAGACCGGCTGGTTACGCTGTATGCCGATGTCGATGGCCTTAAGCCGTCAACCGGCACCGAGGGCGACATCATTCTTGATGACCCCGATTTTCCCATCGCCGGGGCGCGAGCCTATTTTTCCGGCGGCGCCGGATTATCCACAACCGCGTACGACTATTTTCGTTTCATCCAGATGTTGCAGAACAACGGCGAACTCGACGGGGTTCGCATTCTTGGTCGCAAGTCGGTGGAGTTGATGCGCAGCGCCCGCGTCGACCTCGACGGTAATGGAATACCCGACTTCGGTCTGGGTTTCGAGTTGACAGGCGACCTCGGTAGCGCGGGCGAGATCGGTTCACCCTCGGCTTATGCCTGGGGCGGTGCATTCAATTCGACTTACTGGATCGACCCGGAGGAGCGGCTGGTTGCGGTGTTCATGTCGAACGTGCGGCCTTACGATACCGATATCCGGTTACGTTTCCGGACGGCGGTTTACCAGGCGCTGGAGTAAACACCGCTGATCGTCGCAAAGCCCCGCAACAGGCCGGGCCAGTATCCGGCGCGGCAAACGGCCGTATCAAGAAAACCGGACCCGCATTTGGGAAACGCCACCCGGGTGGAGTAGAATCCTCTCCCCGAAATTTTAATCTTGATTAAAAATCGGGGCTTAAGTGACTGATTTGAGGTGAGTTATGAGTGCAGGAGCACGATTCCGCGACGCCCTGGAGGTCGAGCGGCCCCTGCAGATCGTCGGCACGATTAATGCCTACATGGCCCTGCTGGCCGAAAATGCCGGATTTCGGGCGATCTACCTGTCCGGTGCCGGGGTGGCAAACGCGTCCTGCGGTCTGCCCGACCTGGCAATGACGACGTTGGGCGACGTCTGCGAAGACATCCGGCGCATCAGCGCCGCAACGGAAGTGCCCCTGTTGGTCGATGCCGATACGGGGTGGGGCGGTGCGTTCATGATCGGCAGGACCGTTCGCGAGATGGCCAAAGCCGGCGCCGCCGGTTGTCATATCGAAGATCAGGTCGGCGTAAAGCGCTGCGGTCATCGGCCGGGAAAAGCGCTGGTCGAGACCGCCGAAATGGTCGATCGCATCAAGGCGGCCGTTGACGGCCGCGATGACGATACCTTTTCGATCATGGCGCGCACCGATGCGCACGCCGTCGAAGGCCAGCAGGCTGCGCTGGATCGGTCTGCCGCCTACGTTGCCGCCGGCGCCGACTTCATCTTTGCCGAGGCGTTAACGACGCTCGACGAATATCGACAGTTCACGTCGCAGATCGACGTGCCGGTTCTTGCCAACCTGACGGAATTTGGCAAGACGCCGATGTTTACGACGGACGAACTGGCCGAAGCAGGCATACGAATGGCGCTCTACCCGTTGTCTGCATTTCGCGCGGCGTCAATGGCGGCGGAAAACGTCTATCAGTCACTTCGGAAAGACGGCACACAAAAAAATGTCATCGACACAATGCAAACTCGCGATGCGCTTTATGAAGTCCTTGGCTATCACGAGTACGAAGACAGGCTCGATAGCCTGTTCGCTGAAAAAGGCATGACTGGCGACAAAGACTGAGGATTCAGGAGCAAGAAATGGGCGAAGCAAAAAAGACAGGGGGCCTGGCCGGCGTAACCGCCGGGGCAACGGCGTTGTGTACGGTCGGCAAGGAAGGCGCGGGTTTGACCTATCGCGGATACGATATCGCGGACCTGGTGGAGCATTCCGATTTTGAAGAGGTCGCTTACCTGCTGTTGCACGGGAAGATGCCGAACCGCGCAGAGCTCGATGCCTATATTGCAAAACTGAAGTCGTTACGCGGTTTGCCGGACGAACTGAAGACCGTACTGGAGATGATTCCGCAGGACGCGCATCCGATGGATGTGCAGCGAACCGGCGTCTCGTTCCTCGGCAATATCGAAGCGGAAGGCGATTTTTCGAACCAGGCTGACACGGCTGATCGCCTGCTCGCATCCTTGCCGTCGATGTTGTTGTACTGGCATCGCTTTCACACAGATGGCGTGCGCATCGATACCGCGACGGACGATGACAGCGTTGCGGGTCATTTCCTGCACATGCTGCACGACAAGCCACCGAGTGCATTGCACAGAAAATGCCTGGACACCACGCTAATCCTTTACGCGGAGCATGAATTCAATGCATCGACATTTACGGGTCGTGTCATCACCGGAACGCTATCGGACATGCACTCGGCGGTAACCGGCGCAATCGGCGCGCTGCGGGGGCCATTGCATGGCGGTGCAAACGAAGCGGCGATGGAATTGATTCAAAAGTTTCCGACGGCTGAAGAAGCGACCGCGGGTGTGCTGGGTATGCTCGAGCGAAAGGAACTGATCATGGGCTTCGGGCACCGCGTGTATACGACGTCGGATCCGCGTAATGCCGTCAACAAGAAAATGTCCAGGACGCTGGCGGAAGAGAACGGGGACCTGACGCTCTACGAGGTGTCGGAGGCCGTCGAGAAAGTCATGTGGGATGAGAAGAAGCTGTTTGCGAACGCTGACTTTTTCGCGGCCAGCGTCTATCACTTCATGGGTATACCCACGTACCTGTTCACGCCGATATTCGTTTGTTCACGCATCACCGGCTGGGCAGCGCACGTCATGGAGCAGCGCGCGAACAACAAACTGATCCGTCCTGCGGCTGACTACATCGGGCCGGGATTACAAACCTATGCCCCGATCAACGAACGCTAATTATTAATTGATCATCGCGAGTGCCCGCTGGGCCAGAAGCATTCTCGCCACTTCGGCAGAACGACTGGATTGCTTCATCGCTTTGCTCCTCGCAATGACGATCCAGGAACCAAACCAGGGAAATACTCATGTCAGGACACGACATCCGCTCGGCCGAACGGCCCGATCCAGACCAGGTGCTGGTCGATATTGCCGACTACGTTTGCAATGCAGACATCGACAGCGAACTCGCTTTTGAGACCGCGCATTATTGCCTGCTGGACACGCTGGCCTGTGGTTACCAGGCACTGGATTACCCGGCATGCACTAAATTACTCGGTCCCGTCGTCCCTGGCGCAACGCTCCCGGGTGGTGCGCGGGTGCCCGGTACGTCTTATGAGCTTGAACCCGTCATGGCAGCGTTCAACATCGGCGCCATGATCCGCTGGCTGGACTTCAACGACACCTGGCTCGCTGCGGAGTGGGGCCACCCGTCCGATAACCTGGGCGGCATCCTCGCCACGGCCGACTATCTGAGCCGGATGGCCCGGGCTGAAGGCAAAGCGCCGCTGACGATGAAGGATGTGCTGGCGGCAATGATCAAGGCGCATGAGATACAGGGCGTGCTGGCACTGGAGAACAGCTACAACCGCGTCGGACTTGACCATGTGCTCCTGGTGCGTGTGGCAACCACCGCGGTGGTCACGCGCATGCTGGGCGGCGACCGCGAGCAGGTCATCAATGCCGTGTCTCACGCCTGGATTGACGGTTGTTCGCTGCGCACCTATCGACATGCACCGAACACGGGGTCGCGCAAGAGCTGGGCAGCGGGCGATGCAACGAGTCGCGGGGTGCGTCTCGCGTTCATCGCGATGACCGGTGAAATGGGTTATCCGTCGGCGTTGAGTGCGAAGACCTGGGGTTATTACGACGTGTTGTTCAACGGCAATTCGTTCGCGTTCCCGCAGGGTTATGGCACCTATGTCATGGAAAATATCCTCTTCAAGATCTCCTACCCGGCCGAATTTCATGCACAGACCGCCGTAGAAGCGGCCATGGCGCTGCATGAACAGGTGAAGGACCGGCTCGATGACATCGACAAGATAGTTATCGAAACGCAGGAGCCTGGCGTGCGCATTATCGACAAGACGGGGTCCCTCGATAATCCGGCCGACCGCGACCACTGCCTCCAGTACATGGTTGCCGTGCCCATGGTCTTTGGACGACTGACGGCTGCGGACTACGAGGATGACGTCGCCGGTGACCCGCGCATTGACGCACTTCGCGACAAAATGGAGGTCACAGAAAACGAGGGTTACACGAAGGATTACCTCGATCCCGACAAACGCTATATCGGCAACGCGATCCAGGTGTACTTCAAAGACGGCTCCAGCACGGACCGGATGGCGGTTGACTATCCTATAGGACACTGGCAGCGCCGTGATGAAGGCATACCGGTGCTGATGAAGAAATTCGAAACGAGCGTGTCCGATAAACTGCAGCAAGGTCAGTGGCAGGTACTGCGTGAAGCTTCGACCGACCGTAACAAACTGCAAGCAATGCCGGTGGACGATTTCATGGCACTTTTGGTCGGCTGATCCGGACACGATAATCAAGAGGGCAGGCATGAGCAAATACACGACCCCTTTCCTGACGGCGGTGAGCTTTGTTGCGATGTCGGCGCTCGCTGCCGCTCCGGTCACCAGGACGGCGAACAATGGCAACCTCGTCATGGAAGACATTCCTGACATTCCGGCCGAAATCGTCAACGACCTGAATCGCTACCAGAATGTGCGCTCTGCGAGCTTCCGCGAGTGGACCGAAGATGGTCGCGGCATGTACATCTCGACGCGGTTTGGTGACGTCAGCCAGATTCATCGTGTTGACATGGCGGGCGGCGCCCGGACACAGGTTACTTTCTACAATGAACCGATAGGTGGCGTGACGCGCCAGCCGGGCGGGCGCAACATTATCTTCACTCGAGATGCCGGCGGCAGCGAATTCAGCCAGGTGTTCCTGCTCGATCCCATTGACGGCACGACGACCATGCTGACCGATGGCGAGTCGCGAAATCGCAGTGTGCAATGGGATCGTAATGGCCGCCGAATCGCGTATACCAGCACAGCGCGGAACGGCCGCTCGAATGATCTCTGGATGATGGATCCGGAAGACAGTGGCAGCGCGGAAGTGGTCCTCGAGTCACCGGATGGTTCGAGCTGGAGCGCGACCGAGTTCAACGCCAGTGGCACCCGTGTCCTCGTCTCCAACTATGTCAGCATCGCGGACTCGCGGGTCAATCTGCTGGACCTCGATACCGGCGCAGTCACGTTGCTGGCCGGCGGTGATGACAACCGCAGCGCAAATTTCGCATTCGCATTCGACGATGCCAACGACGGCTTCTGGTTTGTTACCGATCAGGGCAGCGAATTTCGCCAGCTCGCGTGGCAGGCGGCAGAGCCTGGTGCCGAACCGGAGATCCTGACCGGGGACATTCCCTGGGACATTGGTGCCGGTGCTATCAGCAATGACCGGACGAGACTGGTGTTCACAGCTAATGAGGGCGGAATGTCACGGGTCTACCTGATGGACACGAATACCCGCGAGTATCGAGCCGTCGACAATATTCCCACCGGGCTGGCCTTCGGTTTCGAGTTCAGCCCGGACGATAGCCAGCTCGCCATGACCCTGAACACGTCGACAACGCCGAGCGACACGTTTGTGCTTCCGCTTGGTGATGACCCGCTGGCATACGGCGAACTCGTTCGCTGGACCGCCAGCGAAGTCGGTGGACTGGACACCTCGGCATTCCGCACGCCGGAGCTCGTCAGCTTTCCGACATTCGACGAGGTTGATGGCGAACCCCGACAGATCCCGGCCTGGGTCTACAAGCCGGCCGGTGAAGGGCCATTTCCTGTCGTTGTCTCGATTCACGGCGGGCCGGAAGGCCAGTCGCGGCCCGGGTTCTCCAGTGTCTACCAGATGTGGCTGGACAAGCTTGGCGTGGCGGTCGTCATTCCCAATGTGCGCGGTTCGGCGGGCTACGGGAAGACCTACCTGTCACTCGACAATGGCTTCAAGCGCGAGGATTCCGTTCGCGACATCGGTGCGCTGCTCGACTGGATAGAAACGGAGCCGTCGCTCGACCAGGATCGCGTCGCGGTCTTCGGTGGCAGCTACGGCGGCTACATGGTGCTGGCCAGTTCCTTTCACTACAGCGATCGCCTGAAGGCGGCGGTGGATATCGTTGGCATCTCTAACTTTGTCACCTTCCTGGAAAACACCCAGGATTATCGACGCGACCTGCGACGGGTTGAGTACGGTGACGAGCGCGACCCGGCGATGCGTGAGCACCTGGAGCGTATTTCGCCGGTTAATCACGTCGACAAAATTCGGCACCCCATGCTGATCGTGCAGGGCGAAAACGATCCGCGCGTACCGGTAACCGAATCCGAACAAGTGGTCGCCGCGTTGCGGGAAGCGGGTCAGGCCGTGTGGTACATGAACGCGCTGAACGAAGGTCATGGCTTCCGGAAGAAGGAGAACCGGGACATCTACCAGCAGGCGACCGTTCTGTTCCTGAGAACGCACCTCGTCGACCCGTAAGCGCCTGGAAAAACAGGGGCCAGGGCCTGGCCGCGAGCCGGGTTTATTGTGCTCGGTTACACTGTCGTCGTGGGAGAGATTCAGGACAATATCCAAAAGGGCGCTGCTGACTTGGGGCAGGCGCTAGACGCGGGCACATGCGCGCGCCTGGCGGCCCTCCTTAAGGAACTCGAGCGCTGGAATCGGCGCATCAATCTGACCGCAATACGCGATATCGGTGAAATGGTCAGCGGCCATGTGCTGGACAGCCTGGCGGTCCGTCCTGCGTTGCGCGGCCGGGCGGCCCTGGATATCGGTACCGGTGCAGGATTCCCCGGTTTGCCGCTGGCAATCGCGGAGCCGGAGACAGAATTCGTGCTGCTGGACAGCAATGGAAAGAAGATCAGCTTCGTCAATCACATCATTGCGGAACTGGGTTTGAGCAACGCGGAGACTGTCAAAGCACGCGCAGAGGACTATGCACCCGGCAAACGCTTTGATACCGTGATCGCCCGGGCCCTGGCAACGGTACCGCGACTGGTGGCGCTAGCCGCCCACCTGGTCGGAGAGGACGGTCAGTTGCTGGCGCTAAAAGGGAAGTATCCGGCCGAAGAGCTGGAGTCGATAACAACATTAGCCCAATGGGAAGTCACAGTGACGCCTTTAGCAGTGCCGGGCCTCGAAGCACATGCGCGTCACCTGGTGAGCCTGCAAAGGACGAAGGCGTAAGCGAATGGCGCGAATAATTGCCATTGCCAATCAGAAAGGCGGCGTCGGAAAGACGACGACCTGCGTCAACCTGGCGGCGTCGCTGGCCGCGACGCAGCGCCGGGTATTGCTGATCGACCTCGACCCGCAGGGCAACGCAACAATGGGTTGTGGCATCGACAAGATGGCGCTGGAACGCACCAGTTGCGACGTGTTGCTGGGAGAGGCGGATGCCGTGGACACAATCCTGTCCGCCCCGGAAGGCGGCTTTGCAGTCATGCCGGGCAACGACGACCTGACCCTGGCAGAGGTCAGGCTCCTGCAGGAGATCGGCAGGGAGCTGAAGCTCCGCAAGGCACTGCAGCCGGTCGCTGGCATGTATGACTTCATCCTGATTGATTGCCCGCCCTCAATAAATATGTTGACGGTGAATGCGCTGACTGCGGCGGATGGCGTCCTGATCCCCATGCAGTGCGAGTACTACGCGCTGGAAGGGCTGAGTGCCCTGCTCAATACCATCGAACAGGTCCGCGATTCAGTGAATCCCGGGCTCGATGTCTACGGCCTCTTGCGAACGATGGTGGACCCGCGCATCAACCTGTCGAACGAGGTATCCGAACAGTTGATCAACCATTTCGATGACAAAGTATTCCGCACCGTGGTGCCGCGTAATGTTCGCCTGGCGGAGGCGCCCAGCTTCGGTCGTCCAGTGCTTTATCACGACCGCAAGTCCCGCGGCGCACTGGCCTATCTTGCTTTGGCGGGCGAGGTGTTGCGACGTGAAGATGAACGAATGGCCGTGACGCACTAGGCCGGACGGAATTAGAAAACACACGATGACAAAAAAGAAAAGACTCGGCCGCGGCCTCGATGCCCTGTTATCCAAACCTGTCGCGGAAACAGCGGCGGCAACCAGCGCACCGGAAGAAGCAGGCGGTCTGCAGAACATCCCGGTTGAATTGTTACAGCGCGGTCAGTATCAGCCGCGCGTCGACATGCGCCAGGACACCCTGGAGGAACTCGCCAGGTCGATCCAGGTGCAGGGCGTGGTGCAGCCGATCGTCGCCCGCCCGATCGAGAAGATGGGCGAGACGCAGCACTACGAGATTGTCGCTGGTGAGCGTCGCTGGCGTGCTGCTCAAATGGCCGGCCTGCATGAGATTCCAGCCGTTGTTCGAGCCATTCCGGACGAATCCGCGATCGCCATGTCGCTCATCGAGAACATCCAGCGCGAGGACCTGAATCCGCTGGAAGAAGCTCGCGCGCTCGATCGACTGATTCGGGAATTCGACCTGAAGCACCAGGAGGCCGCCGATGCGGTGGGGCGTTCGCGCGCCAGCGTCAGCAATCTGCTGCGTTTGCTCGAGCTCTCCGACAAGGTGAGGTCCATGCTCGAGTCAAGAGACCTGGAAATGGGTCACGCACGTGCACTGCTCGCGATCAGCAATGAAACACAGCAATACGATGCGGCGCGCCAGGTAGTGAAAGGCGGGTTGTCGGTTCGGTCGACAGAGCGACTCGTTCGTCGCATGATGGCAGTGTCCGGCAAAACCAAAAAGAAAGCGGCTGCGAAGGACAAGGACATCCAGCGCCTGGAAATGGACATGTCCGACAAGATCGGCGCGAAAGTTCGTATAGACCATTCAAAGAGTGGCAGCGGCAAGCTGGTCATTGCCTATAACAGCCTCGATGAGCTGGACGGTATTCTCAAGCACATCAAATAGATCGTCCGTCGACTATCTCACCGGGGGGCATGGGGCGGATTTTCAGCTTCTTTTCAGTCCCCCAGATCGGATCCGGCACCCTTGCCGGGTTCGAGTATTTGCGCATTGCGGAAAATATTGCGAAAACAGGGCTGGAATCGGCTTGAAAGGGCTCCCGGAACCTCCATGAAACCCCTGCATAAATAGGGGCTGTAGAGTGTTCTTGTCTGTTGCCATGACCCATTGGCACCACTATAATGCGCGGCCTGAACAGGGGCCCGCCTGGACGTACAGATATCAAAGCGCCACAAACCGCCGGTCAGCCGATGGACGTGGCGTTTTTAGTGCCGGAGGCAAGCGACAAATGGTGGCAAAAGTCCTCCTGGCGCAACTGGGCATGACAGTGGTCCTTGCGATGCTTTTTTGGGGTACAGATGGACGCGTGACCGGATACTCAGCACTACTGGGCGGCCTGATCTGCGTGATCCCGAATGCCTTTCTGGCATTGCGACTCGCAGTGCCGCGTCGCGATCCAGGGGCAGGTGCCCTGGTAAGAGCGGCTTACATTGGGGAACTGGGAAAGCTGGCTTTGACCGCGTTGATGTTTGGTGCGGTTTTCATGCTGGTGCGACCGCTCGCGGCAGGTGCTTTGTTCGCGGGTTTTATTGCCGCCCAGTTGGTGACGTTTTCAGGCTTCCTGGTGCGTGACAAACAGAGCGAAGGGACGAGAGACCTAAAGAATGGCAGCTGAAGGCGGACACGGGCCGCAAAGTTCCGGCGACTACATTGCACATCACCTGCAAAACCTCCAGGTTTGCAAGGTTGATGACACATGGGTTTGGAACCAGTGTGCAGGTAACCCGATAGCGATCAATGTCGACTCCATGTTTTTCTCGATCTTCCTCGGGCTCATTTTTGTGTGGATTTTCGGCAGGGCGGCAAGAAAAGCCTCCAACCGCGAGCCTGGCAAAATGCAGGCATTCGTTGAGATCGTCATCGACTTCATCGACTCCAGCGTCAAAGACACCTTCCATGGCAAGAGCAGGCTGATCGCGCCACTAGCCCTGACGATCTTCGTCTGGGTGTTCTTTATGAACCTGATGGACCTGATCCCGGTCGACTGGTTGCCGGAACTCGGTTTGCTGATCGGTGTGCCCTACCTGAAAGTCGTGCCGACGACCGACGTAAACATCACTTTCGGCATGTCGATCGCAGTGTTCTGCCTGATCATTTTCTACACCGTCAAGAATAAAGGTGTAGTTGGTTTTGTCAGTGAACTGACCTTGCATCCGATCGCGCCGCCGTTGAAAGGTCCAGGCCTCATCGCTGCGCCGTTCATCATTGCCTTCAACTTCATTCTTGAGTCGGTTGCCCTGCTGGCTAAACCGCTCTCACTGAGTTTGCGACTGTTCGGCAACATGTTTGCAGGCGAACTCATTTTCATCCTGATCGCGATTCTTGGGATCTGGCAATTGCCCCTGCACTTCGCCTGGGCAGTTTTCCACGTACTGATCGTCACGTTGCAGGCGTTTATTTTCATGATGTTGACCATTGTCTACCTGAGTCTGGCATCGGAAGAACATTAATCATTTTGGACAAAATCCTTTACTGGAGAAACTGATGGAAACTGTAATTGGTTACACCGCTATCGCCGTCGCACTGCTGATCGGCCTTGGTGCACTTGGCGTAGGTATCGGCATGGGCCTTCTGGGCGGCCGCTTCCTCGAAGGTGCGGCACGGCAGCCTGAGCTGGCGCCGATGCTGCAGACCAAAATGTTCCTCGTAGTGGCACTGCTCGACGCTGTCGCCATGATCGGTGTGGGCATTGCGCTGTATTTCGCGTTCGCCAACCCGTTCATCGGTCAGCTGCAGCAGGCGCTCGGCGGCTAAATGACCGGACACCCACTTAAAGACTTAAACCAAGGAGTCTCCTGTGGATATTAATATGACCCTCATCGGTCAGACGGTCGCGATGATCGTATTCGTCTGGTTCTGCATGAAGTTCATCTGGCCGCCTATCATGGAGGCGATAGAGGAACGTCAGAAGGAAATTGCGGACGGACTCGCTGCCGCAGAGAAGGGCCAGCAAAGCCTCGACAAAGCGAAGGCAGAAGCGGACGGGATCATTGGTGAGGCGCGCAAGCAGGCTACCATTATTCTCGACCAGGCAAATGCCAGGGCAAACGAGATTGTTGCAGAAGGCAAGGCGGATGGCGTCAAGGAACGCGACCGCCAGCTTGCTGCTGCGACAGCCGAAGTAGAGCAGGAAACCAATCGGGCTCGCGAAGAGCTGCGCGGCCAGGTATCTGCCATCGCGGTTGCCAGTGCAGAGAAGATTCTGCAGCGCGAAATCGACGAGAAAGCTCACGAAGATATCCTGAGCAAACTTGCGGCAGAGCTGTAAGGTGGACGATCGGTAATGGCTGACAACAACACAATTGCCAGGCCCTATGCCCGGGCGGTATTTCGGGTGGCGCAGGACAATGACGCACTCGCCGAAATGGCGGCATCCCTGGACGCGGGCCGACAGATCCTGAGTGATGGCCAGGTTGCGAAGTTCCTCGCGAACCCGTCACTTTCGGACGAACAACGGCTCGAGTTTCTGACGGACCTGTTTGGCAAGGCTGCAGGCAAGGGCTCTGTGTTTGCTGGCAGCAGTGAACATGGCGTCAACTTCCTGAAGCTGTTGCTGGAATTCGGCCGCGTCGATGTGTTGCCCGAAATTGCGGATCGTTTCGACGCGCTGAAGGCGAAAGTCGAAAACACGCTCGACGTGACCGTGACGTCGGCCGCCGCGCTGTCCGACGTCCAGCAGAAGGAAATCGAGGCGGCGTTGAAGTCCCGCCTGGGTCGTGACGTCAACCTGTCAACTGAAATAGATGAAGACCTCATCGGTGGCGCTGTGGTTCGTGCCGGCGACGTGGTTATTGATGGATCAGTGCGTGCAAGGCTCGAAAGCCTGTCGAACGCGCTGGTCGCATAAAAGAGGAATACAAAAATGGCACTCAAAGCTTCTGAAATCAGCGAACTGATTAAAGAGCGCATCGAGAAATTCGAGTCGTCCGCGGAGGAGCGAGATGTTGGCACCGTAATCGGTGTGACCGACGGTATCGTTCGAATCCACGGCCTGGCTGACGCCAAGTATGGTGAGATGCTCGAGTTCCCGGGCAACACTTTTGGCATGGCGCTCAACCTGGAGCAGGACTCCGTTGGCGCCGTTGTTCTCGGTGACTACAAGCACATTTCAGAAGGCGACACTGTCAAAACGACAGGGCGCATTCTCCAGGTGCCGGTGGGTGAAGCGATGCTCGGTCGCGTCGTCGACGCACTGGGTAACCCGATTGACGGCAAGGGCCCGATTGAAGCAGAAGCCACTTCGCCGATCGAAAAGGTCGCGCCGGGCGTTATCGAACGTAAGTCCGTCGACCAGCCTGTGCAGACCGGGCTCAAGTCAATCGACTCGATGGTGCCGATCGGCCGCGGCCAGCGCGAGCTGATCATTGGTGATCGCCAGACCGGCAAGACCGCTGTTGCTGTCGACACGATCATCAACCAGCGCGGCACCGGTATTAAATGTATCTATGTTGCGATCGGCCAGAAGGCCTCTTCGATTGCGGGCGTTGTAAAAAAGCTCGAGGAAGAAGGCGCGATGGATCACACGATTGTGGTCGCGGCAGCCGCTGCCGATAGCCCGGCGATGCAATATATCTCGCCATACTCGGGCGCATCGATGGGTGAATACTTCCTCGACAAGGGCGAAGACGCACTCATTATCTTTGACGACCTGACCAAGCAGGCGTGGGCATATCGCCAGGTTTCGCTCCTGCTGCGTCGCCCGCCGGGCCGCGAAGCCTATCCGGGTGACGTCTTCTACCTGCATTCCCGCCTGCTCGAGCGCGCATCGCGCGTGAGCGAGGCTTATGTCGAGGACGTAACCGATGGCAAGGTCAAAGGCAAAACAGGGTCACTGACGGCGCTGCCGATCATTGAAACGCAGGCCGGTGACGTCTCGGCATTCGTACCGACGAACGTCATCTCGATTACGGATGGCCAGATCTTCCTCGAAACCGACCTCTTTAACGCGGGTATACGTCCGGCGATCAACGCAGGCCTGTCGGTGTCGCGTGTAGGTGGTGCGGCACAAACCAAGATCATTAAAAAGCTGGGTGGTGGTGTTCGCCTCGCGCTCGCGCAGTATCGCGAGCTGGCGGCCTTCGCGCAGTTTGCGTCGGACCTGGATGCCGCTACGCGTCAGCAGCTCGAACGCGGTGAGCGCGTCACCGAGCTCATGAAGCAGAAGCAGTATTCACCGCTGTCGGTCGCCGAGATGGGCCTGTCGCTCTACGCAGCGAACGAAGGTTTCATCGACCCGGTGCCGGTCAACAAGGTCGTTGATTACGAAGAGGCGCTGCACGATTACGCGCGCGCCAACCACGCGGACATACTCGAATCCATCAATGCATCGGGTGACTACAACGATGACATTTCTGCGAGCCTGCAGAAGATTTGTGAAGAGTTTGCGGAGAAGGGCGCTTACTAGGCCATTGGCACGCGATAGATCACGACGTGAAAACACGCAAGTCCGGTGCCATGGTTGATCGGCTTGTCAACTGAATAGATTAGGAATACTCCATGCCCGGCGAAAAGGAAATACGCTCGAAGATCGCTTCTGTAAAAAACATGCAGAAGATAACCAGCGCGATGGAAAAGGTCGCGGCGAGCAAAATCCGTAAAGCGCAACAGCAGATGGAAGAATCACGTCCATACGCAGAGCGTATTCGCCGTGTTGTCGGCCATCTGGCGCACGCGAACCCGGATTATAAACATCCGTTTCTGACTGAGCGCGAAGCAAAGCGTGCCGGTTACATCGTGATCTCCACTGACCGCGGATTGTGTGGCGGCCTGAATGCCAACCTGTTCAAGACTGTGATCGGCGAACTGCAGCACGCGAAAGAAGAAAATATCGAGGTCGATATGGCGTTGGTTGGCGCCAAGGCCGTCGCTTTCTTTCGTCGTATGGGGGGTAACGTCGTTGGCACGGCGACACACCTCGGTGACAAGCCGGCGGTCAACGACCTGATTGGCTCGATCAAGATCATGCTTGACGCCTACAGCGATGGAAAGATCGATCGCCTGTACCTCGTGCACAACGAATTCAAAAGTGCGATGAGCCAGGTGCCCGTTGTACGGCAGTTGTTGCCAGCCAGCGGCGTGGGAGAGGACAGAGAAGACCTGCAGGATCACTGGGACTACATTTACGAGCCTGATGCCGGGGAACTGCTCGAGGACGTTTTGATGCGTTATATCGAGTCGCAGGTTTATCGCGGTGCGGTTGAAAACTTCGCCTGCGAAATGGCGGCGAAGATGGTTGCGATGAAGTCGGCGACAGACAATGCCGGCGAGATTATCGACAAGCTGCAGCTCGCTTACAACAAGGCGCGTCAGGCAGCAATTACGCAAGAGATTTCGGAAATCGTCGGTGGTGCAGCCGCCGTCAGCGGATAACGTATTTACGTATTTAATTAAAGATATCGGACGACAGACGTCCGAATAGGTTAGAGGACCTGAGTAATGAGCACTGGAACTACTGTGCAGGTAATTGGCGCTGTTGTAGACGTGGAGTTTCCGGCAGGCCAGATTCCCAAAGTTTATGACGCACTCGTCATCGACGATGCGGACATCACGCTGGAAGTACAGCAGCAGCTGGGCGATGGCGTCGTTCGCACGATTGCGATGGGCTCATCGGAGGGCCTGAAGCGCGGCATGGACGTCACCAATACGGGTCAGCCCATTTCGGTTCCGGTGGGTGAGAAAACCCTGGGCCGCATCATGGACGTCCTCGGCAACCCGATCGACAACGCGGGCGACATCGGCGAGGAGGCACGTCTGCCGATCCACCGTACACCGCCATCGTACGAGGAGCAGGCTGCAACGACCGAGCTGCTCGAAACGGGTATCAAGGTTGTCGACCTGATCATGCCGATCGCGAAAGGCGGCAAGGTCGGTCTGTTCGGTGGTGCCGGTGTTGGCAAGACCGTAACGCTCATGGAGCTCATCAACAACATTGCTAAGGAGCACGGTGGTTACTCCGTATTCGCCGGTGTCGGTGAGCGTACTCGTGAGGGTAACGACTTCTACCACGAGATGACCGAGTCCGGCGTTATCGACAAGGTATCGCTCGTCTACGGCCAGATGAACGAACCGCCGGGAAACCGCCTCCGTGTCGCACTGACCGGCTTGACGATGGCTGAAGCGTTCCGCGACGAAGGCCGCGACGTACTGATGTTCATCGACAACATTTATCGTTACACGCTGGCGGGCACCGAGGTATCGGCACTGCTCGGCCGTATGCCATCAGCGGTGGGCTACCAGCCCACGCTGGCTGAGGAGATGGGCGTGCTGCAGGAACGCATCGCGTCGACGAAGACCGGTTCTATCACGTCCTTCCAGGCGGTCTACGTACCGGCGGACGACCTGACCGACCCGTCACCGGCAACGACTTTTGCTCACCTTGATGCAACGCTCGTACTGTCTCGTAACATTGCCGAACTGGGTATCTATCCTGCGGTTGATCCGCTTGACTCCACGTCGCGAATTCTCGATCCGCTCGTCATCGGCCAGGAGCACTATGACTGTGCCCGTGGCGTACAGGCGGTACTGCAGCGTTACAAGGAGCTCCAGGACATTATCGCAATTCTCGGGATGGACGAGCTGTCGGAAGACGACAAACAGATCGTTAACCGCGCGCGCAAGATCCAGAAGTTCCTGTCACAGCCGTTTGCTGTTGCAGAGGTCTTCACGAATACGCCGGGTAAATATGTACCGCTGGCAGAAACGATTCGCGGCTTTAACGGCATCGTCGCCGGTGATTACGACCACATTCCGGAACAGGCATTCTCTTACTGTGGCGGCATCGACGAAGCTGTCGAGAATGCAAAGAAGTACCAGTAGGAACGCGCTCAGTCCGCGATAAACGTAACCAGGAAGAACGTTCTAATGGCCACCATCCATGTCGACATTGTTTCTGCAGAAGGCGAAATCCATTCGGGCGACGCCGCCATGGTGTTTGCGCCCGCGAAAATGGGCGAGATCGGTATCGCACCGCGTCATGCGCCCCTGCTTACGGCTCTGAAACCGGGCGAGGTTCGCGTTGAGGACACGGAAGGCAAGGAGCACTTCTTCTACATCACGGGCGGCATGATCGAAGTGCAGCCGCATCTCGTGACCGTTCTTGCGGACACTGCGCTGCGCGGGGATCAACTCGATGAGGCCGCCGCGCTGCAGGCACAGCAGGAAGCGGAAGAAGCATTGAAGGGCGTTTCCGAAGAGACGGACCTGGCGCGCGCCCAGGCAGAACTTGCCGAAGCACGTGCGCGTTACCGCGCCGCGCAGAAACTCAAGGGCAAGAACTAACGGTCAGGCCTCACCGCAATCGACTGAAACGAATCGCCCGCTCTTGCGGGCGATTTGCGTTGTTCCATACCAAATTGGATGATGGGGATAACCCCATAAGAAGAGAGGGAAGACATGCACATCCTCCGAATTGTGCTGATTCCGGTTGCCGTCGCTGGCTTGCTGGTCGGGTGTACAGAGCCTCCTGCCGAAACGGAATCGGCTACAGACATACTGGCGGAGCCTGCTGATCCGGCCATTCCCGCCAACACCATGGAAATGATCGCGCGAGCGGATCGACTCGAGCTGGACACGCCTTACGTGGCGCCACCCGGGGATCCGGATACGCACCACACGATGGGCTTTGCGAGAACGATGTGTTCCGGCGTTTTCATCTCGGGCCTCGAACCTGATTTTGCCGCGGAGAACATTGGTTTTTTTACTTCACCCCGCGATACGCGCAGCGTCGTCGTCGAGCGTGAAGTCGACTTCGAGAACAAGACGGTCAGCCTGACGACAAACAAGGGTGTAACCCGTGTCGCGAAGCACATCGGTGATCGTGGTTGTGTGCCCTTGCCGATCGGCGTAACGGATCCGTACTACCAGCCGCCGGTGCTGCAATCATCATTACCGGATGCTGCATCAACGCCCTGGCCGATGGGGGATGTCCTGTCCGGCGAGCCCGTTCCCGCGGAGGTCGATCAGGAAAAGCTCAGCGCGGCGATGGATACATTCTTCACCGACGGCACCATGTCTGCATCACTCGTCGTGACCTACAACGGGCAATTGATCGCGGAGCGCTATGGTGCGGGCATCGATAGGCACACCTCGCTGGAAAGCTGGTCGATGTCGAAGAGCCTCTCGGCGACCCTGCTGGGTGTCCTGGTTCAACAGGGGGAGTACACACTCGGTGAGTCCGCGCCGTTTCCCGAATGGCAGGAAGAAGGCGATCCGCGTCAGGACATTCGCATCCAGGATATCCTGCGTATGTCGAGCGGCCTGCGTTGCAGAAATATGGGTGACCCGGACTGGGATCCGGCACTCGGCTATCCCGATCATCTTTACCTGTACACCGGTACCGTCAATTCATTCGAGTATGCGGCGACACGACCGCAACAATGGGCACCGAACACCGTTGGGCGTTATCGGAATTGTGACCCGGTGTTGACCAACTATCTCGTTCGTCTCGCCGTCGAAGGGCGTGGCGATGACTATCAGCAATTCCCGCAACGGCACCTGTTCGACAAGATCGGTGTCAGGAACCTTGTCATCCAGACGGACCCGTACGGCAACATGTTGCTGAATGGTTCAAGTCTCGGGCCCGCAAGGGACTGGGCCCGCATAGGCAACCTGTACCTTAACGATGGCATGGCCAATGGTGAACGCGTATTGCCGGAAGGGTTCGCCGATTTCGTGAGCACGATCGCGCCCGCCTGGGCGGCGGACGGCCGACCCATTTATGGCGGATTCTTCTGGCTCATCGGTGCGAACTACGGGCTGGAACCGGGCGATGTTTATGCGATGCGCGGCGCCGGTGGACAGATCACGGTTATCGTGCCGTCAAAAGGCCTTGTCATGGCGAGGCTCGGGCATTACGCGGGCGCATCGGTCTGGGGCGATGCATTCGAGGAAGGTATGAAACTGCTGATGGCGGCAGTGCCGGATATCTGATCCGTTTGGAAGTTTTCCGCTATAGACAAATTTGCGCGCCCGCCTCGCGGTATTACTGAAGTAGCGGTACCAGCTTGGTTCGATCGCCATCAATCGGTGTCGTGATCCGCAAACCCAGTATCTCCATCATCAGCGGATAGACATCCGTTACATGAATCGGGCCGATTGTCCTCCCCTTCGGCAGTCGCGGGCCGCTCGCCAGGAATATGGCGTGCATTCCCTCTACTTCCGGCGCCCAGCTGTGGTCGCCGCGAGAGCGGCGATTGATACGCCGTTCGGAAGAATATACAAGGTAGCCGGGCTCGCCTATGGCAATAACATCGGCAAAGCCTGCCTCAGCCGTCAATCGCCAGGCTTGTGGGGCTTCCTCGCGAAGCATCGCCTTGCCGTGCGACCAGGCTGCGTTTATTGCATCCCGGATTTCGATGGCGCGTGCTCGATTCGGCTCATCCAGGTACAGGTAAATCGACGCGCCATGGTCGACGATACTCATATCGTCCGTGTCGATGATGTCTCCGATGATGAGAATTTCGTCGTCCAGCTTTTTCGCCAGCTGACCATGATCCGAGACAACGACCAGGTAGACTTCGTCGGCGATGGGCAGTTGCTCGATGCCGGTGAGTAACTGGTCGAGATAGGCATTGACCCGGGTAATTGCCCTGACGCTTTGGTTCGAGCCCGGCCCATACCCGTGCGTCATTATGTCCACATCCTCGAAATAGAGGGTGATGAAGTGGGGTTGCTCGTCTTCGGGCATCGCAAGCCAGTCCAGCACCTGTTGCACGCGGGCTTCGCCGGGAACGGACGCATTAAACACGTTCCAATGCGACATCGGGAAGCCTTGCACGTCTGCCTCGGTACCGACGAAGAAATACGCGGCCGTCACCATCCCTGCTTTCTCGGCAGCCACCCAGACCGGTTCGCCGGAATACCATTCGCCGTTTTGTACCGCTTCGCGATCGCGCATCGAATACCAGGCGCTCTTGTCCTTGTTGGGAAAAGTATTGTCGATCAATCGATGATTGGCGGGATAAAGGCCTGTGGCAATCGAGTAGTGGTTCGGAAACGTCAGGGTCGGAAAGACCGGGATCATCCGCTCCGCCCGAACACCATCCGCTGCAATTCGGTCCAGTGCGGGGGTTTCATACAGGTCCTGGTAGTCCCAGCGGAAGCCGTCCAGCGATACGAGTATCAGGTGCGGCTTGTCGCGCTGCTCGGGTGCGTTGATGCCGCCAGAGCCCTGCGCGAGCGCGATTGAACTCAAAAAGAGCAACAAAAAGAGTGTTCTGGAGGGCTTCCAGCTCATATCTCTGTGCAGATTAGGTCGCCTGACCGGTTGCCTACGATACAATGGCTGCCATTAAAAGCATAAAAACCATGACGGGGGACACCATGCTGCAGTGCACCCGCGCCGTCCGAGGCGCATTCCTGTTTGTTTCCTTGTATGCGCTCACCGCCGTGGCGCAGGATGACAGCGCCGATCTTGCCAAATTCAAGTCGATGTCGGAATCCGACACGATGATCATGGTGCCCATGCGTGACGGTGTCAGGCTGGCGACCGACGTGCATACCCCGAAAGGGGATGGTCCCTTCCCGGCGATCCTCGTAAAGACGCCCTACAATTTCAATAGCATGGGCGGTTCCACACTGATGTTCGCCAACGAGGCGGTCGAGCGTGGCTATGCCGTTGTTGTGCAGAACGAGCGCGGTCGTTATTACTCGGAAGGCGATTGGGAAATTCTTGGTAGGCCCCGAAGCGACGGCTATGACTCGTTAACCTGGATCGAGGAACAGCCGTGGTCCGATGGCAATGTCGCCACCTGGGGTTGCTCATCAACCGCTGAGTGGCAGATGGCCCTGGCGGCACAGGACCATCCGGCACATGCGGCGATGGTCCCGATGGCGTCCGGTGCCGGCATCGGACGCGTCGGCGAATACTACGAGCAGGGCAACTGGTACAAAGGCGGCGTTCACCAGACCTTGTTCACCGTCTGGCTCTATAGCGTACAGCAGAACATCCGCCCGCAGTTTCCACGAAGCCTGAGCCAGGAGCAGCTGCAGCGTCTGCGCAAGGCCTATGACCTCGCTGCCGCCATGCCCGAAATGGACTGGGCGAAACACATGCGCAAGCTGCCTTCCGTCGACTGGCTGCAAGATGCCGACAGCAATGACGGCCCGGGTGCCGACTTCATGACCCGCAAGCCGAACGACCCGGGCTGGTATGAAGGCGGTCTCTATCATGACGACGAGGACTTCGGCGTGCCGGCTTACTGGTTCAACAGCTGGTTCGATGTCAGCCAGGGCCCGAACCTCGCGCTTTACAATCATGCCCGCAATAACGCCAGCATGCAGACGATACGGGACGGTCAGTACATGATGATTGCGCCAACCCTGCATTGCGCGTTCTATCGCACCCCGGAGCACAGCGACTATATTGCCGGCGACCTGAATGTTGGCAATGCCTACTACGACTACTGGGAAACGATTTTCGCCTTCCTCGACTACTACATGAAGGAAGAGGAAAACGGCTTTCACGAGACGACGCCGCGCGTGCAGTTCTACACGATGGGCCGCAATGAGTGGGAGTCGTCGGACACCTGGCCGCCCGAAGATGCAGTAATGACGCCGATGTATCTCGACAGTGGCGGTAATGCCAACAGCGTGTTTGGCGATGGAACCCTGTCCGGGGAGACCGCGTCCGGCGGTGCGGATACGTTTACCTACGACCCGATGAATCCGGTGCCGTCACTGGGCGGCGGCGTGTGCTGTAATCGCGGCGCGTCACTCGGTGGCAGTTTCGATCAGCGCGGCATCGAGGCCCGCGCGGATGTACTCGTTTATACATCCGGTCCCCTGGAGTCGGCCGTCGACGTTACCGGGTTCGTGCGTGCGAAGCTCTTCGTTTCATCGGATGCGCGTGACACGGATTTCACGATAAAGTTAGTCGATGTCCATCCCGACGGCAGCGCCTGGAACGTGGATGACACGATTTTGCGAGCACGTTACCGCGAAGGCTTCGACCGGGAAGTGTTCATGGAGGAGGGCAATGTCTACGAGCTCAATCCGACGGCGATGTCGACCAGTTACGAGTTCAAAGCCGGCCACCGGATTCGTGTTGAAGTAGCGTCCAGCAAGTTTCCGCAGTACATGCGCAATCTGAACACGGGCGGCAATAACTACGATGAAACGGAGGGTGTCATTGCGACGAACACGATTCATCATTCGGCTCGCCATCCGTCTCAGATCATCCTGCCGATCAGACAGAGGTAAGGAGACCACCATGAAGTTTTCAAAAATTATTGTCCTGGTCATTTACCTGAGTTTCGGGCCAGGCGCCCTTGCCCAGGATGATGGCCTCAAGATTTATATATCGGCTGATATGGAGGGCGTGGTTGGCGCAGTCACTGGCGAACAGCTCGGTCCCGGCGGTTTCGAGTACGAGCGTTTCCGGCAGTTCATGACCGACGAGGTCAACGCCGCGATCGATGCAGCCCGCGCCGCAGGTGCGACGGAATTTCTCGTCAGCGACTCGCACGGCAACGGCCAGAACCTGCTCATCGAGCAAATGCCGGATGACGTAATGATCGTCAGATCGTGGCCGCGACCGCTCGGCATGATGGAAGGTATCGATGACACCTTCGATGGCGTCATCTTCACGGGTTACCACGCGAGCACCGCGAATACGCGTGGCGTTCGTGCGCACACAATGTCCAGCGCGAACATCACGAGCCTGCGTCTCAATGGTATCGAGATGACCGAGGGCAGCATGAATGCCGCCATTGCAGGCCATTTTGGCGTACCGGTGATCCTGGTCACGGGTGACGATGCCGCAGTTGCAGAAAACCAGGTCATCATAGGCGATATCGAGGGCGCGATCGTCAAATGGTCCTACGGCTTTCACTCGGCAAGAACGCTGACGCCGGAAGCCGCGTACGAAGAGATTCGCACGCGGACGGCGTCGGCTATAAGCCGAATTGACGATTTCGAACCTTATGTACTCGAAACACCGATCGAACTCGAGCTGAGTTTGAAGCACTACATGCCGGTCGAGACGCTCTCTTACCTGCCTAATGTGGAGAAAGTAAATTCACACACGATTCGCTACATTGGCGAGGACATGATCGATATTTCGAAGTTTCTACGGGTGGTGACCGGCTACCGGGTGGATATGCAACCATGAATATAAAGCTAATGAAGCCCGCAACGTCGCTCCTCGTATGCGGAATGCTGGTTGCCCTGGTATCTGCATGCCAGCCGGCACCATCCGGGACGGCGATCACAAACGTCACCACTATCGATGCGGTTAACGGCGTACGAGCGAACCAGACCGTCGTTTTTGACGGCGACGAGATCACTGCGATCCAGGGTGCGGAAGCAGGTCTTGATGTCGTCGAAACTATCGACGGCTCGGGCAAGTTCCTGATCCCCGGTCTCTGGGATTTCCACGTACATCTTTCCTACGACGATCGTTTCACACCGACGATGCCGGCGCAGTTCCTGTCTTATGGCATCACGAGTGTCCGTGACACCGGTGGATTGATGCACAAGATGCTGCCGATTATCGAGTCAATGCGCGCCGAAGATGCCGTTGCGCCGCGCGTGTTCTTCGCTGGCCCGTTACTCGACGGCCAGTTTGTCGTCTACGACGGTGACGACCGCCCCGAAATCGGTGTGCAGAATGCGACGCCTGCGCAGGCGCGCGAGACAATCCGGGGGCTCAAGGAACAGGGCATCGACTTCATCAAGATCTACGAGATGGTGTCGCCTGACATATTCGAGGTGATGGTTGAGACCGCTAACGAGCTCGACCTGCCGATCGATTCGCACGTGCCGCTGTCGTTACGTGCCGGCATTGCGGGCCCTTCCGTCGATTCGATCGAGCATCTCCGCAATATCGAGATGGATTGCGCCAGCAATTCGCCGGAGCTGCACGAAGAGCGTATGGAGCGCCTGAAAAATCCCGAAGGGCTGTCCGGTTTCGAGTTGCGCTCATCCTTACACAGCCTGCAGCGATTGCCTGCGATCGCGAATTACGACGAGGAGCGTTGCGACGAAGTCATCGCTGCGCTCGAATCGACGACACAGGTACCGACCTTGCAGCTCTATTCGACCAGCGTTGTACCGCCCTGGGCTCGCGATGACTGGGATGCCGCACTCGATCGGTTGCCGGCTGCTGCGACGGTGGAATGGCGCGAGATCACCGCTGAGGCTCGCGCCAACCCGCGGGAAGGCGCAGACACCACATTCCCGGAGTGGGGTCTCTTCCTGACGGGTCGGGCACATGCTGCTGGCGTTCCAATCGGTGCCGGTACCGATACGCCCATTGGCCTGTCACCGCCCGGATACAGCCTGCACACGGAACTCGAGTTCCTGATCCGCGCAGGTCTCTCGCCAATCGATGCGCTGGCCGCGGCCACCGTCCGGCCCGCACAGTTCTTCTCGCTGCAGGACGAGATGGGCACGATCGATGTTGGCAAGGTTGCCGACCTGGTTCTGCTTGATGGAAACCCCCTCGATAACATCGCGAACACGAAGTCGATCTCTCGTGTTATCAGCAAGGGCATCGTCTACGAATCGGAAGCGCTTATCCAGGCAGGCAGGGAAAGGTAACGTCAAACGCGATCCAGGCGCTTTGCAGCAGTGTCAGAAATGTTTAATGAAAGTGTCATCGGACGTAAACGTGTCGTTATTAAGCTTTCATCCATGGTCCAACGGCATCAAAAAGCTTTAACCGGGCCCGTCAATAACAACCAGATTCCCCTGTGTCCCCCACCCAGCCACGCCGCCTTAACGGGCGGCGTGTTTTTACCCATCCTGTGAAGTAGAGCAACCGGCGATCCATGCTGCCGGGGACTGGCGGGTTTCACCCATCTTCCCTCAATTCCCGGGTGTCGTTGCCGGCTGCCTGCGGCAGCGAATGAGCACAGGCGTTCGGCGAGACGGCCCTGAAGCAAGTCTCAAACCGGGCATTTATCACATAAATCAATGATCTACATGCGGTATCATCCGCAGCATTCGTCATGGGAAACCGCGCTTGAGTACATCCATCATCATCCTGGCTGCCGGCCAGGGCAAGAGAATGCACTCTGCCTTGCCGAAGGTGTTGCAGCCGCTCGCAGGCAAGCCCTTGCTTGCTCATGTCATCGATTATTCGAATGCGCTTGGCGCCGAAGATATCTGCGTGGTTTACGGGCATGGCGGGGACGCGGTAAAGGCGGCATTCGCTGACGCCCCGCTTCGATGGGCGCTACAGTCCGAACAGAAAGGTACCGGTCACGCCGTGCAACAGGCGATGCCGGAAACTCCCGATGACAACAGGGTTATCGTTGTATACGGCGATGTGCCGTTGCTGACGCCCGCGACACTTCAATCGCTGCTCGATGGCTGCGCCGATGGCGAAGTTGGGCTGTTGACCGTCGACCTCGATGATCCTTTCGGCTATGGTCGAATCATCCGCGAAGGCGGGTCGATTCAGGAAAGTGTCGAAGAACGTGATGCGACCGACGATCAAAAGAAGATCAAGGAGATCAACACGGGCGTGATGTGTTGCTCAGCGGGCCAGCTTAAACACTGGCTCGGGCAATTAAGCAACGATAATGCGCAGGGAGAGTATTATCTGACCGACGTCATCGGCATGGCGGTTGCCGAAGGCGACGTGGTCAACGGCATCAAAGCGAAAGATCAGGCTGAAATCATGGGCATCAATGACAAGAAGCAACTGGCCGATGCGGAGCGTGCACTGCAGCGTCGGCTTGTCGATCAGCTGATGGAGCAAGGCGTCGCATTCGCCGACCCGTCACGGGTGGATATTCGTGGCGACGTGACCTGCGGCGCGGATGTTTTTATCGACGTCAATGTCGTCCTGGAAGGCAACGTTACGCTTGGCAACAACGTGCGCATCGGCATGAACAACCTGGTTCGCAACAGCCAGCTTGGTGAAGGCACTGTCATTCGCGCCAATTGCCATATCGAAGAAGCGCGCACGGGCAAAAACTGTATCGTGGGCCCGTTTGCCAGGTTGCGTCCGGCAACCGAACTGGCTGACGATGTCCGCGTTGGTAACTTTGTCGAGATCAAGAAGTCGCAAATCGCCGACGGCAGCAAGGTAAATCACCTGACCTACATCGGCGACGCCGACGTTGGTAAAGGCGTGAACGTCGGCGCCGGCACCATCACCTGTAACTACGATGGCGCCAACAAGCATGTCACCCGGATAGGTGATGGCGCATTCATCGGCTCCGGGGTTCAGCTGGTTGCGCCTGTCGAAGTCGGTGAGGGCGCCACCATCGGTGCGGGGTCGACAATCTCCAGGCCGGCGCCCGAGGGGAAATTGACCGTCGCGCGTGCCAGGCAAACTACTGTGGATGGTTGGAAGGCGCCGAAAAAGCAGTAAAAACAGAATATAATCAAAGAGTTATTGACTGTGCTGGAGAGTGTGACCTGATTCTTGCCGGGTAGCGTGAACTGTTTCATTCTTGCCTACTGCGGAACCTGCGACAATGTCAGGAAGTCCTGTGGCATTCACTTCCGGGAGTACTTTTTAGATGTGTGGAATCGTCGGTGCGGTTGCCGAAAGAGACATCGTTCCGATATTGATGGACGGCCTTCGCCGCCTCGAATATCGTGGCTACGACTCTGCCGGTATTGCGATTCGTAATGGCGATGACGTCAATCGCCTGAGACGTGCCGGCAAAGTCCAGGCGTTGCAGAATGCGCTCGATGAAAGCCCGCTGCAGGGCCACATCGGTATTTCGCACACGCGTTGGGCAACGCATGGGGTGCCGAATGAAGCGAACGCGCACCCGCATCTATCCGCCAATGACGTCACGGTCGTTCATAACGGCATCATCGAGAATTTCGAGGAACTGAAAGAAAAGCTTTCAGGGCTCGGCTACACCTTTGAATCCGAAACTGACACAGAAGTCGTCGCGCATGCCATTCATCATCGCCTGAAGGATTCCGGTGATCTCGCCCTGGCAGTTCGTGAGACGGTTGCCGACCTCGAGGGTGCGTACGCGCTTGCTGTCATGAGCGTGACCGACCCGGATCGGCTGATCATCGCGCGGGCCGGTTGTCCGGCAATCGTTGGCGTCGGCGAGGGCGAGAACTTCGTTGCGAGCGATGTTGCTGCGTTGTTGCCGGTAACGCGCAACTACCAGATCCTGGAAGAGGGTGACATCGCCGTCGTCGACCTCACGTCGATCACGATTTACGATAAAGGCGGCAACGAAGCGGACCGCCCTGTCATTGAAAGTGAACTGACGGCAGATGCTGCCGAGCGTGGTGACTTCGGTCACTACATGCAGAAGGAGATTCACGAACAGGCCAAAGCTGTTGCGCAAACACTCGAAGAGCGAACAGCGAATGGCAAAGTGCTTGACGCGTCGTTCGGTCCGCAGGCAATTGGCGCGCTCGACGCTACCCGTGGCGTTCATATTGTCGCCTGCGGCACGAGTTTTCATGCGGGCCTTATTGCCCGCTACTGGATCGAGGAACTGTGTGGCCTGCCCTGCAGTGTCGAGATTGCGAGCGAGTATCGTTATCGCTCCCCGGTGGTTCCGGAGAACACGCTTTTTGTCACGATCAGCCAGTCCGGGGAGACGGCTGACACGCTGGCTGCCTTGCGTGCCGCGAAAGAGCGCGACTACGTATCAACCCTGGCGATCTGCAACGTGCCCGAAAGCTCGCTGGTGCGCGAATCCGACCTCGTCATGATGACGCGGGCAGGCCAGGAGATTGGTGTTGCCTCGACCAAGGCGTTCACGACCCAGTTGGCGGCGCTCGCGTTGCTGACCATTTCGCTGGCGCGGCGCAATGGACTGTCTGCCCAAGACGAAGAAACCCTGGTCAACCAGCTGAACGAACTGCCCGCGCTGATCGAGCAGGTGCTGAACCTGGATCCGGCTATCGAGGTGCTCGCCCGACATTTCGTCGACAAGCACCACGCACTTTTCCTTGGCCGTGGTGTGCAGAATCCGGTGGCGATGGAAGGCGCACTGAAACTGAAAGAAATCTCATACATTCATGCGGAGGCGTATGCTGCCGGCGAATTGAAACACGGGCCACTGGCGCTCGTGGACGAAAACATGCCGGTCGTCGCGGTTGCGCCGGATGACGACCTGCTCGAAAAGCTGAAGAGCAATTTGCACGAAGTCGATGCGCGTGGCGGCGAGTTGTATGTCTTCGCGGATCCACGTGTGCAGTTTGGCGATCGTGTTGGCATCAAGACGATGCATATGCCGGCCTCGATCGAAGACTTCCAGGCACCGATTCTCTACACCATCCCTTTACAATTGCTTGCCTATCACGTTGCCGTCCAGCGTGGTACGGATGTCGACCAGCCACGTAACCTGGCGAAGTCAGTCACCGTGGAATAGAACATAACAGCGAATTAAAAATATGAGTAAAGAGAAAAAGAACCCAATTAAAAATAGCAATTTTATGCTTTGGTTTTTGATATATGGCGTTATGTTTTTTTTGTTGTGGACATGGCTTAATCGATGAAAACCAAAAAGCCTAATTCACTATTTCAATATACTCTGTATAAATCCATTACCGTCGGATAAAGGCAGTTCGCGATGGTCGACAAAGGCATCAGGCTGTTATGGCTGGTCGCCGGGTTGCTGTCCGTCGTAGTCGGCGCCATCGGCGTCGTTTTGCCGCTCTTGCCGACGACGCCGTTTTTGCTCGTCGCCGCGTTTGCGTTCGCGCGTTCATCTGTTCGACTGACCCTCTGGTTGCATGCGCATCCGAAATTCGGGCCGCTTATTGAAAACTGGCAGAAGTACGGCAGCATCGACCGCAAATCCAAGCAAATGTCGATGGTCGTCATCGTAGCAACGCCGATCATCACCTGGTTTTTCGGCACCCCGTGGTGGGCGCTTGCCAGCCAGGTCGCCGTACTGACCTGTTCGGCCACCTTTATCCTGACCCGGCCTTTACCGCCAGGCGAGCGCTAGCGCGGAAGCAGGCCGACGCCGGCAAACCAGGGGCGCCAAGAACTTCTTATTGCTATTTCAAAACGAGACATCACCAGGTAAGTGGTATTCTCCGCAGGCCATGATGACCGCAGATGCACAATCCGTCGCCCGGGCACTACCTTACGACCAGCTCATCACTGCGCTCGACAAGGCGTTTGCCGCTGATGTCGAGGTGCCAGTGCGCGCCCACCACGCGGTGCCGGTGCCGGATGGAACCGACGGCACCTTGCTGCTAATGCCGGCGTGGCAGGCCGGCAAGAGTATCGGTATCAAGATCGCCACCGTCTTTCCCGACAATGCCAGGCTTGATTCACCCGCTGTATTCGCCAGCTATTTGTTGTTAAGTGCCGAGTCGGGTGTGCCGGTCGCCGTGCTGGACGGCACGGAACTCACTGTTCGCCGCACGGCAGCGGCGTCGGCGCTGGCATCCCGATACCTGTCCCGCGAAAACTCGTCGCGACTGCTCATGGTCGGTACCGGTAATCTTGCCCCGCACCTCGTCATGGCACACGCAACTGCGCGACCGATTTCCGAAGTATTGATCTGGGGTCGGCGTGAATCTGCTGCGAATGAGCTGGCCACGCAAATTGCGCAGGCCGGGTTGAAGGCACAGGCGGCCGGCGATCTCGAATCGGCGGTCGGCCAGGTGGACATCATCAGCTGTGCAACCCTTGCGAGCGATTCGCTTGTTAAGGGTGAATGGCTGTCGGAAGGTCAGCACCTTGACCTCGTGGGTGCATTTCGACCGGACATGCGGGAAGCTGACGATGAGGCGCTTCGGCGCGCCGATGTTTACGTCGATACGCGCACCGGCGCCTTGTCCGAGGCAGGGGAGATGGTGCAGGGGATCGCCAGCGGCGCAATAAGCGAAGACGATATTTGTGGCGAGCTATCGGATCTGGCCATGGGACGGGTACCAGGCAGACAGGACGATGCCGCGATTACCTTGTTCAAGTCTGTGGGGACTGCCCTCGAGGATCTCGCAGCGGCAGAGCTCGCGATGCAAAACTGTCGCGTGGCAGCTTAACGGCCGCACAGTCCGTTTTCGCGCATCCGTTCAGCGTCGAACCCACGGTTTTTGATTCGCATCAAGGGCGGAAACATGCCATCGGTGCAGTTGTAATATACTGCGCCGGTTCACCACTCCCCGTTCCCAGGATATGTTTCGATTGAAGCAAAAACACGGCCAGGAGCGTGTCCGGCGACTGCCTCCCGCTGACGGTTCCAAGCTGATTGCGGAACAGTCCGTATTACGCGGGTTGCTCGGCACAATGGGTGTTGCGCTGTTGCTGTGCTGGGGCTGGGCGCTGTTCGTCATGGCAACCAACCGGCTGTTTCCCTGGTTCACGGTCCTGATGGGGGTCCTGGTTGGTCTCTCAATGCAGCGATTCGGCCGTGGCCTGGACTGGCGGTTCCCCCTCATGGCCGTTGTGATCGCCGGTATGGCCGCCTACTTCGGTAACCTGATGATCGGTGTGCTGGAAACCGGGCGTTATATCGAGGCTGAGCCGCTGGAGGTGCTGAAAGGTCTGTCGTCGGGCACGATCCGAAATTTCTTTCGCAACACCATCGGTCCGATCGATCATATTTACGCATTCTCCGCCTGCGGTGTCGCGGCGTTCTTTGCCAACCGCCGATTGAAGCGCCACGAGGTCTTTGGATTGCGGAAAATGCGCAACGACGATTCATGAGTGTCGGCCAGGCCCGGATTTACGGCCACTCCCGATCCGGAACCGCCACACGCTGAAATGCGCCTGGTTGGGGACAGGAAGTCGACATCCTGAAGGGCGATACACGCACGCCGGATTTTCTGGTTCGAATGACCCGACAGCCGTTGCCTGGCCGGGTCATTTTCTATGACGTCGCGGTACCCGGGCCCGAGGACTCGCGCGGAATCGCGGAGAGCAGTTTGTAAGCGGCTGTGTCCATCGTTGCCTCGGCGTCGACTTCGCCAACAAAATATGGCGGTTGACGTCGGTTTTCAGCACTTTGAAGAGATGTGCCAAGTTGCGCTTTATGGCGGCGACGTAAGGGTTCTGTCCGTCAAACAACACCTCGAAGTAGCGATAGGCGCGATTGAATTTTTTCTGCAGCCGGTCCCTGCTCGTGGCCTGGTAGAACATCGGCGTTTTGCGCAGCAGGTCGATGCCGGATTCGTAGCGAACCATGTACTCGCCGGGTGAGGCGTTCTCAATGGCTATGCCGCCGATCACGAATTCCGTATACAAGCGATCCCGGCACTTCTCGAGGTAACAGCGATCCGCCATCTGTGCGACGAGGTCCGCCGTGCCGAGCAGATGTCCGCATATGGCATCGCGGGGGTCTTCGAGCTCAATCTTGTCGATGTCCAGTTCGTAGCCGGTGTAGTGCACGATCATGCTGGAGACGGCGACGTCGCGGGAAAGACCGAGTTCGGGCAGGTAGCGACGCAGGAAGTCCGCGCTCCGCGACACGTGATACAGCGTGAACTCGGCGCCGTTCGTAAAATCCTTGTCACGTTCCTTGTGGCGGATGTATCCGGAGTCATGGAACAGCGAGGTAACAATCGTCATTTGCGCCCGGTGCGCACCGAGACGCTCTGCCGGATCGACGGTCTGCTCATAGCCTGCGATCAGCCGCGCCAGTGCGAGCGTCATATCGAGCGTGTGCTGCATGTCATGGTAGGTCGTGTCGCAACCGAGATAGCCTGGGTACTGGCCCGTAAACAGGCGCGCGAAGTCGTAGAAGGCCAGCCAGAGTTTGTCGAACGAGGCACCGGGGAAGGTTTCTGTGAACAGCTCGGCAACCGCGTTTCGAACAGCAACAGGATCGCTTACCTGTACGGTATTCGTCACGTCAAAATCGTTGCGTCGATCCTGGGAGTTATACATGTTGCTCTTTTTCTGATAAGGCCGGGCGGGCACCGTAAACGTTGCTGTTTTCCCCGCGACGTTGCTCATGCCCCTGACTCTTTTCGATACTTTATCGGAAAGGTGCTGGAATTACGGGGCCTTGCGGCCCTTCTTGCCGGAACTGGAACGCCCGCCCCTGGCCGAAAAGTGACCTGGTTCCGGGAATATGTCATATCAGCTCGAAAACTCGGCAATCACGGGCGTGTGGTCCGATGGACGCTCCCAGGTACGGGGTTTCTTGTCGATGTAGCTGGCTGTGCAGCGGCCTGCCAGCGCCTCGCTGGCCAGGATCAGATCAATGCGCAATCCGGCATTTCTGCGGAATCCGGCAGCCCGGTAGTCCCACCAGCTGAAGCTCTGTTCCGGCTGGTCGAACTGTCGGTAGACGTCTGACAGCCCGAGATCGATGAGGTCCTGGAGCGCCTCTCGCTCAAGTGGACTACACAGGATGTTGTCGCCCCATTTCTCCGGGTCGTAAACATCACGATCGTCCGGGGCGATGTTGAAGTCACCCAGCACGACAAGATCATCGTGTTCCCTGAGTTCGCTCTCCAGGAAGCGATGCAGTGCCCCGAGCCAGCCCAGTTTATAGTCGTATTTTTCAGAGCCGACGCTGTTGCCGTTCGGCACGTACAGGTTGATGACGCGAACGCCGTCGATCGTCGATGCGAGGATACGCCGCTGCGGGTCCTCGAAGCCCGGAAAATCGGTCACGACATCGGTGGGCTCACCCCGGCTGATTACGGCCACACCATTGTAGGTTTTTTGCCCGTTGGCCACGCCCTTGTAGCCGACAGCCTCAAAGGATTCCCGGTCAAAAGCTTCCGTAACCTGCTTGATCTCCTGCAGGACCAGGATGTCGGGGTTGGCGATATTCAACCACTCCATTACGTGTCCGTGGCGCACGTTCAGTGAGTTGACGTTCCAGGTGGCGATCTTCACGCAGCTTCGCCTATGCCGCTTTGTCGAAGTAATGCATCAAGGGTTGGCTTCCGGCCACGGAACGCGACATAGGCTTCCATGAAGTCACGGCTGCCGCCCACCTCGAGAATTTCCCGGCGAAAGCGATCGGCAATTTCCGCGTCGAATATGCCCGACTCCTCGAAGGCTGCGAATGCGTCGGCGGCGAGCACCTCGGCCCACTTGTAGCTGTAGTAGCCCGCTGCATAGGCGCCGGCAAAGATATGTGAAAAGCTGTGTGGGAGGCGGTTGTAGTCCGGATAACGGACCATCGCGACGTCCTCCCGAACCTGGTTCAGCGTTGCCATCACTCGCCCACCCTTGTCGGTGTCAAATCGTGAGTGCAGCCGAAAGTCGAACAACGCGAATTCAATCTGGCGCAGCATCGCGAGCGCTTCGCCAAAGTGCCGGCTGGCGTCCAGTTTCGCGAATACATCGGCCGGTAGCGAGTCACCGGTCTGGTAATGCGAAGAACAGTGCTCCAGAACCTCGTAGCACCAGGCGAAGTTCTCCATGAACTGGCTTGGCAATTCGATCGCATCCCACGGTACGCCGTTGATCCCGGCGATGCTGGGATAGTCCACCCGCGTCAACAGGTGATGCAGCATATGCCCGAACTCGTGAAACAGCGTTACAACGTCGGTATGCGTCAACAGCGAAACGCCTGTGGCATCGGGTGGCGGGAAATTGCACACGAGATAACCCACCGGCGTTTCCGACATGCTGCCCAGGTTCTTGCGAACGACACACTCGTCCATCCACGCCCCGCCCCGCTTTCCGTTGCGCGCGAAGAGGTCCGTGTAGAAGCTGCCGATGGTTGCACCATCAGCGTCCTTAATCTCGTAATAGCGAACGGTGTCGTGCCAGCGGCTGACTTCGTTATTCTCGATAACCTGGATGCCGTAAAGCTTTTCGGCGAGGCCGAACATGCCCTTCTTGACCACCGTGAAGGGAAAGTACTTCCGCAGCTCCTCATCCGAGATCGAGAATTTCTGCTGCTTAATTTGCTCCAGGTAATAAGGCACGTCCCAGGCGGCCAGCGGCTCATCTGCGACGGTCTGAATCTCGTCCAGCTCGGCTTGTGCCGCGTTCCTGGATTTTGTCGCAAGCGCCATCAGGAATTCGAGCACCTCGTCGACCGTACCGGCCATCTTGGTCGCCAGTGAGTAGTCTGCGTAGTTGTCGAAACCCACCAGTGCTGCGGCTTCATGTCTGAGCGCGAGGATGCGCTCGATAATCTCCGTATTGTCCCACTCGGGATTGCCGCCCTGCTCTGAGGCACGGGTCGACCAGGCGCGATAAAACGTCTCGCGTACGGATCTCGCCGCGCAATGCGTCATGACGGCGTGATAGTTCGGGTAGTCGAGTTTGAACCACCAGCCTTCCTCGCCTTCGCTGGCGGCATCCTCTGCGGTTCGCTGTAAGACAGACACAGGGATGCCGGCAACGTCTGCTGCATCGGTGGTGTGGAAATGCCAGTGATCGGTTGCATCCTGGACGTTCTGGTCGAAGCGTGCCTGCAGGCCGGCAATCTCCTGGCGAATCTCTTTGTAGCGGGCCTTCTCCGCGTCCGGCAACGCGACACCTGACAGTCGAAAGTCCCGTAGCGCCTGCTCGATCAGCATTTGCATGGCGGGTGTCGCGTCATCGGGCAGTGCATCGCTGACCTGCTGGCAGGCTTCCTGCAGGCGCTTGTTTTGTGACAATTCGGTGCCATGCTCGGTCATTAGCGGCAGCGAATCGTTGTAGGCATCGCGCCATTCAGGACTGTCGAGGACACTTTGCAGGTGACTGACCGGCGACCAGGTCCGATCCAGTTCATGGCCCATCTCCTCGAGTGGAGCAACGAGCGAATCGAAGTCGCGCGCCTCAGGATCGTCGAGCAGGGCTGCAAGCTTTTGCCGATGTGCTGCGATAAGCTCCTCGAGCGCCGGAACGGCATGCTCGGGCCTGATGTGGTCAAATTGCGGCAGACCAGTGGTATCGAGAAGCGGGTTCGACATTAAGTCCTGACCAATGGAGTAGGCGGCGGGATGGTATCACAAGGCCGGCTGGCGACGACTGAAGCAAATGAAAGGAAACGCTGTGACAACACATTATGAACTGCTGGTGATCGGTGGCGGCAGCGGTGGACTTGCACATGCACAGCGCGCTGCTGAGTACGGCGTTAATGCGGCAGTTGCAGAGTCAGGCCCACTCGGTGGCACCTGCGTGAACGTCGGTTGCGTGCCGAAGAAAATGATGTGGTATTCGGCACACCACGCCCACCAGGTGCACCATGCGGCCGATTATGGATTCGACGTCTCGGTGAATGGCCACGACTGGCCGGCACTCAAGAAAAATCGCGATACCTACATCCTGCGACTGAACAAAATCTACGAGAACAACCTGGATAAACGCGGTGTCACGCATCTTGAGGGGCATGCCGGGTTTGTCGATGCTCACACCGTCGCTGTCGGCGACAAACGGTACACCGCCGATCGAATCGTGATCGCTACGGGCGGCTATCCTGTTGTGCCGCGCATCCCGGGCGCCGAGCTCGGGATTACCTCGGACGGTTTCTTCGAACTCGAAGAGCGTCCGCAGAGGGTGGCGCTGGTCGGCAGCGGCTATATTGCCGTGGAACTGGCCGGTGTGTTCAATGGCCTGGGATCTGACACGACCGTACTGGTTCGTAAGGAAGGCGTACTACGCAGCTTTGACGGTATGCTGCGCGAGGAACTGGAATTGGCGATGCAGGAAAGCGGCATCCGGCTCGAGACCGGCGTCTGTCCGAGTGAACTTAGGAAAACCGATGAGGGTATCGTCATCAGGAGTGAGGACGACCGGGAGTTTGGTGCCTATGACGCTGTTGTATTGGCCATCGGCCGGGCGCCCAATGTTGAATCCCTCAACCTCGAAGCCGCCGGCATCGCACAGGATGCTTATGGTTTCGTCCCGACGGACGAGTGGCAGAAGACCAACGTCGACCATATCTTCGCGCTGGGTGACGTGACCGGCCGCGATGCACTGACACCGGTCGCCATTGCGGCAGGCCGGCGCCTTGCAGACCGTCTCTACAATGATATGACGGATCGCCGCCTCGAGTACCACACGATTCCGACCGTGATATTCACGCATCCGCCGATAGGTACCGTCGGCCTGACAGAAGATGAGGCGCGTGAACAGTACGGCGACGACGTGAAAATCTACGAGTCACGATTCAACCCGATGCGCTATGCGTTCAGTGAGGAGAAGGTGCCTGCGCGGATGAAACTTGTCGTGACGAGCGACGATGAGAAGATCGTCGGCTGTCACGTGATTGGCGACGGCGCCGACGAAATGTTGCAGGGGTTTGCCGTCGCGGTACGGATGGGTGCGACCAAGTCAGACTTTGACGACACGGTGGCCATTCATCCGACCAGTGCCGAAGAATTCGTGACGATGCGATAGCAAGTCCTCAGCGCCAGGTCCTGGCAATGACCCCGGGTAATCCGCCGTCGTTATCCGGTGGAAACGGTGAGTTGCTTCAGCACGGGTGCCGTATCCGGCCGCACGCCTCGCCAGATGTGAAAGGACTCTGCAGCCTGCTCGACCAGCATGCCCCAGCCCATCACCGACTTTGCAGCGCCGTGGCTCGCCGCCCACCTCGAGAACGGCGACGGCTTCGATCCGTAGGACAGGTCATAGCAAAATGTCGCGGGGTGAACCGCTTCTTCCGGGTAGGTCGGCACTTCCCCCTTTAACCCGGCGGATGTTGCGTTGATAACCAGGTCATAGATCGGCAGCGAGCGCACATCCTTGAATCGACATGCATCGACCGGCCCCTGGTTGGCAAAGTGATCGGCGAGACTGCGAGCCTTGGGAAAGGTTCGATTTGCAATAATGATCGACCCCGGCTCAGCCTCAAGCAGGGGAGACAGGATGCCACGCGTTGCGCCACCGGCACCCAGAATCAGGATGTTGGCACCTTTGAGTTCCAGGCCGTGATTGACCTGCAGATCGTGCATCAGGCCGACGCCGTCCGTGTTGTCGCCATACAGGCCGTCGTCATTGAACACAAGCGTATTGACGGCGCCGCCGGTCGACGCGCGTTCACTCATGTCGTCGACGAGTCTTGCGACCTCGCTCTTGTGCGGCACCGTTATATTGAGGCCTTTGCCGCCCGCGCGACCAAACTGTTTGACGGCGGTTTCCAGTTCATCCGGTGCCACCTCGAGGAGTTCGTACTGGATGTTTTGCCGGGTCTGGATCGCGAAGAGGTGGTGGATAACAGGCGAACGACTGTGGGATACCGGGTACCCCATGACCCCATAACGGTCTGCGCCTCCTTCGCCCATCGATCTATTCGGCCATCCAGCGAGCTGCCTGTAGTGCGTAGTAGGTAAGAATAGCGCTGGCGCCTGCCCGGCGAATCGAGAGCAGCGCCTCGAGCACGGCAGACGGCTCATCGAGCCAGCCGTTCCGGCCTGCAGCGGCGAGCATCGCGTATTCGCCACTGACCTGGTACGCCAATGTCGGCACCTTGTATTCCTCGCGAACGCGCCTGATGACGTCGAGGTAGGGCATGGCCGGTTTCACCATGACGAGGTCCGCGCCCTCAGCAAGATCGATTCCGACCTCGCGAAGTGCCTCCTCGGCATTGGCCGGGTCCATCTGGTAGTTGCGCTTGTCACCGCCCCCGAGGTTCGCAGCCGAGCCCACGGCATCGCGGAATGGTCCGTAAAAGCAAGACGCGTACTTGGCGGCGTAGGCGAGAATCAGGGTATTGCGATGGCCTGCAGCCTCCAGTGCCTGGCGAATGGCACCGACCCGGCCGTCCATCATGTCGGACGGCGCGACGATATCCACACCCGCATCAGCGTGCGACGTGGCCTGTTTCACCAGCATGGCGACCGTTTCGTCATTCAGTACGTAGCCGTCATCATCGATAATGCCGTCCTGGCCGTGGGCTGTGTAGGGATCCAGCGCGACATCGGTGATGACGGCCAGCTCCGGCAGCTCACGCTTGAGCGTGCGCACGGTGCGCTGCACCAGGCCTTCCGGATTGGCACATTCGGCGCCATCGAGTGATTTGAGATCACCCTCGATGACCGGAAAAAGGGCGACCGCCGGAATACCGAGAGCGTGCGCGGTTTCCGCATCCTTCAAAAGGCCATCGATGCTCTTCCGCTCGACGCCGGGCATCGACTGTACTGCCTCCGTGCGCCCTTCGCCGTCCAGGACGAAAACCGGGTAGATCAGGTCGGAAGGCGACAGCCCGGTTTCTGCCACAAGGGCCCGGAGACTGGCGCTGCGGCGGGTCCGACGCATGCGTATAGCGGGATACGAAGCGGAAGGAAATTCACTCATATCAATATCTTAGGTAATCCAAGCTTGGATTCTCCCTGTATTTAGGCAGGGTTTCCACGTCTGATTCACAAAAAAACCTGCTGCGGGTCAAAATTCCCTGGGGGGCGGGCCACCTCGACGCTCGTCCCGCAATGGTCGGTAACGTGTCTTTAGTTGACGCGGGCGCGCCGACTCGTTTCGGTGCGAAGACAGGTCGGGTCGCAAAGAGCCCCGTCCCACAGGCGAGCGCTTAACTGTCTCATTTGTCCTGGCAGCCTGGAAAACACGAAAAATCGACAAGAAATGCAACACATTCCAGCAAGCTGTCCTGTTAGCATCGCCCCATGGTCAGGAAACTCACTCGCTGTGGCTGGGCAGGCGATACCAGCGCGGATTACATCCGCTATCACGATGAAGAATGGGGTGTTCCTGTTTGGGATGACCAGGCTCAATTTGAATTCCTGACCCTGGAAGGCGCACAGGCGGGTTTAAGCTGGTCAACGATTCTGAAAAAGCGCGAAGGCTACCGAAAGAACTTCGCCGATTTCGATCCGGCCAGGGTGGCCCGGTTTACACAGAAACGCATCGACAAGATCCTGCAGGATCCTGGCATCGTTCGAAACAAGCTCAAAGTGCATTCCGCCGTTACGAATGCAAAGGCTTTTCTCGAGGTCCAGAAGGAATTCGGCAGCTTCTGCAATTACGCCTGGGAATTCGTTGGCGGTAAACCGATCCAGAACAGATACCAAAAGATGTCGGATGTGCCTGCGACGTCTCCCGAGTCAGACGCGTGGAGCAAGGACCTCAGGAAGCGAGGGTTCAAGTTCGTGGGCAGTACCATCATCTATGCGCACATGCAGGCCACCGGCCTGGTCAATGATCATGTGACGAGTTGCTTTCGTCACAAGCCCTGCGCAGCGCTGGCAACAAAGAAACTGCAGGAACCCCGCTCCGCGGGATAACCCTGCCCGGCGGTCGATTCTCAGCAATCCTTCGCCGGCCTTCGGTGCCTGCGCTTATCCTGGAGCCGTGTTGATGGCCCGCTACAAGCCAGGCATTTCGAATTCCTGACCGCGAAGACTTTCCGCGAGCTGACCGCTGCTGTCTCTGTCCAGCGCCACCAGTGGTGGTCGAACTGTGCGCCAGGCATCGTCGCCTGAGAATTCGGCAACGGTCGCCTTGAGCGCAGGGATCATCGGGTAGGCCATCACCGCATCGCGTATGTCGTTCAACGATTGCTGCATGGTGTCGGCGTCATCGGCCTGCCAGTGCTGGTACAGGTGATCGATCGCGGCAGGATTCACATTCGCTGTAGCCGAGATGCAGCCGGCGCCGCCGTTGCGCATGTTGGCGAGCAGGAATGATTCACTGCCGACGAAGATGCGGAAGTCGTCCCACTTGCGCTCGAGCATCGCATGCGTATTGTCCCAGTCGCCTGAGCTGTCCTTGATACCGGCGATCGTGTTCGGGTAGTCGGTGATTAGCCGTTCGATCAGGTCTACGGAGAAGCCGACCTGTGCAATGGGTGGTATGTGGTAGAGATAGATTCGCAAGTCGCTGTTGCCCACTCGCTCGATGACCTCGGCAAAGTTCGCGTAAATACCCTCATCACTGACGCCCTTGTAGTAGAAAGGGGGCAACATCAGGGTACCGGCACAACCTATCTCTGCCGCGTGCGCTGTCAGCTCGACCGTGTCCGTTAATGCACAGCAACCGGTACCAGGCATCATGCGCCCGGTATCGACGCCGGCTTCCTTGAGCCGGTCGAGCAACTCGATCTTCTCGCCAACAGACAGCGAGTTCGCCTCGCTGTTGGTGCCGAAGACGGCCAGGCCAACGTTCTGCGACAAAAGCCACTGGCATTGCGCGATCAGGCGATCGGCATCAGGCGCGAGGTCATGGGTGAAGGGCGTTACAACCGGCGACAATACGCCGGAGAGTCGATTGGACATGACGTGATCGATCCGTTGGGTTTCTGATTTGTAGTGCGTGAGTCTGTCAGGAAAATGCGGCTTCTGCTACGCGCATACCTATTCTTTCAGCCAGTCACGCGGCCGCAGGTAGTTGTCGTAAAGGTCAGCCTCTGGCGATCCGGGTTCGGGCTTCCAGTCATATTCCCAGCGTACGCGCGGCGGCAACGACATCAGTATCGATTCCGTTCTGCCGCCTGACTGAAGCCCGAATAAAGTGCCGCGGTCATAAATCAGGTTGAACTCGACATAGCGGCCGCGCCGGTAATGTTGAAACTCGCGTTGACGCTCCCCGTAATTGTGTTTGCGTCGTGCTTTAACGATCGGCAGGTAGGCGTTAAGGAACTGGTCGCCGATGGACCGGGTCAGTTCAAACGACTTGTCAAAGCCAGGTTCGTTGAGATCATCGAAGAACAGGCCACCGACACCACGCGTCTCGTTGCGATGTTTCAGGAAGAAGTACTCGTCGCACCACTGCTTGTACCTGTCATACACATCGGCGCCGAAAGGATCACAGGCGGCCTTCGCGGCTCGATGCCAGTGGAGTACGTCCTCGTGAAACGGATAATAGGGCGTCAGGTCGAAGCCGCCGCCAAACCACCATACGGCTGCGCTATCATCACTATCGGTCGTGAAGAAACGAAAGTTTGCGTGCGTGGTGGGCACATAGGGGTTTTCCGGGTGCAGCACGAGCGATACGCCCATCGCCTGGAATCGTTTGCCGGCAAGTTCGGGACGATTCTTTGTGGCCGACGGTGGCATCTGGTCGCCGTATACGTGTGAAAAACCAACGCCGGCCTGCTCAAAGACTGCGCCCCGCTTCAGTACGCGGCTCTGGCCACCACCGCCACCCGGCCGGTCCCAGTGATCGCGCTGAAATTTCGCCTTGCCGTCCAGGTCTTCAAGCAATGAGCAGATACGCATTTGCAGTGAGCGCAAGTACTCCTCAACAGCTTTGATGTCGACGTCGCTCATGCAGGTCTCAGGATCTTGCCTGTTTCAAGGATGCGAATCTCCGATGGGCCATGCGCAGGGCCACATTCGCCCGGTACGATATAGTCTACTAAAGCGCCAAGCGTGCGGTGCAGCACAAAGGGTGTCCGGGCGGGCGGTCGGCCGGAGACATTCGCGCTGGTCGACACCAGGGCGGAATCGGTTGTCTGGCACAGGGCTTTTGCAACCGGATGTTCTGTCTTGCGCACGGCGATGCCCGTGTGCTTGCCACGAATCCACCATGGCACCTCTTCGCTGGCCGGCACAATCCACGTGACCGGTGCCTCGAGTGACGACGCCAGCGAGTCATCGTCGAGTTGTGCGCCGGTCCAGCCGTCAAGCTGGTCTACATCGGAAACAATCAGCACCAGGCCCATGTCGGGGTCGCGCTTTTTTATCGTCAGTATTCGGGCAACGGCGTCGAAGTCGTCGGGAAGACAGCCGAGACCGAAAACCCCTTCCGTCGGGTACGCAATGACGCCACCACGGTTGACGACCCGCGCGGCGTAGAGAATGTTCTGTGATATGCCCATGGCGTCAGTGACGCGCCTTTGCGATCAGCTCTCGCTCGCTTCCGCAGCTTTCTTCTTCGCTGCCTTTTTCTTGCTCGCTTTCTTTTTGGACTTTTTCTTCGTGGTCTTCTTCGCGGTCTTCTTTTTCGCCGCCTTTTTCTTGGCTTTCTTCTTGCCGCGTTTGCCGCGAACCGGTGCTGCCGCAAGTAGCTCCTTGCACTCCTCGAGCGTCAGCGACTTCGGTTCCCGATCCTTCGGCACCCGCGCATTCTTCTCTTTGTTCGTAATGTAGGGGCCGTAGCGACCATTCAGTACCTGGATGCCTTCGTCCTCGAAGTCCTGGATGATGCGGTTCGCATCCTCAATTTTCTTCGCTTCGATCAGTTCAAGCGCGCGCGACAACTCGATGGTGTACGGATCATCGTCACCAGGAATCGAAACATACTTGTCGCCGTAGCGAACGTAGGGGCCGAACCGTCCGATGCTTGCAGACACGGGCAAGCCGTCCGGCGTCTCGCCCAGTTTCCTGGGGAGCTTGAACAGCTCCATGGCGGTTTCAAGGTCGATGTCTGCCATCTTCTGGCCGGGCCGCAGGCCGGCGAATTTCGGTTTCTCTTCGTCGTCCTTGGTGCCGATCTGCACAAACGGCCCGAAGCGGCCCATGCGCACCGTGACCGGCTTGCCGCTTTTGGGATCGGTGCCGAGTTCACGTGCCTGGGCAACCTGTTCCCGCGTGACACTCTGTTCCTTGTCATCGACGAGATCACGGAAGGGTTTCCAGAAGTCCTCGAGCAAAGGCACGAGATCCTGTTTGCCAAGCGAAATCTCGTCAAGGTCATCCTCGAGACGTGCCGTAAAGTCGTAGTCGACGTACTGCGTAAAGTGCTCGGTCAGGAAGCCGTTGACGATTCGCCCGATGTCCGTCGGGATAAATCGTTTGCCATCCATCTCGACGTACTCACGATGCTTCAGCTTTGCAATGATGTTCTCGTAGGTCGACGGTCGGCCGATGCCGTATTCCTCCAGCGTCTTGACGAGGCTGGCTTCCGTAAATCGGGGCGGCGGCTCAGTGAAATGCTGTTCAGGTCGTAACTCGTCAAGGCTGATGACGTCGCCTTCTGCGACCTCCGGCAACAAACGATCGCTGTCGTCGTCCGTCGAGTCGTCCTTGCCCTCGTGATAAACGGCCATGAAGCCGGGTTCGACAAGGACAGAACCGTTGGCACGGAGTCGATGCTGGTCGTCTGCCGCTTCGACTGCGGTTTCGCCGGGCGAGAATTCGAGCGCAACGGTGTCAAACACTGCGGGCACCATCTGTGAGGCCATCGTGCGGCGCCAGATCAGCGTGTAGAGCTTGAGTTGCTCCTCGTCGAGCTTGCCTTTGAGTGACTCCGGCGTACGGGCGACCGATGTCGGGCGAATGGCTTCATGCGCTTCCTGTGCATTCTTGGCCTTTGTCTTGAAGACTCGCGGCTCGTCCGGCACGTTCTCGGCGCCATAACGATCTTTGATCGTGTCGCGGATCTCACTGAGCGCGACTTCCGCCAGCGTGACCGAGTCGGTACGCATATAAGTAATGAGCCCGACGTTGCCTTCACCCGGCAACTCTATGCCCTGGTACAATTGCTGGGCAACGCGCATCGTCCACTGCGTATTGAAGCCGAGTTTGCGTGCTGATTCCTGTTGCAGGGTTGATGTCGTGAATGGTGCGGCCGGATTGCGGCGACGTTGTTTCCTGTCGATGCTGACTGTAGTCAGCTTGCCTCCGGCCGCGTCAAGAATGACCTTCTCGACTTCACGTGCAGCGTCTTCGTTTTCGAAACTGAACTGTTCGACCTTATCGCCCTTGTAGCGAACGAGTCGGGAGGCGAACGGCTGCTCGTTTTTGCTGACATCCGCTTCTATGGACCAGTATTCGCGCGGATTGAAAGCCTCGATCTCGAGTTCGCGCTCGGCGATCATGCGAAGCGCCGGGCTCTGTACCCGCCCCGCAGACAGACCGGGCTGCACCTTTTTCCAGAGCAGGGGTGAGAGGTTGAAGCCGACGAGGTGGTCGAGCGCACGCCGCGCCTGCTGTGCGCTGACCATTTCCGATGAAATATCACGCGGGTCCTCGATCGCTTCGCGCACGGCATTCCTGGTGATCTCGTGGAAAATGACGCGGTGTACGGCCTTATCCGTCAGTGCCTTGCGCTCTTTCAGTAACTCGACGAGGTGCCACGAAATGGCTTCGCCTTCGCGATCGGGATCAGTAGCGAGGTAAAGCACCTCCGCTTTTTTGAGCGCGCGGATAATCGACTTGATGTGTTTCTCGTTGCGCTCGTTAACCTGGTACTTCATGGCGAAGCCCTGCTCCGGGTCAACGGCGCCTTCTTTTGGCACGAGGTCGCGGACATGGCCGTAGGAGGCCATGACATCAAAGTCCTCGCCAAGGTACTTACTAATGGTCTCGGCCTTGGCGGGCGACTCTACGATGACGAGATTCTTCGACATTCGGGGCTATCAGTCCTTGTTTCTGGGGGCGGACACAGAAATCCGCGGTCAATGCCGCGGTTGAAATACAGGCTTAAGGCCAGTGTGTCAAGAAAACTTGTTTTGCCAGGAGTCCAATTTTGATCGAATACACGACCTGGAATCTGCGCTTCAGCAGGCGCCGGCCATCCTCAGCAGTGAGGAAGCCGAGTGGAGAGTCTATGAAGAAACGCAGCGTCTGGCGCGAATTGATACGCGATTTGAGCCGAGCCATGAAGAAGGATTATGCCCGTTGAAGAGCGCATGGTCTTAGTGAATCTGTGCGTCGCCTTCCTCGAAGACGAGATCTTCCATCCGCGCGTACGCAAGCTCCTGTCCAGGCTGGCTGAAAAGGACCATCAACACCACCCACTTGATCTGTTCGACGTCGATATCCGGCGTCTCAAGCGCAAGCAGGCGATCGATCAGGATTTCGCGCTGCGGCGGAGAAAGAATCCCGATCTGTTCCAGGTAGGTGATAAAGCCACGACAGCCGGCGTCGAGACGCTCGGTTTCGATGTCGTTATAGATACGGGTACCGTGAGCGGTCTGCGGGTTGCAGATGAATCGTTCGTGATCGTTGGTCAGACCGTCAAGCCAATCCAGGGCACGGTCGATCTCAGAATCTCCAAAGCCCGCCCGGGACAGCTCGTCTCTGAGCTCGTTCTGATCCGGCTCAGGCTCTTCCTCAGCGTCGATGTAGGTCTCAAACAGATACATCAGAACGTCGAGAACATTTTCTTTCATGCCTGACGCGTCTCCCCGTGTGGCCTTGCTTCCATTTATTTATGCAGTCTTGAGTAGCGGCCGCCGGCTTGCGACTCAATTTTGCCCTCAAGTTCCAGGATCAGAAGCATGGAGGAAACCTGGTCGATCGTCAATCCGGACCGGTCGGCCAGGTCGTCGGGCGTCACAGGATCGAAAGCCATGGCGCCGAGCAACATTTCATAATCTGTATCGGGCTGTGTGGCCGTCTTTTCCGCAGGCGTCGTTGCATCAGGAATCCGGACCAGGTGCTCCACGAGCGGTCCGAGTTCGCTGACGATGTCATCGGCGCTCTCGACCAGTTTGGCGCCCTGGCGGATGAGCTTATGACAACCGCGTGACAGCGGATTATGTATCGAACCGGGAATGGCGAAGATCTCGCGTCCCTGTTCGGAGGCGAGCCGCGCGCTGATTAGGGAGCCACTCCGGCGCGCAGCCTCGACCACGAGCGTGCCCAGGCTGAGACCACTGATCAATCGATTGCGTTGCGGGAAGTGCTCTCGTTTTGGTGGTGTGCCCGGTGGGAACTCGGTACAGATGGCGCCGTTACGCTCGACGATGCGTTCGGCGAGTTGCCGATTGCTGGCCGGGTATACCTGGTCGATGCCATGGCCGAGAAACGCCACCGTCATGGCATCGGCTTCCAGTGCGCCTTCATGTGCAGCAGCGTCGATGCCTTGTGCAAGCCCGCTGACGATACAAAATCCGGATCGACCGAGATGCTTTGCAAATGCGCAGGCGTTCCTGCGGCCCTGCTCGGTCGGATTACGGCTGCCGACAATTGCCAGGGCAGGCATGTGTAGCGCATCGATATTGCCGATGACATATAGCTGCTCGGGCGGATCGGGAATCTGTTCGAGGAACGCCGGGAAGTCCTCCGACCCGCGCTCTACCAGGTGATGGCCGGGCTCGGCCAGCCAGTCTTTTTTGAGGAATTCGGGCGACACTGTCTTATTCTAGTCGGCGAAGCGACCCGATGTGTCGACAAATTTATGGCAGGCAACAAAAAAACGGCGCCCGAACGGGCGCCGTTCTCCATAAATCCTTTGCTAGCCCGGGTTGCGAACCGAATCGAGGACGTGAATATCGCTCGTTGCTTCCATCACCAGGCCGTAACCGATGCGGTCGTATACCTTGAAGATCATGACCGTACCGGCTTCCTCGTCGGGCAGTTTCACGAGTTCACCGCCGCCGATCGTATCCATAATGCCGCCGGCAAAGCGATCGTTGATTACGTCGCCCTCCTGGTAAACTGTCAGCACGTCGCCCGGCGCGAGTCCGTTGCGCGCCCCTCGATTCAGCACCACGACCTGGTACTGGCCGATCAGTGATATGCCATCAACCACCGAAATGATTCGACCATCGATGTCAATGTCCGGCGCTTTCGGGAAGAAATTCAGCGGAATATCGACCGTTTCAGGAATCAGGCGGTCGCCGTTCAGCGCTTCGCGATTCGTGTCGGTCAATGAAACCGTGGCCGGGTCACCGCCGCGGGACAGTGCGCCCTCACCAATGTAGATGCCCTGGTAACCGAGCAGGTCATCGTTATCCGGGTCACGCAGTTCGTCACCGACATGGACGACACTGTAACGCGTTCCGTTCGGCGCCGGCTCACCACCGCGGATGTAGACGTCGTTGCCGGCCGCTGCGATGAGATGGTCACCGCGGGTCGACAGGATGTACGGTAATGCGTCCGCCTGGGCTCTCTCGAGTACGAGGCCCTTGGAGAGGAACGCGGAAATCTGTTCGTACGGGATACTGGTAATGGATTCGCTCAGCGGCGTGATTCGGGCCTGCGGCAACAGGCGATATGTTGCAGGGCGAACATGGGTAATACGCTGCTGACCATCGATCATGACCAGCGCGAGCGTGTCACCGGGATATATAAGGTGCGGATTCTCCACCTGCGGATTGACATACCAGACTTCGGGCCAGTACCAGGGGTCGCGCAGGAATGTCGCAGCGATATCCCACAGGGTGTCGCCTTTCTGAACCACATACTCGCCCGGCGCACCGGAAGCGAGCGGTACGGGCTGGCTGACTTGCTGTAATACCTGCTGAGGCTGTGCGACAGGCGTCGGCCGGGAACGATTTGCGTCCATCGAGGACGAACCGCTTGGCATGGTGGACGCGCGGGCAACCGGCGGCGGTGCCACATCATCATCGGGGTCAAACGGGTTCAGCTTGCTGATCGTGCCGCACCCGGCCAGCGTCATTGCCAGCGCAATGGCGGCCAGCCTGAACCCGGTTTTCTGATTCGGGTATTCGGGAGACATAATTGACGGGTGTTCCATCATAGTAGTCCGGGTCTGACCATTGAAAGGCGTTGCTATAATATGTTGCGTAGACGCCGATCCGGCTGCCAATCGCGTCACAATTCCGGCTCAAAACCAAGGTCGGGCAGCCCAGATGTTACGCGGCATTGTCCGCTATCTTATTCAATAAAGTCAAAAATTTAGGTGCAATTTGTAGGATTTCACACTAATTTTGACACGAGTGATCATGGCAAAATTAAAAATACTGGAATTTCCCGATCCGCGGCTCCGAACCAAGGCCAGTCCGGTCGAAACGGTGGATGATGCCCTGCGTCAGTTGATCGACGACATGTTCGAAACGATGTACGACGCGCCGGGCATCGGCCTGGCCGCAACCCAGGTCGACGTGCACCGGCGTCTGCTCATTGCCGATGTCTCTTCGGAGAAAGATGACCCCTGGGTGCTCATCAATCCCGAGATCATCGAGAAGGACGGCGTCGAGGTGACCGCCGAGGGCTGCCTGTCCGTGCCCGGCTATTACGAAGAGGTCGAACGGGCGGAACACGTCAAGGTGCGATTCCTTGACCGGGACGGGAGCCAGCAGGAGGCAGATTTTGACGGGCTCCTGGCCGTCTGCGTGCAGCACGAGATGGACCACCTCGACGGCAAGCTTTTTGTCGACTACCTGTCTGAAGCGAAGCGACAACGAATTCGCAAGCGGTTGGAAAAAGATCGCCGCTACAAGCAACAGGAGACCGCGGCTGTTCTCTGATCCGCCGTTTGTCTCCGGTCGTTGAATTATCATGAGCGCTGCAAAACTTCTGTTTGCCGGGACCCCGGACTTCGCACTGGCGTCCCTCATGGCGCTGGTCGAATCGGGTCGCATTCCTGACGCGGTGCTAACGCAACCGGACAGACCTGCCGGCCGTGGCAAGAAACTGACGGCGAGCCCGGTGAAGGAATTTGCGCTCGGCGAAAACATTCCCGTGTGGCAACCCGAAACACTCAAGGATCCAAAAGTGGTTGCTGACATTGCCGCACTGGAGCCAGATGTGCTGGTCGTCGCTGCTTATGGATTGATTCTGCCGCAGGCGGTACTCGACATTCCAAATACCGGCTGCCTGAACGTGCATGCATCGCTCTTGCCGCGCTGGCGCGGCGCGGCGCCGATTCAGCAGGCGATTCTGAACGGCGATGAGAAAGCCGGCGTGTGCCTCATGCATATGGAAGCGGGGCTCGACACGGGCCCGGTGTACGTTAGCGCGACGACCAACATCGATGCGGATGAAACAGCCGGCGAGTTGCACGACAGGCTTGCCCGGATGGGTGGCGAGCTGCTGCATGAAAACATCGATGACATTGCCGCCGGCAATATGGAAGCGATTCCACAGGACGAAGCACAGGCCACCTATGCGGCAAAGATTCGCAAGCAGGACGCGCGTATCGACTGGAACCAGCCGGCAGAGTTCGTGCAGCGCCAGGTCAGGGCCTATAACCCGGTGCCTGGTGCCTCCTTCGAGTTCGCTGACGAGCAAATCAAGTGCTGGCGGGCGAATATTGCCGAAGACATCGAGGCGGTTGCCGGAATGGTCGTCCGCGCTGACAAGGACGGCATAGACGTCGCCTGTGCCCAGGGTGGATTACGGTTGGTTGAGGTGCAGCGACCCGGGCGACGTAAAGTGTCCGCCGCCGAACTCGCCGGCCAGCTGGATCTCGCTGGCGAGCGGCTGGGTTAGCAGCGATGTCCGCCAACAAGTCCGGCGCATGGTTGCGAGCTGAGGCTGCTACTGCAGTGAATGCCGTTGTTTCCGGTGGTCGTTCACTGGATGCAGCGATCGCAAACGCGGAATCAAGCGTAAACGACAAGGACAGACCGATGTTGCGCATGCTCGCCTATGGTGCCCTGCGGCATCATTTCCGGCTGCGCGAACAGCTCGGCCTCTTGCTCGACCGTCCATTGAAAAAACGCGACAAAGTCATCGAGTCCCTACTGGCGATCGGCTTCTTTCAATTGACCGATACGCGGGTGCCCGATCACGCCGCGGTGACCATGACAGTTGAAGCCGCTCGCTTGTTGCGACGACCGAAGCTCGCCGGACTGATCAACGCGGTGCTGAGAAACTTCCAGCGCAAAAACGTTGCGACTGAAGCGCCTCGCAGTGACGAGTCAACCTATAACCATCCGAAGTGGCTGATCGGGATGCTGAAGCGCGACTGGCCCGACGACTGGCAGACAATCCTCGCTGCCAACAATGACCGGGCCCCGATGTGGCTTCGCGTCAATGCTGCACGTACGACTGTGGACGCGTATCGCGAGGCGCTGGCGTCAGTCGCAGCGCCGGCAGACGCGCCTGTACAAACCCTTGAAGCAGTCCCGCAGGCGATTCGCCTCGGTACGCCGATGCCGGTCGACAAATTACCCGGCTTTGCAGAAGGCCTGGTTTCAGTGCAGGACGCGGCGGCCCAACTCGCTGCACCCTGGCTGTTGCACGATGGCGGGCAGCGCGTGCTCGACGCCTGCGCCGCACCGGGCGGAAAAACGGGGCATTTGCTGGAACTACTCGGCGTTGAAAACAGTCTCACCGCGATCGATATTGAAGAGGGTCGTCTGATGAAGGTGCGCGAAAACCTTGACCGGCAGGGTTTCGATGCGACCGTGGTCGCCGCCGATGTGTCAGACGTGGACAGCTGGTGGGACGACAGGCCCTTCGACCGAATTCTCCTGGATGCGCCGTGCTCGGCGACCGGCGTCATTCGCCGCCACCCGGACATCAAGGTGTTACGGCGTGAGGCGGATATTGCGACGCTGGCCGCACTGCAGCGGAACATACTGGAAGCCCTTTGGCAGGCGCTGGCCCCGGGTGGCCGCTTGCTTTATGTCACCTGTTCGGTGCTGGCGGCCGAGAATGAGGCCGTTATCGGCGGTTTCCTGGGCGCTCACCCGGACGCGAGCGAGGACAAGGTGTTGCACAATTACAACATCCGCGCTCTAATGTACGAAAGGCGCCACGGCCACCAGGTACTGCCGGGCACAGAAGGGCTGGACGGCTTCTATTTCGCGGCCCTTGAGAAGAAAAGCGTCTGACCAGTTATGAGAGGAAAAAGCGTCAAGCAGATAGGCCTAGCCGTGCTGGCAGTCGTTGCCGGCATGGTTGCGGCGTGGCCGGCTTATTCCCAGCAAATGCCGGAGCGGCAGGGTTTCTTCGATATTCGTTCCGCGACAACGATGTTGAACGAAGGTGTTCACGAACTCGAGGCGCGCCTGCAGCTGATCCTGAGTGACGATGCGCTCGATGCGCTGAACGCTGGCGTACCGCTCACGGTCGAACTCGATTTCGAGGTGATCCGGGTGCGGGGACTCTGGCTGGATGCCGTCGACGCTGAACTGACGTTTCAGTACGAGCTCGAATACCGGCCACTGAGTCAGCGGTATCTCGTTCGCAATCTGAACAGTGGCGATACCGACTCTTTTTCCACGCTTTATTCCGCACTGAATACCCTCGGTCGCATCCAGGACCTGCCGGTCGTCGACGATGCGATCCTCAATCCCGACAGTCGGTACCGACTCCGACTACGGGCAAGACTCAGCACGCGGCAGTATCCAATGGCGCTGCGATTACTGTTTTTCTGGCGCAGCCAGTGGCAACTCCAAAGTGAGTGGTACGAATGGATGCTCGAAAGATAAGGAGAGCAGCGTTCACAGTTGCCGGCGCCATTGGCGTCGGCCTGGCGCTTGTTGCCTTGTTCCTGCTGAGCTGGACACCGCAAAATTCAGAGGACTACGAGTCGCTGCACATCGTCATCCTGCTGATCAACATTGCTGGCGTCCTCGTCCTCTTTACGTTGACAGTTGGCAACCTCGCACGGTTGCTGCGCGACTATCGCAATCATGTTCCGGGCTCTAGGCTTAAAGCACGCATGGTCGGCATGTTTGTCGGCCTCGCCATCCTGCCGCTGCTCGTCGTCTTCTATTTCTCCATCCAGCTAATCAACAGCGGTGTCGATGGCTGGTTCAATACAGAAATTGAAGAAGGTCTCGATGAAGCACTGGCGCTCAGCCAGGAGGCGCTTGCGATTCAGATGCGCGATCACCTTGGAACGACGGCACAGATCGCCAATCGATTGCGGGATGTGTCAACGCGCCAGCTGATTTTTGAACTGAGCATGATGCGCCGTGAATCGCGGTCGAGCGAAGTCTCCATCTTCGGCAGCAACAATCGCATTATTGCGACCAGTTCCGACGAGTCGGCCGGAAGCCTGCCAAAGCCGCTGACGGATGAAGTCCTGCTGCAGATTCGTCAGGGCCGGCCATTCGTTTCGCTTGACCCGGTCGAGGACGGCAATTATGAAATCCGGGTTGCCGTGCCGTTCGGTAATCCGATTCGTCAGGACGCTTTCGGTGTTATCCAGGCACTTTATCCGGTGCCTGAGCGTATCAGCATGATGGCCAACAGCGTCGAGGCATCGAACAGTGATTACAAGCGCGCCGCCTACGTTCGCGAGCCACTGAAACGAAACTTCTCATTGACGCTTACTGTTGTTCTGATGTTGTCATTGCTCGCATCCATCTACGGAGCGTTCGTGTTGTCCCGCCGACTGGTCGCACCGATCCAGGACCTCGTCGCCGGTACGCGAGCCGTTGCCAAGGGCGATTTTGATACCCAGCTGCCAACCCCGACACGCGATGAAATCGGTTTTCTCATCAGCTCGTTTAACGACATGACACAGCGCCTTTCGTCAGCGCGGCGCGAGGCGAGTCTGAGCCAGACGATGGTTGAGGCCGAGCGCGCCAACCTGGCGGTCATCCTCGATCGGTTGTCGACGGGCGTTGTGGCGCTCGAGGCCGACCTCCGGATCCGCAATGCCAATGAAGCCTCGGGCGCGATTCTGAATGTGGATCTCGAAAACCGCCTCGGCGAATTCCTGCCGGATGTCGCGAAAGGGCATCCATTGCTCGAGCAATTTGTCGACGTTGCCCGGGTGCATCTGAGCCAGGGTGAATCCGAATGGCGCGAGCAAATCGTGTTACGCGGCGAAGTCGGCAGGCGCGTACTCACCTGCGCGTGTACGGCCCTGCCCGGCGACGAAGACCAGGCAGCGGGCTTTGTCGTCGTGTTCGACGACATTACGGCGCTGCTGCAGGCGCAGCGAGATGCTGCCTGGGGTGAAGTGGCCCGCCGGCTGGCCCATGAGATCAAGAACCCGCTTACACCCATCCAGTTGTCGGCAGAGCGGATGCGACGCAAGTACCTGAATACTTTGCCCGCCGAAGAGTCCCAGGTCCTCGATCGCGCGACGCATACCATCGTCCAGCAGGTCGAGGCGATGAAGGAAATGGTCAACGCCTTCAGCGATTATGCGCGCGCGCCGGACATCGATCTCAACAAGTTCGACATCGGGGCACTGGTCCACGAAGTGGTCGATCTTTACAGGCACCAGGAAAGCGACATTCGGATCGTGTTGAAAACAGCGTCCGACATGCCACCCATCGAAGCCGACGTCGGTCGCGTGCGCCAGATATTGCACAACCTGCTACGCAATTCAGCGGAAGCGCTGGAGCAGACGACAGACGGCGTGATTGAAGTCGACGTCAGCACGGCCGAGGTGCGGGAGGTCGACGTCGTCGAGATCTTCGTCGCGGACAATGGTCCGGGCTTCAAGGTGAGTTCGCTCGACCAGATTTTTGACCCCTATGTTACGACCAAGCCCAAAGGCACGGGCCTGGGGCTCGCGATCGTCAAGAAGCTCGTCGAAGAGCATGTCGGCACGATTAATGCCGAAAATCGTGACGAAGGGGGCGCCATTATTCGTATTCAATTACCCGTCAATGAAGCCGCCCGCGGACAAATGATTGCCAAGCTGCCGGGAAGAGCTGAGAAACGGAGGGAGAGAGCATGAGCACGTCACATGTGCTGGTCGTCGATGATGAAGCCGATATCCGGGCGCTCATCGACGAAATTCTGTCGGAAGAGGGTTACGAGGTCACCGTCGCTGGTGATGCCGGTGAAGCCCGCGCTGCTCGCGGAGACAGCAAATTCGATCTTGTCCTGCTCGACATCTGGATGCCGGATACCGACGGTATCAGCCTGCTCCGTGAATGGTCCGAGCCGGGCGATCTCGATTGCCCGGTCGTCATGATGTCAGGGCATGGCACCGTCGATACGGCAGTCGAAGCGACCCGTCTCGGCGCCTTCGACTTCGTGGAGAAGCCGTTGTCGCTGGCCAAGTTGCTGCATACGGTCGAGCGGGCCATCGATGCATCGAAGAAACCGGCGGAGCCGGTTCGCAGCATACTGCCCTCGCTGCTTTCGCCCATCGGCCGAAGTCCGCTGATCAAGGCGCTGCGTGAGAAAGTGCAGCATTTTGCGAAAAACGATTCGCCGGTGATTTTCATGGGCGAACCCGGCACGGGACGATCGGCTTTTGCGCGATATATCCATAATATGAGCGAGCGAGCCGAAGCGCCCCTCGTTACCTTGTTGAGCGCTTCGCTGACAGACAGTAATGCTGAAGAGCATCTGCTGGGAAGTGAGGATGGGGGCAATGTTCACAGCGGTTACTTCGAGCGCGCGAAGAACGGCACCCTGATCATCGAGGATCTGACGGACCTGTGTGACCAGGCGCAGAAACTCATCATGAGTGTCCTTGAGCAAGGCGAGTTCGTCCGCTCGGGAGGACACGATTCGATCAAGTTACAGGCGAGGGTAATCGCCACGGTTGATGCGGATATCGACAAGGCGATCGAGTCCGGCGCATTGCGACGCGAACTGGTGTCCTGCCTGAACACCCTGACTGTCAGGGTGCCACCGCTGCGAGAGTACGCAGAGGACGTTCCGGAACTGCTGAACTACTACGTCGACAAGTTAGTGGATGCTGAGAACCTGCCATTCCGTCGGTTCAGCGTGGCGGCGCAGAATCGACTGCGGAACTACCCGTGGCCGGACAACGTGCGTGAGCTCAAAAGCCTGGTTCGTCGATTGTTGATGTCGAGTGCAGAGGAAGAAATTTCACTCGACGAAGTCGAGAAGGAAATCAGCTCGGGGGCAGATGCTGAAGAGCCGCTCGTCAAACAGGACCTGTTATCCCTGCCATTGCGCGAAGCCCGCGAGCAATTTGAGCGTGCCTATCTTCAGCAACAGCTGGCGCTTTGCGATGGCAAAGTCGGCAAGCTCGCGAAACGCGTTGGCATGGAACGAACACACCTGTATCGCAAGCTGCGTTCCCTTGGCGTCGATTTTCGCTCGATGAGCCGCGCGGACTAGGCGGTGGACCGCTGCGGGCGCTGATTGCGGCGGCCCAGCAAAGGTGAGACCAGTCGTCGCCAGGCCAGCGTAAAGCCCGTCCAGACCATGAAAAGGCTGGTGAAGGAGACGACGCCAGCGATCGTCTGACCGACGAAGCCAAAGACCTCACCGGTGTGCAGGAATCGAATCCAGGCGCGTGCCTGTGAACCAGGCGTTCTGTCAGACAGTTTTGCAATCGCGATCATCTCGCCTGTCTGTACGTCGAAATGCAACGTGTCACGCAGTTGGGGTTGTCGCCCGTTTCCTCGATCGACTTCGATACTGATTTGTCGGTCCGCGGCGCCTGGCACCGTCAGTCGAAGCGTCCGCCACGCGTCGGTGTGATTTGCGGCCGACACCAGCAACGTATCGAGGGGTGCGGGATTGGCGACCGGTATTTGCTCAATGACCTCGGCAGATGACGACGATCCGGACCGTTGTGGTGGTTCTTCGCCAGCAGCGATGTAGACGAGGTCGCTCGCCCACCGGAAGCCAAACACAGTCGCCGTCGCCACCACGACGATCAGCGGCACGGCGGACCAGATACCGAAGATATGGTGCCAGTTGAAATCCCGTTCCTTCTTGTTTTTGTAGGACTTCGAAAACCACAGGCGAGGGCGAAGCAGTGGCCACTTGAAGACCTTCGGTAACCAAAGGTACATGCCGGTGACGATCAGGAACAGGAAGGCGAGATTGGAGACACCGGTGACCAGTCGTGCGGTCGTCCGCGATTCGCCTGTCATGTTAAACCAGCGGTGCCAGCCCATGATTGTCGACATTACGGAACGAATGCCGGGTGAAGGTTCCCCAAGCACCTTGGCGGTGTAAGGATTCACAAATACAGACGGCTCTCGCCGGCCGCCTGCGACCAGTACGGGTGCCTCGGGATCGTTATAGAAGGTGGCCCGCTGCGCGTCGACATCGGCGCTCTCTGCCGCGGCCAGGATGCCGGATAGCGGGGCGCGTGATGCTCCCGCCGGCGGCGCTGCGTAGAACGCGCGGTCGGCGAAAGCGATGAGCTGAAGTTCATAGGTCAGCAGGACGCCCGTCAGCGACATCATGGCGACGACGAGTCCGGTGACCACACCGGAACCGAGGTGCAGCCAGAATAGGGCTTTGCGGATCATTGGGGCGAATTCCCTGCCTGGGCGCGTCTAGAATAAGTAAATGCGATTGATTCGCATTCGCAAACTCTAACGCCGGCACTGCAGCGATGCAAGTGAGTATTTTCCGAAATTTGGCGCTGTTGCGCCGAAAGAGCAGGGCCTATTCGGCGGTCTCGAGCGCCTCATCGAGCATGCCGATCAGCTCGTCCCGGCTGTAGGTATAGGCATGCCGTTCGTTGAGCTGAACGAGCTCTGTCAGTACCTGCCAAATCGTGATTTCCGCTTGCCGCTCGTTGGGCACGACCATATAGCGCCGCTTCGGATTGTCATCGCCGAGGAATTCGAGTCATGACAGCCTTCCTTGCTGCGTCAGGTGTTGTTGTTTTTCCAGAAATCGGCGTTCTTGATGCCAAGGGCGTCAGGATCGAACGTGTAGTTTTCGACGCCTGCCT
>CAZVWF010000005.1:32519-61257 GCA_964630795.1 uncultured Woeseia sp. | reverse complement strand
TGGCTCAGGAATATCGCCGTTGCACTGGGTAATGCCGAGACCTCAGCGCAAATAGTAGCCGCGCTGAAGGCGCGGGAGAACGACGATTCGACACTCGTTACGGATCACGTGCAGTGGGCGCTGGCTGAACACGGTGCGGTCACCATGGTCGGGAATCCGGACACATCGCAGGCGTAACCATGTTCAAGGCCCCGGGTCTCCCTGCCTCGTTCCTTTCAAGTGATGACTGAAAGCAGCGGATACGGTGCTCTGCCAGGCCAGGCGATCGGGTCGAAACGCCGGGCCGGATTCAGGCAAAGGCGACCGCGGCTGCCGGATTGAAAAAATGACGTCCCGAGGTGATTCGACGCACTTGCCGGTACAAGGCCGCATAGTCTTCATCATTGTGAATCGGATCAATCACTGATGCATTGACGATTAACAGCGGGGATTCGGCGTAGTCATAGAAGTATCGCGCATAGGCGTCGGCGACAGCCTCTACGTATCCCCTGTCCATCTTGCGCTCGAAGTCGACGCTGCGGCTGGCAATACGTGACATCAGTGAATCGACAGACGCCTGCAGGTAGATCACGAGATCCGGCACCGGTGCTTCAAAGTCGAGCTTCTCGTGTACCTGGTTATAAAGTGCCAGTTCCTCCGGATTCAGATTCAACTCGGCGAATAATCGATCCTTGAAGATATGGAAATCGGCGACGCGAATGGGTGAAAACAGGTCACCCTGGTTCAGGTGTTCGAGCTGTCGAGCCCGCTGAAACAAGAAGAAAAGCTGCGCGGGCAAGGCCGTGGTGCGACCTGATCGATAAAACTGTTCGAGGAAAGGATTCGCCTCCGCAGATTCGAGCAACAGGTCGCCGTCGAAGCTCTGCGCCAGGCGCCGGGCCAGGCTGGTCTTGCCAACACCGATCGGCCCTTCCACCGCAATGAACCGCGGCTGGGTCGCCGGAATAAGTTCACTGACTGTCATTCGTTATTCTTCATCCAGTCTTTCGATGGGCAGCTCGGCCGTCGCTTCTTTTGCCAGGCTGGCGACACTCCGGTGTCCCGGAACCAAAAACGCGGGCGCAATATCGGCCCATGGCAACAATACAAAACTCCGCTCCGTGATGCCCGGGTGCGGTACCTGCAGATCTTCTTCGTCCACGCGCAGTGAACCGCAAGCCAGTAAATCGAGATCAATGATTCTCGGGCCCCAACGTTCAGTGGAGCGATCGCGGCCAAGCGAGTCTTCGATTGCCTGCAACCGCTCGAACAATACACGAGGTTCGAGTTGCGTCATCAGTCCTGCGACACCGTTAACGAAATCCGGCTGGCCCACAGGCCCGAGCGGAGCTGAGCGATACAGGGGAGAAATCTGCAAGTGACTGCAATCGTCGAGCTCTCCCAGTGCGAGATTAGCCGCGGCGGTCTGTTGACGCGGCGATTCGAGATTACTCCCGATTCCAATGTAAGCCGGCCGCCATCGCTGACCACTCATTACTGCTTTGTCCGGCGCCTGCGGCGGCGCGGCTTTCTTCGACCCGTCCCGCGCGGCACCTGCTGCAGGTCAAAACTTTTGCGTCTTTCTTCGGCATTCTGGTTTTGCACATCCGTCCAGAAAGCGGCCAGTTCGGGATCAAAGTCGTCACAACGGGATCGCAGCATCATGAAATCATAGGCCGCACGGAAGCGACGGTGTTCGAGCAAATTCATCGCTCGTTTGCCACGCCGAACGTCAAAGCGCGGTTGCATGGCCAGCATCTCGCGCATTGGTGTCGTAAACCGCCGCGGGATGGAGACGCGGGACTGTTGTTTTCCGGACAACTCGTAGGCTGCGAGACTTAAGGACTGGGCCACAGACATCTTTTCGCGGGAACGAAGCTCCTCGGCGCCTCGCTTGACCGGCGCCCAGAAGAACACGCCCAACAGGAACATTGGCGTTACTGACTTTTCAGCTGCAACCCGACGATCCGTATTCGCCAGCGCGATCCGCGTGAAGCGAAGAAATGCATCATCGTCATTCAATGCGTGGTCCGTTTCCGGAAACAGCATGCGGAACAGGTCAAATTCCCGCAGCAGCTCGAAAGTCTTCTCTGCAAATCCTGCCTGGAACATTTTCAGGCATTCGTCAAACAGTCGTGCCGGCGGGACGTTCGACAAAAGCTCGCGGTTCTTGCGAATCGACTGCTGAACAGCGGAGTCAATCCTGAAGTCGAGTTTGGCCGCAAAACGAACGGCGCGCAGCATTCGAACCGGGTCCTCGCGCAAGCGCCGGTCCGGATCGCCGATAAGGACGAGTCGACGGCGTTTGACGTCTTCGACTCCGCCAACGTAGTCCCAGATGCTGAAGTCGGCAATGTTGTAATAAAGCGCGTTGCAGGTGAAGTCGCGACGCCAGACGTCTTCGTCGATCGAGCCATACACATTGTCGCGAAGAATCCGGCCCTTGTGATCGTGTTCCACATCGCTGTTATTCTCCGTGCCCTCAGTAGCCGCTCGGAACGTCGCAACTTCGATAATCTCGCGTCCGAAGCGAATGTGTGCGAGCCTGAATCGTCGGCCAATCAGGCGGCAATTGGCAAACAGCGCACGCACCTCCTCCGGGTGCGCATCCGTCGCAATATCGAAATCCTTCGGGTGCAAACCGAGCAGTGCATCACGCACGCCACCGCCGACAAGAAAAGCCTGGAATCCCGACTTGTGCAGCCGGTACAGCACCTTGAGCGCACTCCGGGAAATTTCGTTCCGGGATACGTTGTGGGAGGGGCGCGGAATAATGGTGGGGCTGGATTTCTTCTTTGACCCGCTTTTATTCAATACTAATTCCGCTTGGAAATCATAGACGCGGCCGTATAATAGCAGCCCCCCGCCCGCCGGGGCACGAAAAGACAGCAATGCTCCCTTCGTCTAGCGGTTCAGGATGCCACCCTCTCACGGTGGAGACAGGGGTTCGATTCCCCTAGGGAGTACCAATTACAAAAAAAGAGAGCCAGCTTTCGCTGGCTTTTTTGTATTCTCAGCTCCTCGTAATTGTCGGCCCTGCTGGTTTTGAGGGGTGCAGCTGCGGCCAGACGCATTGACCGGTATATTGCGCGCTGAACCCCACCTCATTTGACGGTGGCGGCAGCAGTCAACGCTGGCAGCGGAATCAAGGCACCATGACAAAAGAATCCTCGGCTCCACAGAATAACAGTCGTATCACCCGCTTCCTGCATGTCGTTGAATGGCTCGGCAATGCATTGCCGCACCCGGTGTCATTATTCGCACTGTTCGCCGTTGGCGTTGTTGTGCTTTCCGGCATCCTTGGTTACTTCGAGTTATCCGTTATCGATCCGCGACCGGAGGGTGCAAGGGGTCGGGCCGACAACGGACTCATCGAAGTCGTCAGCCTGATGAATGCCGAAGGCTTGCGCTTGATCGTGACCAACCTGGTCAGAAACTTCGTTGAATTCGCGCCGCTCGGCACGGTATTGGTTGCGATGCTTGGCGTTGGCGTCGCGGAACGATCCGGATGGCTGACGGCTGTCATTCGCGGCATGGTGTTGAACGCTAGGCCCGAACTCGTCACCGTCATCATCGTCCTGGCGGGCGTACTCTCGAACACGGCGTCGGAAATGGGCTATGTCGTCCTAGTGCCGCTGGCGGCGGTCGTGTTCTACTCACTGGGACGACATCCACTGGCCGGTCTGGCCGCGGCATTCGCCGGCGTGTCCGGCGGCTACAGCGCCAATCTTCTTATTGGCACCGTGGACCCGTTGTTATCAGGCATCACGACGGAGGCGGCGCGCCTCATCGATCCAACCTATGAAGTTGACGTCAGCGCAAACTGGTATTTCATGATCGCCAGTACCTTCCTGATCACTGCGATCGGCAGCTTCATCAGTCTCAAGATCGTTGAACCCTCACTCGGCGAGTACAAAGGCACGCCTGCGGATATGGGCGAGACCGATGCGCACCGGATGGATGCGCTATCGTCTGAAGAACGCCGGGGTCTGCGGCACTCGCTGTGGGCTACGCTCATATTTTCGGCGATCATCGCGATCTGTGTCGTGCCGGAAGATGGCATTCTCCGCAACCAGGCTACGGGTGCTGTTGCGGGCTCACCCTTCCTCCGGGGCATCGTCGCGATTATCTTTGTGTACTTCGTTTTAGTGGGTGTCGCCTATGGTCGCGTTGTCGGCACAATACGATCCGACCGCGATGTCATCAATGCGATGGCGCACGCAATGAGTACGCTGGGCCTTTATATTGCGCTGGTCTTTTTTGCTGCGCAGTTCGTCAAGTTTTTCAGCTGGACGAACCTGGGTTCGATAACGGCAGTCACCGGTGCGAATTTCCTGCAAAGCATCGGCTTTACCGGACCGCTGCTGTTTCTCTTCTTTATTCTTGTTTGCGCGTTCATCAACCTGATGCTGGGATCAGCATCCGCGCAATGGGCGGTCACAGCCCCGATATTCGTGCCTATGCTAATGCTGCTCGGTTACGCGCCGGAGGTTATCCAGGCGGCCTATCGCATCGGGGATTCGAGTACGAACATCATTACGCCGATGATGAGTTACTTCGGTTTGATCATGGCATTCGTGGCCAAGTATGAACCCAAGGCGGGCGTCGGCACTCTCATTGCGATGATGCTGCCCTATTCCGTCGCTTTCCTGGTCTTCTGGTCCCTGTTCTTCTTTATCTGGACGTTTGTCCTCGGCCTGCCGGTCGGGCCGGCGTCGCCGACTTACTACAGCGTGGGCTGATTTCGAATCAACAGCTTCGGGTAATGGCATTGGCGCCCCCTCGATGGGACTTTCCGCGTCCGGGCCAGACACACGATTCACAAATCCAAACGCACCGGATTGCGCTACGAGTCATCCGGCATCACGTCTATTCCTCCTTGACGAGACGGATCAGACCATTGCCATCATCGCCCGTCATCTCGTTTCCATCAATCGTCAGCAGATCGTCGATCCAGCCATCGTCATCGAGCCAGTCGATGAAAAATTTATCACGCATCAACGTGCCGACCCCTTCCGTCGCGTCGTCATAAACACACTCGACCTTGCCGACGCAGCCAGGCCGCAGCAGGAGGTCATCGCTGATCGCCGTTGCACGACTCGTGATCCTTGCCATGACCCGGAAACTCCCGTCCGGCTTTTGCTCGAGCACGGTCACTGCGCCTTCCTCCTGCACGACAGTTACACCCGGCGACTCAAGCGTTCGCGGGTCCATCCGCCAGACGCCGAGCAGACGCGCTTCGAGAGACAAATCCCCCTGCGCCAGCAGGCTGATCGGAATCAGGACAAGAATCAGGATAAGAATGTGCATGAAATTATCGTATCAATTTCCTGAACCAGTGGACTGGGACACACAAGACGTCCCGGACTAAGAAATTGTCGTCTGAATATAGGCCCTGGCACTGCCGATCGCCGGCACAGGGGGTCGCAGTTGCTTGTCCACCAGCTCCCCGCAGTCGATACAGCGAATCCTGGCGTCGACCAGCGACCCATTGCCACGTCCACTCTCGATAAGCTTGTCGAGGTCCGCCTCCCCCCAGCGATCGCAGGTAGCACAGTAAAGTCCCAGCGTGTGACCCTGGCACTGCAGATCGAGGAAGGTGGCAAGCCGCGGCATCTCCGGTCAACGATGCCCTCAAAGCAGGTTCATAATCGCACCGACCAGCGAGCCCAGTAAGAGAATCGCCGTCGCGAGGGCGCCAATGCTGAATCCAATGGTGCGCTTTGATGGATCTCCCCTGTAGGCGCTGCTGTAAACCTGCCGCCCAATGACGAAAACGAGCCCCAGCCCCGCTGCAATCTCCGGCCGCCAGTACGTTGCGAATATCCACAGACTGGGCACCACAACAATGAGTTGCTCGAGTGTATTTTGGTGTACGCGGAAAGCGCGCTCGAAATCAGGATGTCCCGATGTCGCCGGGGCATTGATGCCGTGCGCACCCCGCTGCTGGCCGACTTTGACGGCGAAATAGAAAGCTTGCATGAGCGCGAGCGTTGTGACGATTGCGACGTATTCCACGATTGTTCCCCTTATTGGTGTGTGGTGGCGGTATGATGCCGGACTCCGGATAGTAGTATAAAAAGGAATGCCGCTGCCGATGGAATCGAGCACGACAGACGGCGCCTTGCCGAAAAAACCCGACATGCTGGTGACCCGCGTACTGGGTGCGAAGCCCGGTGAATTCGGGGCGGCCGCCTGGTCATTCACCTACTTCTTTTGCGTGCTCGGCGCCTACTACATGCTGCGACCGGTCCGTGAAGCTATGGCCGTCTACAGTGGGCCGGAAACGATCAAGTACCTTTTCGCCGGCACCCTGGCCGCGATGCTGTTCGCAACAACCATTTTCGGCTGGGTTGCCTCCCGGTTTGCGCGCAAGGTGTTTCTTCCCTGGGTTTATTATTTCTTCGTCACCAATATCCTGATCTTCTGGTACGTCTTCAGTTATGCCGTTGAAACCGACGACAGCTATATCTGGGTGGCAAGAGTATTTTTCGTCTGGCTGAGCGTATTTAACCTGTTCGTCGTCTCCGTCTTCTGGAGCTTCATGGCCGACCTGTACTCCCGCGAACAGGCACGGAGATTGTTCGGCATGATTACCGCGGGCGGCAGCGTCGGTGCATTTCTTGGCGGTATCGCAACCAGCACAATGGTGACCCGAATCGGGTTTCACAACCTGTTTCCGTTTTCGGCCGTACTGCTGATCATTGCCGTCTTCTGTATTTATCGACTGCGAAGCTGGGTTGAGCAACAACCGCGGGAAGAAGACGAGGAAACGCTTGCCAGCAGCCGGCCACTGGGTGGCAATCCATTCGCTGGAATCACCCATGTATTTCGCTCAAAGTACTTCATGGGTATTGCCGCAAAGTCGGTCATCGCAAGTCTGCTCGGCACGGCCCTCTACATGTATACAGCCGGCCTGGTGCAGGAACAGATCGCGACGACCGATGAGAGAACCCGCTTTTACTCTCTTATCAATAACTACACGAACGGACTGGCGCTGATCGGCCAGTTGCTCATCGTCAAGCACGTCGTGGCGAGATTTGGCATTGGCGTTTCACTGTCATTGTTGCCGATCGCATCAATCGTCGGCTTCGTCATTCTTGCGATTGAGCCGACGCTTGCCGTTGTCGCCATCCTCACGGTCGTCCGGCGCGGCCTGGGGTTTGCTTTCGGCAAACCGACCACTGACATGCTTTACTCTGTCGTCACACCGGAAGAAAAATACAAGGTCAAGAATTTCATCGACACCGTTGTTTATCGCACTGGCGACCTGGCGGGGACCTGGTCGATCACCGGCATGATCTCCGTGCTTGCGATCACCGGGACTTCCATCGCAATGCTGCCATTTGCCGCGCTGTGGGCAGGCATCGCGATATGGCTTGGACGGGACTATAAACGTCGCGATTCGGAGACAAAACCAGATGCGTAATGCGTCACTTTTGCGCCGCCTCGGCGCGATCCTCTACGACGGGCTCCTGGTGCTCGCCCTGCTCTCTCTCGGCACGCTGCCGTTCGTCGCTGTGCGCGGTGGGGAACTGGTCGAACCAGGCACCATGACCCACCAGGTTGCGCTCATCGTGATTGCATGGCTCTTTTTCGTCGGCTTCTGGACACGGTCCGGCCGCACGCTCGGTATGCAATCCTGGCGCCTGCAACTCGAGGCTCTCGACGGTACCGTTCCAGGCTTTGGCACTGCAACGCTAAGGTTTTTTGCGGCGATAGTCTCGTGGCTGCCGCTGGGACTCGGCTTCTGGTGGCAACTTTGGGACGCAGATAATCTGACCTGGCACGACCGCTTGTCGAATACCCGCCTGAGGTATTACCCGAAAGAAGACGACGACAACTAACGCACCCGGGACAACGCAAACACGGTCACTACCAACAGGGCAAATGACGGAAGCCAGGTCACTATCGCCGGGTTCAGATTAAATACCTGGCCTGAATTCGCCGTCATTTCGCTGGCGAGAAAGTAGGCGAGACCGATCAGGACGCCAATCATCAGGCGCCCGCCTGAACCGGCCGAGCGCAGGGAACCGAAAACGAACGCCAGTGCGAGTACAGGCATCACGATGACCGTGACGGTTCTCGCTACACGCGACCACAACTCGGTTTCATAGCGTTGCGCATCGAGACCATTGCGATTCAGGTAACTGATATAAGCCATAAGGCCACGCGCCGAGAGGCTGACCGGCTTGACCAGGGTAATACCGAGCATTTCCGAATCGAGGTCGAATGACTCCACCTCGACGGACGATTCCACGACCTGGACAGAACCGTCGGCGAACCGCGTTTGCTGAAAGTTCTCTAGCACCCAGTTATCGGCGTTGTCTATGCCGGCGTTTTCGGCACGAGCGATCGACTGGAGGGAGCTGTCTTCATTGAATCGGAAAAGGTAAAGCGCGCCAAACTCGAATTCCGTATTGATACGTTCTAGATGCAGTATCACAGGCCCATCTTTCACCCAGGCGGCGCTGCCGATGTCCCGGCCCTGCTGCTCATACCGGGCCTCGTCGCGCATGGTGCGGGCGAAGTAGTCGAGTGGCGGCCCAATGAATTCTCCGATCAATGCCATAATGACCATTAAAACGCCACCGGATACAGCGACCATCGCCGCGAGATCGGTTACCGACAGCCCGGTGGTTCGCATCACGACCAGCTCACTGTTGTTCGCGAGCGATCCCAGTCCGAGCAGCGCGCCGATCAATGCTGCGATCGGTAACATCTCGAAGGACAATTGCGGCAGCCTCAATAATGCGAACAGCAACGCCTCAGGAATACCGTACTGGCCCTCCGTCGAGTCGAGCTGGCCTATAAACTCGAACAGCCCTGCCAACGCGAGCAACACCAGCATGACCAGCAACGTGGTCATCAGAATCGCTCGCATCAGGTAGGTCGAAAGCAGGTTCACGCGTGCGCCCCGAAAGAAAAGAGTCGACGATGTACGCCGTTTTGCAGCCCCAGCAGGACCAGTGCTGCCCCAAGCATCAGGCCGTGCACCCACCAGAGCCCGACCACCGCTGACACCAGGCCTTGTTCCAGCCAGGCTTTACCCGCACTGAGCAGATTGAAATAGATAATGAACACCAGCAATCCGATGGCCAATCGCCCGTAGCGACCCTGTCGCGGCTGACTGCGACTCAACGGAACGGCCAGAATCGCCAGCACCAGGGTTGCCAGTGGAATTCCAAACCGCCAATGCAGTTCCGCCAGGTCTTCGGCATCATCCGACGCGACCAGGTCGATCGTTTTTTTCGCCCTGACCTCCAGCTCGGGATCCTCGATGTTGGGCAGGTGATACGGAATACCGTGCTCCGAGAATTCCATGACCCGAAACTCCGAGGTCCCGGGAATACCTTCGTATCGGCGACCATCCCTCAATACGAAGTAACGCGTATTCGGGTCGTCGGATTCGACCTGCTCGCCACGTTTGGCAATGACGACTTCGACACTGCCTTCATCCTGTCGCTGCAGGAACACGTTTTCTACTGTGCCGGGGCCGACCACGCTCTCCGCGTACACCACGGCGCCCTCGCGATTGCCGCTGGTAAAACGGCCCGGCTCAATGCTGGCCAGGTCGGCCTGGCGCCGCGCTTCCACACCGATTCGCTCGATCTGCGACAAGGTGGTCGGCGCGATCTCCATCGCGAGCCAACCAACCGCCAGCGCGAGGGGAATCAATAACCAGGAAAGGGGCCGGTAGATGTCCCAGGGACCGACCCGGCAGGCCATCATCGCTGGCATTTCACTATCCCGGTAAAGGCGACCGAGCGCGAGCATGATCGACAGGAACAGTGCGATTGGCACCAGGAGTGTGAGGTACTGAAAGGCGGTCAGCCCGATGACCTGAAAGATCGCGTCCTTCGGCAGTTTATCCTTGGCAACGTCGCCCAGGACACGGGCAAACTGGTTGGTCAGGAGAATTGCGAGCAACACCATGGTGACCGCTAGCCATGATTGGGCGATTTCACGAAATATGTATCGATCGAGTATGCGTAACATGGCTAATTCGGTGATTTTGCAGGGTTTTGACAGCCCGGACTGCCCCTTGTTCGGCCGGATCGGTTAGACTACCGCTTTTGATTTGTCCGGGACAGTCCCTGGGTCACAAGACCCTTGGATGACATCCAACAACAAGCAAAGACCGGGATCACTCTCAACCATTCGTTGACGGTTATGTGTGCGGGAGGCGTCTGTATGAACCCGCGATTTGGCTCGGCCTGAGGATTTTTAAAACATGGAATCGTTTGCAACGACCAGCGCGGCACACCGTCGCACAGGCAGCTGCATCATCGTTGGTGCATTTGACGCCGGCAAAAGCGGCCCTGGAATAGACGACATTGATGGTGCGAGCGGCGGCTACATCGGCAATATGATTCGCGGAGGCGATATCAGTACACGACCCGGCAGCGTGCGGATGCTGAACGACATACCCGGCGTGCGCGCAAAGCGCGTCCTGGTTGTCGGCCTCGGCAAGATCAGCAAGTTCGACGTTGCAGCATTTCGCCTGGCGGTGACCACCGCCGCAAACGCTATTCGCTCAACGAAAATCAAGGACGTCGTCAGCTACCTGGGTACCGCCGACGTCGATGGCACCTCGCCCTACTACCTCGCACGGTACACCGTCGAGAGCATTGGCGCGTCCCTGTATTCTTACCACGAAACCAAGAGCGGCCGGCGACCGCGCGCACCAACCCTGAAGAAAATCGGCTTCGCCGTGAACAGTCGCAGCGAATCTGCGCAGGCCGTTCGCGGCGCCGAGCATGCCATGGCAATCGTGGATGGCATGTCGCTGGCCAGGGACCTCGGTAATCTGCCGCCTAACATTTGCACGCCTGCCTATCTGGGCAGGACAGCGCAGAAACTCGCGCGCAAGTACAAAAACTTGTCCACGCGCGTTCTCGGTGAGGCAGAAATCAAACGGCTGCGCATGCATGCCTTCCTCAGCGTCACTGCAGGGACGACCCTCCCCGCCAAACTCATCCTGATGCAATACAAGGGCGCGGGCCGGGACAAACCGGTCGTCCTTGTCGGCAAGGGAATTACCTTTGATGCGGGTGGCATCTCCATCAAACCCGGCCCGGGCATGGACGAGATGAAATTCGACATGTGCGGGGCTGCCTCCGTCATCGGGGTCATGTCCGTCGTCGCCAAACTCAAATTACCGATCAATCTCAACGTCATCGTGCCGGCCTGCGAAAACCTGCCGAGCGGCACGGCAACCCGCCCGGGCGATATCGTCACCAGCATGTCGGGCAAGACCATTGAAATTCTCAACACCGACGCCGAGGGCCGGCTTATATTGTGTGATGCGCTCACCTATTCCCGCCGCTACAAACCCGACGTCGTTATCGACGTTGCGACGCTGACCGGTGCTTGCGTGATCGCACTCGGCCATCACCGCACGGCGGTCATGACGAAGAACGACGAACTCGCTGCCGAAATTGTTGATGCCGGTATTGGCGCGGACGACCGCGGCTGGCAGTTGCCACTTGCGGAAGAGTACGAGCGTCAGCTCAAAAGCAATTTCGCAGACTTTGCCAATGTCGGCGGCCGTGACGGCGGCGCCATCACCGCGGGCTGTTTTATCAGCAAGTTCACCGAAGGATTGAACTGGGCGCACCTGGATATCGCCGGAACCGCCTGGAAAAGTGGCGGCACCAAAGGCAGTACAGGTCGACCCGTACCGCTCCTGGCAGAATTCATTCTGCGCCGCGCGCGTGTCATTCCCTGACGATGGCCAAAGTCGATTTCTATATTCTCGCGGCGAGTGGCGAAATTGCGCGACAGCAGTTCGCCTGCCGGCTGGCCGAGAAAGCTTACAAGCTCGAGAACAAGGTCCATATTCACGTCAGTGCGTCCGAGTCTGCGTCACGGCTTGACGATTTGCTGTGGACGTTCCGTGACGGGAGCTTCGTTCCACACGAACTGATCGCCGATTCGTCCGGGCCGCCGGAGTCGCCCGTCACCATCGGTTGTGATCGGTTCCCACCGGGCGATTGTGATCTCCTCATCAACCTCGGCGACACCATCCCCGACGAAGCGGATGCTTTTCCGCGGGTGGCGGAAGTTGTAACCTCCGACGAAGAATGCAAGTCCCTGAGCAGGCAACGATTTGTTGATTATCGTGAGCAGGGACATACACTCGACACCCACAACCTGTAATTGACCTCGTCATTGCGTAGTCTGGCGCCGTCTCAGGCGCCTGCGGCCGCGCATCGACTGCTAAGCGACTATGGATAAAGCATACCGACCCAGGGATATTGAGCAGCGTCTTTACGAGCGCTGGGAAGAAAACGGCTGGTTTGCGCCGTCGGGCGAGGGTGAGCCTTATTGCATCGTAATTCCGCCGCCGAATGTGACGGGCACGCTGCATATGGGTCACGCGTTCCAGGATACGATCATGGACGCGCTGATTCGCTATCACCGGATGACGGGGCGCAACACGCTCTGGCAGCCCGGCATGGATCACGCCGGTATCGCGACGCAAATGGTGGTGGAACGCCAGCTTAACGGCGAGGGAACATCCCGGCGCGAGTTGGGTCGCGAGGCGTTCATCGAACGCGTCTGGAAATGGAAAGGCGAGTCCGGCGGTCACATCTGCCAACAACTCAGACGCCTTGGCGCGTCAGTCGACTGGCAACGCGACCAGTTCACGATGGATGACAATCTTACCGCGGCCGTCATGGAGGTCTTCGTCCGCCTGTACGACGAAGGTCTGATCTATCGCGGCAAGCGGCTCGTCAACTGGGACCCCGTCCTGCACACCGCCCTGTCCGACCTGGAGGTGTTACAGGAGGACGAGCCGGGCAACCTGTGGCACTTCCGTTACCCGCTCGCCTCCGGCGAGGGTCACCTTGTTGTCGCGACAACGCGCCCGGAAACAATGCTGGGTGACAGCGGCGTTGCCGTGCATCCCAACGATGAGCGCTACAGGGATCTCGTTGGACAGGAGGTCATCCTGCCGCTGGTCGATCGGCGAATACCTGTCATTGCTGACGATTATGTCGACCCGGAATTCGGCACCGGTTGCGTAAAGATTACACCCGCCCACGATTTCAATGACTACGAAATCGGCAAACGTCACAACCTCGAGATGATCAACGTCCTCACCGACGATGCCGTAATCAACGAGAATGCGCCGGAAGCCTATCGCGGACTGGATCGATTCGAGGCGCGCAAAAAAATCGTAACGGACCTCGATGCGCTCGGCCTGCTGGAAAAAGTCGAAGACCATGAGCAGAAGCTTCCGCGTGGCGACCGCAGCGGCGCTGTTATTGAGCCCTACCTCACAGACCAGTGGTACGTCGACATTCAGCCACTGGCCAAACCGGCGATAGAGGCCGTCGAAGACGGTCGGATACGTTTCGTGCCGGAGAACTGGTCCAAGACCTACTTTGACTGGATGTATAACATCCAGGACTGGTGTATCAGCCGGCAATTGTGGTGGGGGCATCGCATTCCCGCCTGGTATGACGCCGACGGCAACATCTACGTGGGTCGTGATGAAGCGGAGGCGCGAGAGAAGCACGGGCTCGGCGAAACACTCGAGCTGCGGCAGGACGAGGATGTCCTCGACACCTGGTTCTCGTCCGCACTGTGGCCATTCAGCACCCAGGGCTGGCCGGATGACACGGACGCGCTGAAGACCTTCTATCCGGGACAGGTCCTGGTTACCGGTTTCGACATCATTTTCTTCTGGGTCGCGCGCATGATCATGATGGGTCTCAAGTTCATGGATGACGTGCCCTTTCATGAGGTCTACATTCACGGCCTGATCCGTGACCCGGACGGCCAGAAGATGTCCAAGTCCAAGGGCAATGTGCTCGACCCGCTGGACCTGATCGACGGTGTCGATCTCGATACACTGATCAGGAAGCGCACGACCGGGCTGATGCAAACGCACCTGCAGCCGAAAATCGAAGCAGCCACCCGCAAGCAGTTTCCCGACGGTATCGATGAATACGGCGCGGACGCTTTACGATTTACGTTCGCATCGCTTGCGACCACGGGCCGCGATATCCGTTTCGACCTGGGTCGAATCGAAGGTTACAAGAACTTCTGCAACAAGCTCTGGAACGCATCGCGCTACGTATTGATGAATACCGAGTCACTGGACGATGGCGACAAGGAACTCAGTACGGCGGATCGCTGGATCCTTTCGCGCATGCAGGACACGGTGGCGTCCATACACGAGTCGATGCAGAACTATCGCCTCGACCTCGCCGCACAGGCGATTTACGAGTTCACCTGGCACGAGTTCTGTGACTGGTACCTCGAACTGTCGAAAACGGTGCTGCAGTCCGACGAAACATCTGATGCGCAAAAGCGTGGCACGCGCAGGACCCTGATTGACGTACTGGAAACCATCCTCCGGATGATGCATCCGTTGATGCCTTTCATCACCGAAGAAATCTGGGCGCAGGTAGCGCCGCGCATAGGTATTGAGGGTGAGACGCTCATGCACCGCCCGTTCCCCGAGCCCGACCATGCATTGAAGGACGCTGACGCGGAAGCGGAACTGGACTGGGTGATGCGTTTTATCCTCGGCATCCGACAGATTCGTGGCGAGATGGACATTTCACCGGGTAAGGCGTTACCGGTTTTGATGGAAGGGGCTGGCGCCGATGACCTGCGGTTTGCAGATGCAAACAGATTGACCCTCGCGCGCGTCGGGCGTGTCGAGTCCGTGACGGCGCTGCAGGACGATGAAGACGCACCGCCGGCTGCCACGGCCCTTGTCGGCTCGATGCGTCTGCTCGTGCCAATGGCCGGACTCATCGACGTAGAGGCTGAGCGTGCACGGATCGGCAAACAACGAGACAAGGTCAATGCCGAGCTCGAAAAGGCGGGGGCGAAGCTCGCCAACGAAAATTTTGTGAACAACGCGCCGGAAGCTGTGGTCACACAGGAGAAGGAGCGCGTCGCAGCGTTTGAGGAGCAACTTGAACAACTCGACGAGCAGCTCAAGAGACTGGAGGCCCTGAAATCCGGGTAATTTGCAGATTAGTTCACATTCCGGGTCCCTTCGGGGTGAATTGAATCTCGCTTTTGGCGAATATGGGTCATAATTCATCATGGTGACCGGAGTACCTGATGCAGCAGGGCAGCACGCTGGAAAAACTGCCAATCGGCAGTGACAAGCGACGAGTCGCGCTCGACCAGGCGCGTCGTTCGCTGAACAGCATCATCCTCGGCAAGGATGCAGAGATAACCCTGGCTCTCGCCTGCCTCCTCGCACGAGGCCACCTTTTGATCGAGGATCTGCCGGGACTCGGCAAAACCATCCTTGCACAATCACTGGCGCGCGTCCTGGGACTCAGCTTTCAGCGCATTCAGTTCACCAGTGACCTGCTGCCGGCCGATATCGTCGGCGTCTCGATCTTTCGTCAGGATACCGGCGGCTTCGAGTTCCAGGCAGGACCCGTTTTTGCAGAGCTCGTGCTTGCGGACGAAGTCAACCGGGCCACCCCCAAGGCGCAGAGCGCCTTGCTGGAAGCGATGGAAGAGAAGCAAGTCTCTGTCGACGGGCAGACGCATTCCCTTCCCGATCCCTATTTTGTCGTTGCAACACAAAACCCGTCGGACCAGATTGGCACGTTCCCGTTGCCGGAGTCGCAGCTTGATCGCTTCCTGATGAGAATCGAGCTCGGCTATCCCAACGAGGAAAACGAGCGCGCACTGCTGACCGGCACCGACCGACGCGAGCTTCTGCCAACAGTGGAACCCGTCCTCAATCCCGGGATTTTGCTGGCGCTGCAAAACGCTGCCGCGACGGTGCACATGACGGATCCGCTCGTGGACTATATCCAGGCGCTGGTTCGATTCACGCGCGAATCGCCCGATATTGAGACAGGACTGTCACCGCGCGGCTCACTCGCCCTTGTGGCGTCGGCCCGCGCGCATGCGTTTATCGAGAGTCATTCCGGTGTATTTCCGGACGACGTGCAAGCTGTGTTTGCCTCCGTCGCCGGTCATCGACTGAAACCGGCCAGCAATTCCGTCTATCGAACACCGGCGGAACTGAGCCGTCACGTCCTCGATAACGTCGCTATCCCCTAGCGCCATGTTGAACGTCGTCTCATGCGACGCAAGACAGCGTTCCGGGATCGCAGGAACGGTGCTCCCATGAGCCAGGTTCAACTCACCCTTGATGCGTTCAGGTTGTCGACCTATCGGCGCAAGGCGCGCCATCGTGTCCGGCGTTGGGCCAAAAAGCGCCAGGGCAGCGACAAGCATGTCACCCGGTTGCATTCGCGACGAATCTACATCCTGCCTACGGCCGTCGGACTCGTGTTCGGACTGATGACGTTCACGATGTTGCTGGGCTCGATGAACTACAACAACAACCTGTCATTCGTATTGACCTTTCTGCTGGCAGGCATCGGATTCGTGGCGATGCACCAGTGCCAGCGCAACCTGGTTGGCCTCGAAGTCGCATTTGCAGGTGTTGACCCGGTCTTTGCCGGCCAGGCGGCCGAGTTCAAGGTCGCCATTACAAACCACTCCAGGAATCGTCGTCCGCATATGCAAATCTACTGCGACGGCATACCCAGTCGCATCGACGACCTTGAAGCCGGCGAGAGTCGTGTCTTTTACCTCGAGATTCCTACGGAGCGGCGAGGTCGTGTCCGGTTGCTGCGATTCGGTGTCAAAACGCTCTTCCCCTTCGAGCTGTTTCGCGCATGGTCATGGCTGCACATGGATCTTTCGGGGCTGGTGTACCCCAAGCCCGCGGACCCGGTGCCGGATCCGCCAGCCACACAAACCGCGCACGGCCATCGGCAACACGATGCGCGCGGCGAAGAGGATTTTGCCGGCCTGCGTCGTTTTCACGAGGGCGACTCGCCACGGCACATCGCCTGGAAGGCGTATGCGCGTAGCGGCGACTTGCTGTCCAAACAATTTTCCGGCGCGGACACGAGCAGCCAGTGGTTCGACTTCGATCATGTCCAGGCTGCCGACACCGAACAACGCCTGTCGGTGCTAACCCGGTGGATCGTCGATGCCGACAGGACCCAGCGTGACTACGGTTTGCGAATTCCGGGCCACGAGTTCAGCCCTGCGCATGGTGAGGCGCACCGACACCGTTGTCTTGAAGCGCTCGCGTTTTTCCAGAACGATGACCAAGAGGACGCATCGTGAGCAAGAGAACAGGCACCGACGGGTCACTGCTCGCGAGCCTGCCATGGACGCTTGGGGCGCTCGCGTTCTCCGTGGTTCCCCACATCCAGTTCCTGCCTTTCTGGGTCACGTTCATCTTCCTGGCCTGTTCGGCATGGCGATACCAGGTCGAGCGCAAACGCTGGCGGCTACCCCCTGCCTGGCTGCGCATCGTGCTGGCACTCTTATGCTTTATCGGTGTTCTCGCGTCCTACGAATCCGTGAGCGGGGTCGGTCCCGGATCTTCCCTTCTGGCTGTCATGGCCGCACTGAAACTCCTGGAAACACGTAAACGCCGGGACCAGTTCGTCCTCCTGTTCATCTCTGTCTTCCTGATCATGTCGTCGCTGTTGCGGGAGCAATATTTGTGGTCCCTGCCCTACCTGGTCGCTGGCGTGCTATTTACGATGACCGCCTGGCTCAGGATGTCGGACATTCGAAGGGTGCCGATCTGGCATAGCGTCCAAACCGGCGGACGCCTTATTGCCTGCTCGCTGCCATTGATGATCGCGATGTGGATATTTTTTCCGCGTATCGCGACACCGTTCTGGGCTGTACCCATCGATACGAGTTCGGCAACTTCGGGCCTCAGTGACCGCATGAGCCCGGGCGATATCAGTTCGCTGTCACTTTCCAATGCCGTTGCATTCCGCGTGAACTTCGACGGCGAAATTCCGCCGCCGCATAATCGATACTGGCGAGGCCTGGTCCTGCACCGGTTCAACGGTCGCACCTGGACCGGCAATGAGCCCTCTATCGATCGGCGGGCAAGGGACGAGATCGAGATCGAAGGCGATGCCGTCAACTACGAGGTCCGACTGGAGCCCACGCGTCAACACTGGCTGTTCGCCCTCGACGTTCCCTACGAATGGGAGCGCGGCAAACACATCGATATGACGAGCTACCATCTACTTGCGCGGCGCCAGCCTGTTGACCAACGCATGAGTTACCGCGTGGCGTCCTACCCGAATTATCGGCTGGCAAACCAGATGTCGAGTTTTCGCCGCAAGTTCTACACGCGGATTCCGGAGAACAGCAATATGGAGTCGATCGCGCTGGCGCGCCAGATGCGGGAGGACGCGGGTTCAGCAGAAGAATTCATCAACCGGGTTTTGAGAAAATTCAATACAGAAGATTTCTATTACACTCTGGATCCGCCGCTTCTCGGCAGCAATCCGGTTGATCGTTTCCTGTTCGACACCCGTCGCGGATTCTGCGAACACTATGCATCAGCTTTTGCCGTCATGATGCGCGCCGCCAACATCCCGTCCCGCATTGTCCTGGGCTACCAGGGTGGTGAGATCAATACGATGGGTAACTATCTGACAGTGCGCCAGGCTGATGCCCACGCGTGGACCGAGGTGTGGCTGCCCCGACGTGGCTGGTATCGCGTTGACCCGACAGCAGCCGTCGCGCCGGAACGTATCGAGATGGGCCGCTATGGCGCGATGATGGATGGCATCGGGGCAAGCTGGGGATTGAATGCCCCATCCGAATGGCTCAACCGGATCACGATGGCCTGGGATGCGTTGAACGCGAAGTGGAACGAGTGGATCCTGGCCTACGGGCCGGATAACCAGGGCCGGTTCATGGAATGGCTGGGCATGGAAGAGCCAGACTGGCGCAAGATGATGCTGACCCTCGTGACGATACTGATCATCCTGGTCGCGATAATCAGCACGCTCATCATGATGCGCTACCGGCCACCGCCCAGGGACGATGCCGCTCGCCTCTATCGAAAATTCACGAAGGCTGCCGGCGTTACGCCGGAAAAAGGCGAAACCCCGCTCAAGCTTATGGCGCGAATTGCTGCAGAGCGTGATGATTCCTCGCTGGCCGAGGAAATTACGACGATCTACCTCGATACCCGTTACGGGCCACCGGAACTCGTTGCCATCGCACGACTGCAGTCCGCCGTGCGGCAATTCGAGAAAGGCCGCTAGCCGTCAATTCGCTTCTGCGGATACTTCCACCCGTGTCAGTACCGCGGCACCGACCAGGAACATCGGCGCGATGGCGATCAGGATGTATCTCGGGTCGTCAGTAAAGAAGATTACGATGCCGATCAGCACCGGTCCCAGCACGTGCGCAAACTTTGTGAGCATGTTGTAAAAGCCGAAGAACTCGCCGGACATCTCCCTGGGGATCAACGCGGCATACAGTGAACGACTGATACTTTGCACGCCACCCTGAACCATGCCGATAATGATGGACATCGCGTAAAACTGGCCCACGTTCTCGAGAAAAACCGCCCAGGAGACGACGCCCGTATAAACCAGCAAGCCGACGTAAATAGCGCGCCTGGCCCCGAATCGATGTGCCATGAAACCGAAGAGCAAGGTCGCCGGGAAACCTACGTAGTTTGTGATCATCAATGCGGTAACGAGATCCTTGTCTTCGAATCCCAGGCGCTGGCCGAAATTGACGGCCATGAAGATCACGGTGAACAGCCCGCCAATGTAAAGCCAGTAGGCGATCAGGAAGGTGAAGATATTGCGATAGCTTCTGATCTTCTTGAACGTACTTGCGAGCGCTCGATAGGCTGCTTTGATTGCGCCTCCGTGCACGGCAATCGGCGACTTCGCTTCCCGAACCACCACGAGGATCGGCAGCAGAAAGATCAGCCACCATGCGCCCACGGACACAAACGCAAACTTGATAACACCATTCGGATCGGCAAAACCGAATGACTGCGGCGTATACATCATCCAGACGTGTAGCGAGAGCAAGAACGCGCCACCGAAGTAACCTAGCGACAACCCCAGCGAAGAAATCAGGCTGTAATACCTCGGGTGACTGACGTCGACGAGCAGTGAGTCGTAAAAAACGGCCGCGCTGTAGTAGCCAATTGAAGCGACGATGAACAGGGCGAGCGCCCAGAACCAGTCGCCCATACCGACGAGACTGAGCGCCGCCGTGCTGACCGCACCCATAACGGTCAGCGCAACGAGAAACCGCTTGCGATAGCCACCGCTATCGGCGATTGCACCAAGCATTGGCGCCATCACGGACACCACGATACTGCCAATCGCCGTCGCCCAGGTCAGCCTGGAGGTCACGACCGGTCCTGGCTCGCCCGCGCTCCAGTAAGAACCCAGGAACAATGGAAACAGCACGGCCAGTACGCTGAGCGCAAAGGCAGAATTACCCCAGTCGTAAAGGGCCCAGGCGACCGACTCCCTGGTCAGGAATTTTCGTTTCGGTTTGTCGGCGCGCTCGTCAATACTCGCGAGTCTCCCGGAACTGAATATCAGGCCAGCGCTCCAGCGTCAGGTTGAGGTTGACCTTGCTGGGGGCGATATAGACCAGGCTGTCGCTGTGATCGAGCGCCAGATTATCATGCGCCTTCTTCTGAAACTCCTGCAAATGTCGCTCGTCATCGGCTTCCACCCAGCGAGCCGTCGCGACATTGACAGGCTCGAACTGACACTCGACCTTGTACTCATCCTTCAAACGATGGGCGACGACATCGAATTGCAGCGGTCCGACCGCACCGAGAATCAGGTCATTGTTTCGCAGTGGCTTGAATAGCTGCGTCGCCCCCTCCTCGCATAATTGCGCAAGCCCTTTTTGCAAGGCCTTCAGTTTAAGTGGGTCTTTCAGAATCGCCCGCTGAAAAATCTCGGGTGCGAAACTTGGAATCCCCGAGAATTTGAGATTCTCTCCGCGCGTAAAGCTGTCACCAATATTGATCGTTCCGTGATTATGCAGGCCGATGATATCGCCGGCGTAAGCTACGTCTGCATGCTGGCGATCCGCGGCCATGAACGTGATCGCATCGGCAATCTTCATATCCTTGCCACTGCGGACGTGTCGCAGGCGCATTCCTTTCTGATACTCGCCCGAACAGATTCGCATGAAGGCAATTCTGTCGCGATGGCCGGGATCCATGTTCGCCTGAATCTTAAAAACAAATCCGGACATATCCTCCTCATTCGGCTCGACGACACGTACTTCGCTTTCGCGCGACTTCGGTGGCGGTGCGTGTTCAACAAACTCGTCCAGCAATTCGCGAACACCAAAGTTGGAAATGGCCGAACCAAAAAAGACCGGCGTTTGTTTTGCGGCCAGGTACTCGTCGATATCCAGTTCCGGACATGCACCTTTCACAAGTTCGATTTCTTCGCGAAAATTATCCGCATCATCGCCGAGCACCTCAGAAGCTTCGTCCGAGTCGAGGCCATCGATTGCCTGGATTTTCGATGCCTGGTCCTTTTCGCCAGGCAGGTAAAGAAAGATGCGATCCTGGTGCAGGTGATAAACACCCTTCAAACTGCGACCCATCCCGATGGGCCAGGTGATTGGCGAACAGGCAATGCCTAGCACCGATTCAATATCGTCGAGCAGATCGACCGGCTCCCGGCCATCACGATCAAGCTTGTTGATGAAGGTCATGATAGGCGTATCGCGCAAGCGGCAGACCTCCATGAGCTTGATCGTACGTTGCTCGACGCCCTTCGCGCAGTCGATCACCATGAGCGCAGAATCAACCGCTGTCAGCGTACGGTAGGTGTCTTCAGAGAAGTCTTCGTGGCCCGGTGTATCCAGGAGATTGACCACCCGCTCGCGATACGGGAACTGCATGACCGATGATGTCACCGAGATCCCGCGCTGTTGCTCGAGCGCCATCCAGTCTGACGTCGCATGCCGGCTGGCCTTTCTGCCTTTGACCGTGCCCGCCATATTGATAGCGCCACCGAAGAGCAAAAGCTTCTCGGTCAGCGTGGTCTTGCCCGCATCCGGGTGAGAAATAATGGCGAAAGTGCGCCGGCGGCTCACTTCGTCTGTAATTGTGGACATTCTGGCCAACTGGGTTGGTCGACAAAGGGCCGGGAGTGTAGCAAATTGACCGGGAGTACGGACCACCAGCGGGGCAAGATCGTCCACTTTTCCAGAGGATACGGGCATTCGGCTACAATTAATTTGAAAGGCCGCCAGTAATGCAGAGCGCAGTTAGTGCGCTTGACGAAATCGAGTTAAATATTGTCCGGCAATTAATTCGTACAGCACCCAACAAAACCGGAACCATAACAATGAGCGACAGGCAGAAAAATAAAAGGACCGATCCTATCCGTCTTCCAGCCAATGTTACGAGGAGGGACTTTGTCGCAGGCACTTTGCTCGGCGTCGGCGGCGGCTTGTTAACCGCAGCTGCACCGGGTTTCATACGTTCAGCACAAGCGCAATCGCCCGCACCCTTCAGCGCGGTTGACGCGAACTGGACGGGGCCGGGTGGCATTGGCGATTACGCCATGGCCAACGGCAATACGCATCACGTTGTGAATGCAGCCCATGCACTGCGGGATGGGCAGTGGCAGTCCATTTCCGGGTCCTCGGTGGATACAGGGGAGGCATACGACCTGGTCGTGGTCGGCGGCGGCTTCGCAGGACTAATGTCCGCATACCAGTTTCTGAAACGACGTGGAAACAATGCCCGGGTGCTGCTTATTGACAATCATTCAGTTTTTGGCGGCGAGGCCAGGCAAAACGAACTGCAGGTCGAAGGTCATCACCTGCACGCGCCGCAGGGCTCGAACATGTGTTTGTGGCCCGCACGCGCTGTGTCAGAAATGGGGTTCTTCTATCACCCGGCCTGGGAAGAGATCGGACTACCCATGGGCGACGAACCGGATGCGCCCACATGGCTTGAGACCGCCGACGGTAGCGAAAAGGGCCTGAGTTACGCGACCGAACACTACGCCCATATGATGATCTATCGAGACCGGGCGGATCAGGGCTATTTCTTTGACGACCCGGATGACCCGGCCGCAATGAAGATGGTCCGCAATCCGTGGTTGTCCGGTTACGAGGAAGTCAACTGGCCCGACGAAGTCAAGGAGGAACTGGCGCGCCTGGATCAATTCCTGCTCGAAGATCACCCGGAGGATCTCGAGCCCTGGCTCGATGGCATGACCTATTCGGAGTACCTGAAGGAGTACGTCGGTATCACGCGAAAGGAAGTCTTTGATTTCCTGAGCCCTATGGTTGCGTCCTATGGCACCGGACTGGGTTGCGATGCTATCTCCGCGCTTGCTGCAAAACACTACTTTGCACCCGGCACGATGACGGCGACGGAAGCGGAAGCAGCCGCCGGTATGGAGGAGCCCTACTTCCCCGTCAGTTTTCCTGGTGGCAACACGGGTATCGCACGGCATTTCCTCAAGAAGCTGCTTCCGGATGCGATCGAAGGTGCCCGTAATTTTGATGACATCGTTTACGGCCGCATTAACTTCGATGCGCTCGATCGACCTGACTCGCCCCTGCGAGTCAGGCTTAATGCGACCGCGATTGATGTGCATCATGACGGCGACCCGGAGACCGCGAGCCGGGTTTCGGTCACTTACATTGATAACCAGAGCGGAGAAGCAAGCTCTGTTACCGCCAAAGCAGTCATCATGGCCGGCGGCCAATGGATCAACAAACAAGTTGTCAGGGATGCACCGTCAGCACTGGCTGATGCGATGAATACGTTCCAGCATGCGCCGATGCTGGTCGTCAACGTTGCAGTCAGGCAATGGCGATTCATGGAGCAACTCGGTATCACGTCGGCACGTTGGCTGGGGCCACGCACCTGGTTCACGAATATCCGCGCACCGATGTCGCACAATGGCAGGCACATGCCATTCGATCCGGACAAGCCCACCATCCTGACCTTTTACGTGCCCTTTACGTCCGGCGTGTCAGACCTGGGGCTGCCCTATGACACGCAGAGCCTCGCGGCACGGGCGCAACTGTTTGCAATGCCCTACCGCGAAATAGAGGAGACCATACGGCGTCAACTGACGAAGACCTTCGGCCCTCACGGCTTTGACCACGAAAGAGACATTGCAGCAATCATTTCGAATCGCTGGGGTCACGCCTACGTCATTCCACAAAAGGGGTTCTATTTTGGGCCTGATGGAGAAAGGGCGCCAAGAGACGTCGTTCGACAAGGTTACGGGAGAGTACGCTTTGCGCATTCTGAACTAACCGGCGACCAACTCTGGTCGACCGCGTGCGACGAAGGAGAGCGAGCCGCTAACCAAGTTCTCGAATTTGCATAAATTTGGAGACCGTAAATTTAAGCACCTTATTCGCATGGAACCATTGAGATGAAAAGATTCGCAATTGCTATCACCCTGCTATTCGCCGCAAACGCGCATGGACAACAAACCTATCCGAACATCGAAGGCGAAACGCTGCTCGAAGATGACCGCGTGATTGTCCAGCGTTTCGAGTTGCTGCCGGGTCAATGGGAAGGTATTCATGAACACCCCGAGCATCAGCTCGTCATCGTCCTGAATTCAACGAACGAACTCGTATATCGTTTTCGTGGCTCGGACAGGGTTTTTGAGCGCCCCGAAAACGACAGCGTCCGCGCATTCTGGAGACCGGGCCCCGTCTATATGAGCGACGAACATGAATCGGGTAATACCGGAGACCGAACGCTCGAATGGATTGCCATCACTTTCAAATCGGATTCCGTCGCAACCGACGAGCCACCAGAGCAGTTTGTCCAGCCAGAGGATGAATAAAGCCTGATCGCCAGACATCGGGCAAAGCCGACGCGCATCCGGCACGATGCGTCCTAGCGCTTCTTGATCAGCTTCGAGTAAACAGCCGCGTCTTCGCGCCCTTCTCTTGCCTGGTAGTACGCCGGACGGCTCGCGATCAGGCGAAAACTTTTTTTCCTGTAAAGGCCAATAGCTGTGTCATTCGAAGGACGGACTTCCAGGAAGATCTCCCGCACTTCCATATCCCTTGCGCGACTCAGCAATTCATCTAGAAGCTGCTCGCCGTAACCTAGCTGGCGGAATTTTGGATCAACACAGAGATTCAGAATATGCGCTTCGCCGGCGACAACGGACAAAATGCTGTAACCCACCGCCGACTCCTCACGTTCCATAACGATGCAGGTATAACCAGCCAGTAAACAATCGCGAAACACACCGTGGCTCCACGGAAATTCGTAGCTGCGGCGCTCGATATCAGCGACCTGCGCAATATCCTCGTGCACCATCTGCCGTATTTCGACAGGGATTTGTTGCATCGGTGTGATCATTGATTCGCTTCATCCATCATCTGTCTGGCCATCAGCAAGTCCTGCCACACTTTGCGTTTCTGCGTGGGGCTACGCAACAGGTAGGCCGGGTGATAGGTCACCACAACCGGAAGCTGCCTATCCTCCAGCATGTGCCGCTTGCCGCGCATTCTGCCAATCGGCTCATCGGTGTTCAGCAGATGTTGTGCCGCGATCCGGCCAACGGCAATGATGATTTTGGGGGCAACGAAGTCGATTTGCCGCTCGAGATAACTGCGGCAGGATGCTGCTTCATCTGCCTGTGGATCCCGGTTGTTCGGCGGTCGGCACTTCAGGATATTGGCGATGAACACCGAGCCACGGTCAAGTTCGAGCGACAGGAGCATTTCGTCCAGCAGCTTGCCGGCGCGTCCGACAAAGGGCTCGCCGCGCCGGTCCTCTTCCTGCCCGGGCGCCTCACCGACAATCATCCAGTCTGCCGCCGGGTTACCAACACCGAAAACCGTCTGAGTGCGCGTTTCGTGCAGCGTGCAGCGGCGGCAATCGGCAACCGCGTCGCGGAGAGCGTCCCAGTCAGCTGGCGGCACATCGACATCCCCTGGCGTGGCGTCAATGACGTCCACCGGCTCCGCACCTCGCAGGGCGTACACGTCGATTTGCAGTGCCTCCAGGTAGGCGCGACGTCTGGATTCCGCTGACATAGTGTCCAACTCCGGGTTGCGACCGCTGCCCGTCGCTACGGGTGTGGCAGCTTCGCGAGCACGTCGACGCCCGCTGCGACTTTTTGCCCCGCCGTGACATGTACACGGCTATTGACAGGCAATTGTACTTCGGCCAGCCGGGTCAGACGCAAATAGGCGCAACGCTGACCCTGCCCGACCCGTTCTCCGTAGCCGAGAAACGCGAGTGGCGCCCGTCCGAAACGGTGGCCACGGAACTGCAATACCACGTCTTCCTCTTCGTCCGTCTTGACCCAAAAGCCGCTGGCATGCCCGACGGTTGCGCTCTCCGGTACCGCCCCTCGAAAATCCATGATTTTACCTTCGGTCGGGCAACGCGCAGTGTAAGTCCCCAGCATGTTCACGCGAATGAGGATGCGGTGCGCCTCACCGTTCAGCGCACCATTATCGGTGAGGCCGACTTCGAGGACGGTGCCATCAACCGGGCTCAGCACGCCCAGCGGGACGGCGGGTACTGCACGCAATGGATCCCGGAATACCAGGAACAACCAGATCAGGATGATGAACGGGACGAGCGTCCAAACGAGATCGACCAGTTGTCCGACAGCGAAAATAGCGACGACGGCTGCGACCAGGAACGGAACACCTTCCCGTGCGACAAATGGATTAGCCCGGTCTCTCAATTCTGCTCTTTTCCTGCTCTTCTTTTCAGCATGTCTTCAGCTGTCGGGGTACGTGACATTAGACGATCAGTCCTGCATATCCTCGTGTAGAATACGCCCGCCACAGCAAGCGGGATCAGACTATACATGCGTTTCACCAGATTTGGACTAACAACATTACGGGATACGCCGTCCGAAGCCGAGATCGTCAGCCATCAACTCATGCTGAAGGCCGGCCTCATTCGTCGTCTCGCATCCGGACTGTTCACCTGGATGCCGCTGGGTCTGCGGGTTCTGCGCAAAGTAGAGCGCATTGTCCGCGAGGAGATGGATCGGGCCGGTGCGCTCGAGGTCGCCATGCCGGCTGTGCAGCCGGCAGAATTGTGGCGGGAAACCGGCCGCTGGGACAAATACGGCCACCTGCTGCTCAGGATGACCGACAGACACGACCGGGACTTCTGCTTCGGGCCGACGCACGAGGAAGTCATCACCGATATCGCGCGCCGGGAGTTGCGCAGCTACAAGCAGTTGCCGGTCAACTTCTACCAGGTCCAGGTCAAATTCCGTGACGAGATACGGCCCCGCTTCGGCGTCATGCGTGCACGTGAATTCATCATGAAAGATGCCTACTCCTTCGATACGGACCAGGCCGGGCTCGAAGAAAGCTATCGCAAAATGCACGATGCCTACGTCGCGATATTCGAGCGACTGGGCCTGGGCTTTCGGGTTGTGGACGCAGACAGCGGCGAAATCGGCGGCAGTCGCTCGCAGGAGTTCATGGTGCTGGCAGATTCCGGTGAAGACGGCATCGCCTGGTGCGACGAAGACAACTACGCATCGAACGTGGAAACGGCGGCGACATTGCCACCGGAAGGCAAGGCACCGGCGCCGACCCGGGATCTTGAGAAAATAAGCACTCCGAACTGCAAAACCATTGAGGACCTGGCGGCATTTCTCGACATCACCGCCGTACAGACACTCAAAACACTCATCGTCGACGGTGACGATGGACCCATCGCCCTCGTGCTGCGAGGCGACCATGAATTGAACGCCATCAAGGCTGACAGGATTCCGGGCGTCGCTGAGCCGCTGACGATGGCGGATCCGACGACCATCCAGAAAGCCACCGGCAGTGTGCCCGGCTATGCAGGACCGATCGGGCTGGATATTCCTGTCTTCTACGACCATGCGACGGCTGCGATGTCGGACTTCGTCATCGGTGCAAACGAGGCGGACATGCACTACGTCGGTGTGAATTTCGGACGCGATATCGATGTTCCAGAGACCGTGGACCTGCGAAATGTCGTCGAAGGCGACCCGACGCCAGGCGGCAAAGGCACGCTGAAGATTGCGCGTGGCATCGAAGTCGGCCACATTTTCCAGCTCGGCACGGTGTACTCCGAGTCGATGAACGCCACCGTCCAGGACAAGGACGGCAAAGACGCCACGATGGCCATGGGTTGCTACGGTATTGGCGTGACTCGCATTGTCGGTGCTGCAATCGAACAGAACCATGATGAGAAGGGCATCATCTGGCCGGAACCGCTGGCACCGTTCGATGTCGTCCTGGTACCGATCAACATGCACCGTTCGGATGCCGTACGTGAAGCGTCGGAAGCGTTATACGAGGAACTACAGTCGATAGGACTGGACGTCCTGTTTGACGACCGTGACGCGCGTCCCGGCGTCAAGTTCGCTGATGCCGAACTGATCGGCATCCCGCACAGGCTGGTAGTCAGCGACCGAGGTCTCGAAGCCGGCGAACTCGAGTATCGCCATCGCCGGGACGACGAATCCCGTATGATGAAACGGGATGATGCTGTCGATCTCGTCAGGGGTTCGTCACCAGGCTAGGAACCCGTCAAAAGAGAATTAGTCCAGCGAGCAGGTGATTCATGCGACAAGTGTTCCTTATTGCTGCATTACTTGCCTTTATGGCGCCGGCCCTGGCGCAGGACGACCCTGACCCCGACCTGACCGCCCTCCTTCGGCAGGCTGCCAGCGAGGTCGACAGCTTTCCCGACCACTTCGAAGCCCAGGTCTGGCTGACCGATATGTCAGCGCGGCTCGAACCGCAGGTTCGCGACCCGGCAGAGCGAATCGAAATATTGAAGCGCGTACATTTCGAGGCGAACCGGGCAGAGCTTCAGCCCGAGCTTGTCCTCGCCGTAATCGACATTGAAAGCAATTTCGATCGCTACGCGATTTCCGTCGCGGGTGCGCTCGGGCTGATGCAG
>CAZVWF010000005.1:0-32419 GCA_964630795.1 uncultured Woeseia sp. | reverse complement strand
GCGCATACGAATCAGCCCGTAGTAAACCGCACCGGTGCTGTGCACTCTGTCAATCGCTCATTCACCGCTGAAACACTGGCATGCGGCGGGCCCTCGTGCAGCCAGGCCTGCAATTGATCTATTGCCGCATCGTCGCCACAGGCGCGAACCTCTACACTTCCGTCCGGCAGGTTAATGGAATGCCCCTTGAGGCCCGATGGCGCGGCGACGTCGCGCGTGCTGACCCGGAAGAAAACACCCTGCACACGACCGGTCACAATGAACAATCGACACATTATGGTGCGGGTCGCTTTATCGGCGCGGCTGAACGGGGGAGGAATGCTCGGTTGATTGCAGCGCGGCGCGCGCCTTGTTTTTTGCCTCGACGGCATCGACGCGCGCCTGATCGTAATCCTTACGGGACAAATTCCTGAGCGCACTGTCGAGGAAGTCCTCAGCGGCCCGAAGATCTGTCGGCGCATACTCCGATGCACCCGCCTCACGCGCAACCGCAATCGCCTGACGTGCATCGCTCATTTCCTGAACTGGCGGGCCCGCGGCACAGGCCGCAAGAATCAGCAGCGCGCCGGCCACGGCCAGCCGCAGGTTCTTGCCAGCGCAAATCGCTGATATAGAGGTAATTATTGGCATTTGCACCGGCCAAAACTAGCAAGCGACAACGCACGCCGTCAAGCAGCCTGCAACCCCCCTGACGACGCCGCGGAATTACTGCTAGAGTTGGCGCTCCCAAGGCGACACGAAAACGCACATGAGCATCACGATCTACCACAATCCGCGCTGTTCCAAATCCCGCAAGACACTGGAACTGCTGGAATCGAACGGTATAAGCCCGACAATCGTCGAATACCTGCAATCGCCACCCGACGCTGACGCGCTGCAACGAATTGCAAGCCTGGTTGGGCGTCCGCTCGCAGAGCTCCTCCGGCGCGGCGAAGAGGTATTCAGGGAGGCCGGCGACAGCGTGCCGCTGGAAGATGAGCCTGCACTGGCGGCCTGGATCCACGACCATCCGAAGGCCCTCGAACGACCCATTGTGGTCGATGAAGACCATAACCGGGCGGTCGTCGGACGGCCGCCGGAAAATGTCCTCGAACTGATCTGATCGTGAGCGAGATTCTCGTTCTCTACTACTCCCGCTTCGGTGCCACAGAGGCGCTGGCGCGGGAAGTCTGCCAGGGTATCGATCGAGTCGACGGCTGCAGCGCCCGGCTTCGAACCGTTCCGGCAGTGTCGACCGTCACAGACGCTGTCGAAGCGGAAATCCCGGACAGCGGCCCGCCGTTCGCGACAACAAACGACCTCAAGGAATGCGACGGGCTCCTCATGGGCAGCCCGACACGTTTCGGCAACATGGCCGCGCCGCTCAAGTACTTCATCGACGGCACCGGCGGTGACTGGATGAGCGGAACACTTAGTGGGAAACCCGCTGGCGTGTTTACCTCGACATCATCGCTACACGGTGGACAGGAGACGACGCTCGTGACCATGGCATTGCCGTTGATCCATCACGGCATGCTGTTTGTTGGTATTCCGTACACGGAGGCCGCACTGTCGACGACGACGACAGGCGGATCACCCTATGGCGCCAGCCACGTCACCTGGAACCGGGACTCCGACCGCCTCGCGGAAGAAGAAGCATCACTGGCCCGCGCGCTCGGCAAGCGTGTCGCCGAATTGGCGGCGCGCCTCAACCCGAAGGATTAGCGTTCAGGACTTCCCTGACGAAGGGTACGGTCAATCGACGTTGCGCCTTCATCGCCGCCTGGTCCAGCGTATCCAGGATCCGGTATAGCGACGACATATCCCGCTTGCTTCGCACCAGCAAGAAATTCGCAGTCTCCGCGGGTAACTCAAGACCCCGGTGACGTGCGCGCAATTGCAACGCCTGCACACGCGCATCTTCGTCGAGGGCCTGTAGCTGAAATATCGGCAGCCGGGAAAACCGGCTTTTCAGATCAGGTAACTCAAACAAACTTTCGCGCGGCGCCGTATCGGCCGCACAGATCAACGTACCGCCCGCGTCAGCAAGTGAATTGCACAGCGCAAATAGTTCCAGCTCCCAGTCTTCGTCGCCAGCCACCTGCTGCACATCGTCGATACAGACAAAGGGGCGCGTGTGCAGCCCGTCGAGAATATCCGGGCCGGCGGTGGCCAGTTCCTGCAATGGCACGAACTGGGCGCGATCTTCCGCCCGCTCGCAAACAGCCTGCAGCAAGTGCGTCTTGCCGGTGGACCCCGGGCCCCACAGCCAGCAACCCGGTACATCCTGCGAGGTCACCGCACCCGTAAGGTAAGCCACCGCCGATTCGTTGCCGGTCGGCAGAAAACTCTCGAAAACGGCATGGTCCTGCAGCTTCAATGGCAACGCCAGCTGACTCACGCTTCCACATCCTCCGGCGCCTCGACAGGTGGCGGCCCGGGTTCCATAACTTTCAGAATCTCGGCTTCGACCGGATGTTCGGCAAGGTAATTTAGATAGGCAAAACGGGCAATCACCGACAGAACCGCGGCTGCTGGCAGCGCCAGCAAAATTCCAAAGAACCCGAATAGCTGACCACCCGCAGCAACAGCGAAAATGACGATAACCGGATGCAGGCCGATTCGATCACCAACCAGTTTGGGGGTCAGCACCGATCCTTCGATGAACTGTCCGATCGCAAAAGTCGCTACCACGCCCGCAAGCCGCAACACAGGATCCGGTTCCAGTACGACGGTGAGTCCTGCCAGCAGTATTCCGAATACGAAGCCCAGGTAGGGAACGAAACTGACGAGTCCCGCAACCACCCCGATCGCGATCGCGAACTTGAGGCCGACCAGGCTCAGGCCCGTCGAATAAATAATTGCCAGGCCCGTCATGACGAGCAACTGGCCGCGAAGGAAGGCGCCGAGCACATCGTCAGTTTCTCGCGCGAGCTGGAACACGGTATCGCGCTGGCGCGAAGGCACCAGCGCGCCCAGCCGAAGGATGACCATGTCCCAGTCCCGCAGCAGGTAAAACGTCAGAATGGGCACCAGGAACAGACTGATGACGGCTGCCGCCAGAGCACCGCCTCCGCGACTCAGCGACAGCAGCACCGTAGCCGTCCAGTTGCCGGCCATGTCGCTGTAGCGTGACATGAACGCGCCGAGACCAATGTCCTCGCCGGGTTCGATACCCAGGAATTCAGTCAGCGTCGGCAGCCAGACCTGCTCGGCCTGCGTAATGATGCCCGGCAACGCCATCAGGAAAGCAGACACCTGGTCACGGATCAGTGGTAATACCAGCAAGACAAGCAGGGCCAGCGCCAGGAAAGTGAGCAGGAAGACGACAATCACCGCGACGGTGCGTGGCAGCCTGAATTTCTGCAAACGGTCGGCCAGTGGATCGCCAATGTATGCCAGCAATGCCGATGCGACGAACGGCGTCAGTACCGGGGCCAGCAACCAGAGCAACCACCCCGCGAGGGCGATCGCCACCATCCAGTTCAGCCGTAGATTTGGTGCGTTAGTTGTCATTATCGCTCACCGCTTGCTGGACGTCCGGCGCCGGCTCCCTGGCCCGCCGTGACCATGCCCAGACGTAGTCTATGCCACTAACGACCAGGGTCACCAGTACCCCGGCGCCGATCACCGTGATCGCTATGCGATCCGGCCATCCGAAGCCCTCGTGACTCAGGACGAAAATGACGTATAGCAACTGTAATACCGTATTCAGCTTGCTGATGCGTGTCGGTTCACCCTCGACCGGCCGGACCAGAAAATTATAGGCCGTCGCACCACCGATGATGACAACATCACGCAAAATAACGAGGACCGCGAGCCAGGCGGGCACCAGCCCGACCAGGAACATCGTGACAAACGTTCCGCCAACAAGCAGCTTGTCGGCAATCGGGTCGAGCAAGGCGCCGATTCGCGTATGCCAGTCGAACTGTTTCGCCAGGTAGCCGTCCACACCATCCGAAAATCCGGCGACGAAAAACAGGATCAGCGCAAGTCCGTACTCGGCATCGACGATAAGGTACAGAATCGGCGCAACCAGTATGATTCGCGCCATCGAAATAGCATTGGGCAACCAGCGCAGTGACATCGATCAGGGTTCCGGGTTGACGTCTCGGTATCCGGGCGCCCTGTTGACCGGGTTCGCCTTCGGCCTGAGGTAACGATATTCGAGCGATCCGGCGCTGCCAATGGGCTGGCGACTCCGCCGCGTAGCACCACCATCGATAAAGTAGCCGTCGTCGACGCGTTCGAGCAAATTGCTAATCCCCAGCACATTATGCAGTCGCTCTGCGCCGCCCTGCACCATGACCTCATAGGTAATGCGATCGGGCTGGGCGGAACGAATGACGAGGCTGTCGAAGACGCGCAGTTTACTCATGTATTGCTGCACGCGCCCGTAAGCAACCACCGAATCAATGCCGGAAATGGTCAGCTCCAACGCCTCGCTGATTTCATCACTCCGGATGGCATTGCGAGCTGCCAGTGCATCCGCCAGCTGGTGCATCGCCTCTTCGGGCTCGCCGGGCCAGCCGAATCGCTGCTCGCTGACGTACCAGGTCCAGCGCGGTGATTGCATCTCGTTGGGCCGGATTCGTCCAACGAGTATCGAGTCAGCCTCATAACGCGCCGACGCCTCCAGCAACGGATCATCGAATCCGCCCCAGATGTCCACAAAGCCGATACGCCGCAGGTCTTCTGCATCCAGCAAAGGGAACACGATGGGCAGACCACGCCGGGTTGCGATTTCCTGAACGCGTTCCCGCAGTAACTGATTACGATCTATCGATCGTCCACTGCTGGCGCCGCGATCGGGGTCACCGGCCGCTACGATTTCCCGGTCGCCCAGGCCCCAGTCGATCGCCAGCCAGATAATGGTCAACGGACGGTCGGTTCCCCAAACAGTTGCACCGGCCTGACGCAACGTGCGCTCAATGGCAGGACCGTCGAGCGTAACAACCAGCGTGTCGTCCGGCCCCGGTCGGTATTGCAGTACATAGACAGCGGGATTGGGAAAGAGAATAGCCAGTTCCTCGGCGTCAGCGGCCGCCGTCGTGCCGGTGATACGTACGAGGACCTCGGTCAATGCCCTCTGGTAGGCGCTCGACTGCGCATTCGGGTCATCCTGATCGAGAGTCACCTCTACCGAGTACAGCCCGGTGACCTCGACTGCGCTGGCCACCCGCATTAGTGGGCCAGTCAGCAGAAACAGCAACAACAGCCTGAACGCGACTGCCGCAAAAGCGCGTACGCGCCGTCGTTTATATCCATCTATGGTCATTCGGTGTGCCGGCCAGCGAAACAAAAAGGGTGTTTCCCGATACCTGTCGAAGCTCTATTATATCCCCCTCACAGGATTTGCCATATTTTGTTGCCTGATTCAGGCTGCCATGTCATTTCGTCACTCTGCACCCCGGAAAGCCATGACCTCCAAACCCCTGACTTACAAAGATGCCGGTGTCGACATCGACGCAGGCAATGCGCTCGTCGACAGCATCAAGCCCCTGGTTGCCCGGACCCGCCGTCCCGAAGTGATGGCGGGACTGGGTGGGTTCGGGGGCATGTTCGCCCTGCCGCCTGATCGCTACCGGGAACCGGTCCTCGTATCCGGGACGGACGGCGTTGGCACCAAGCTGAGACTGGCGCAGATCACGGGCATCCACGACACGATTGGTATCGATCTCGTCGCGATGTGCGTGAATGATGTCCTGGTGCAAGGTGCCGAACCGCTTTTCTTCCTCGACTACTTCGCATGCGGACAGCTAGACACGAAACTCGCGACCGATGTCATCAAGGGTATCGCCGACGGGTGCGAGCAAGCCGGCGCCGCGCTGATCGGTGGAGAGACGGCCGAAATGCCGGACATGTATGCCGATGGTGACTACGACCTGGCGGGATTCTGCGTCGGCGCCGTCGAGCGCGTGAACATTATCGACGGCAGCAGCATCAAGGCAGGCGACGCCATCATCGGCATGGCATCCAGCGGACCACATTCGAATGGTTACTCACTCATTCGCAAAGTACTGGAAATCGCCACTGACAAGGAAATCGAGGGGGTCGCAGCGGCCAGTGCATTAATGGCGCCGACTCGAATTTACGTCAAGCCGATTCTGAACTTGTCCGGGTCGGTGGACATCAAAGGCATCGCGCATATCACCGGCGGCGGTATCACCGAAAATATACCAAGAATTCTGGTGGACGGATTGACGGCTGAAATCGATACCAGTTCCTGGCAGGTGCCCGCCATATTCGAATGGTTGCAGCAAGAAGGCAATATCGAAACGGCGGAGATGCGACGCACGTTTAACTGCGGCATAGGGATGACCGTCATCGTCGCAGCAGACGATGCCGATGAGGCGATCGCCTCCCTGAATGCCTCCGGTGAGTCTGCCTGGCGGCTGGGAACGATCACCGAAGGCACGGGCGAGGTGCGGTTCGTTTGAACGTGCGAGCCAAGCGCAAATCCGCCGCAATACTTATTTCCGGCAGCGGCACCAATCTTCAGTCATTCATCGATAAATCAGCGACCGGCGAGCTCGACCTTGATATCGCTGTCGTGCTGAGCAACAAGCCCGGTGTCGCGGGTATTGATCGTGCTCGCGAGGCCCGTATCCCGGTCGAGTGTCTCGAACACGGCGAATACCCGGACCGTGAGTCTTTCGATGCCGCCTTGAACGAGACGCTCGACCGCTACTCACCCGACCTGATCATCCTCGCCGGCTTCATGCGCATTTTGACGCCCGTGTTCATCGATCATTTCGCGGGCAGGATATTCAATATCCACCCCTCCCTGTTGCCGAAATATCCGGGACTGGATACCCACCAGCGGGCAATCGACGCAGGCGATCGATGGGCTGGCAGCACCGTGCATTTCGCAACAGAAGAACTCGATGGTGGCCCGCCCGTCATCCAGGGGCGGGTTCCGGTCGAACGGGATGATACAGCCCGGTCGCTGGCAGCACGGGTGTTGAAGGTGGAACACCAGATCTATCCGAAAGCCGCAGCCCTGTTTGTATCGGGGCGACTCGAATACCGGGACGGGACGGCCTGGCTGGACGGTCAGCGGCTTGAGGAACCGATTGCGTTCAATTGACGCCGGGGGGAAATGGCCGGCAGTCCCCGTCGCCGGTCTTGTCGTGAATCCAATTCACGTCGTCACGATACTCGGGCACCAATTTCTCCCGGGCTTGTACCGGGAATAGACGACCACAGGAACCGGCCATTGCGCCCATTACAGGGCCCGAAACAGATCGCAATCGTGATTCGTCAATCGGACCGCATTGATACCGATGCAGCAAGTCTTCGATCCTTCACGGGTCATGCCGCGCACCCTGAACGACGAGTGGTCTACGCTTTCGGCAAGGTTACACCCTGTTGACCCTGATACTTGCCGCCCCGATCCCGGTACGACGTCTCGCAGGGCTCGTCCGACTCGAAGAACAGCATCTGGGCGACGCCTTCATTCGCGTAAATCTTTGCAGGCAGCGGCGTGGTGTTTGAAAACTCCAGCGTCACGTGCCCTTCCCACTCGGGCTCGAGCGGCGTCACGTTCACGATGATGCCGCAGCGCGCATACGTCGACTTGCCGAGACAAATCGTGAGCACACTGCGTGGGATCCGGAAGTACTCAACCGTCCTTGCCAGTGCAAATGAATTGGGCGGAATGACACAGACGTCGCTTTGCTTGTCGACGAAACTCGATTCATCAAATGACTTTGGATCGACGAATGCCGATTCGATGTTCGTGAAGATTTTGAATTCGTCGGCACAACGAACGTCATAGCCATAACTCGATGTCCCGTATGAGACAATTCGTTCGCCATCCTTCTCCCGAACCTGGCCCGGCTCGAAGGGCTCAATCATGCCCTTTTCCTGCGCCATTCTGCGGATCCAGTGATCAGCTTTAATACTCATCTATGTGTTCTCCACGACAATATTGGGGAACTTGCTGCTGTAGTCGCGTCCTTGCATGGCCAGTGCGGCCGCCATGCGCGCCGCTGTGTCTCTGTACGCCCGCGCGACAGCGCCATCGGGTTCCGCAATGACGCTCGGTTGCCCGCGGTCCGTCTGCTCGCGGATCTTGAGTTCCAGCGGTAGCTGACCCAGCAAATCGACGTCGTATTCTCCTGCCATACGCTCGCCGCCGCCACTGCCAAACAATGGCTCTTCGTGTCCGCAGCTACTGCAGATGTGCGAACTCATGTTTTCAATCACACCGAGAACAGGCACCGACACTTTGCGGAACATCTGCAGGCCTTTGCGTGCATCCAGGAGCGCGATGTCTTGCGGAGTCGTCACGATGACGGCGCCGCTGACGGGAACTTGTTGTGACAGCGTTAGCTGAATGTCGCCCGTTCCCGGCGGCATATCCACGATCAGGTAGTCCACGTCCGACCATCGCGTCTGCTGCAGCATCTGGTTGAGTGCCTGGGTTACCATTGGTCCGCGCCAGACCATCGGTTGATCGGCATCGATCAGGAATCCGATGGACATGACCTGCACACCATGGGCGAACAGCGGGTCCAGTGACTTACCGTCCTCGGTCGTCGGCTGTTCACCGGCGACACCCATCATCAGCGGAATGCTCGGCCCGTAGATATCGGCATCGAGGATAGCGACTTTTGCGCCATCGATGCCCAGGGCAAGCGCCAGATTGACCGCCGTCGTCGATTTACCAACGCCGCCCTTTCCCGATGCAACCGCGATGATATTACGCACCTCTGGCAATGGCTTGAGATTCCTCTGCACACCATGCGCGGCAATCTTCGAATTCACCGTAATCTCGGGAGCAATTTCTCCGAACTGATCCGCAAGATGCGCGGCGATAATTTCACGGACTTCGTTCGCGACGCCGGCCGCCGGGAAGCCGAGGTCAACCTGCAACGCCTTTTCATCACCGGCAACGCTACCTACTTCCTCGATCGACCGTTCGACGACGGGAACCTGGAGCGTTCGGATGGATCGTAGTATGTCGGTTTCGTTCTTCACGATTGAATGAAGCCTCAGGATTACGTTAAATGTGTGTCGAATGCCGATCCCGGCAATCGTTGCGGGGCGGTATTGTAACCACAGAATGACCGCCAGACCTCAGTGTTTTGGACGAAACCAGGCCACTTGACCTGCCCGGGATCAGCCTCAGTTCACATTCCGGGTTTTGGGCGATGTGGCATAATGTGGCATTGGATTTGTGCGGTTGTAAAAGCAGCCTGGCAGAGCCCGACGGCCTGTCCTCACGCTTGGATTGAAGCGGATAAGTTATTGATAAAAATGGATTTTAAGGATTTTATACTGGGTAATGCAGGGATGTCCGATTCCGGCGTCGGCTTTGTACATCCTGCCATATCGAGCCTGCCTGACTTCCCAATTTTTTACCATTTGGGCAAGAAAAAAGTCTGATGGCGATCCTGGGCGGCTTTAGAGCGGATCAGTTGATCGGCGACCTGACGAGCCAGCACGATCCGGCATCGCCGGCGGCGCAGAAAACGATTGAACGACTGAAGAAACTGGGCCCCAAGGTTATTCCCCGCATCATCGACGCGCTCGCGATGAGCGACAAGAAGCACACGATGGTCTTCGTCGACATCCTGGCCAGTTACGTCAGCGATAAAACCCTCAAGTTTTACCAGGAAGGACTGGCAGACGGCGGTGAACGGGTGGTTTCCGGCACTGCCTGGGCGTTGTCCAGCGCCAATGGCTACAACGCCAATGCCCTGCTCGACTTCTTCGACGACGCGGAGGTATCCAAGCCCGCATTAATCGAAGTGCTCAAAGTGCACAAGGATAATCTGAGCGTACACGAACTCCTTCGCCGTGCCTACGAGTTGGAACCCAAGGAAAAGGCCGCTTTGTTTGCCATCATCGAGGACTCGATCACGGAAGACCTGGTGCCCGATCTTATCAATCGCATGAGCGGAAAAGATCCGGCCATCAAGATTCACCTGATGAAGTTACTGTCACGCTTCAAGCGGGATGACATCAACCGGGCGCTTGAAGAGCAACTCACCGATACCAACAAGTTTATTCGCAGCGCCGCACTGGACGCACTATCCAAACGAGATGGACCGCTCAATATCGACCGCGTCGCCGGACTGCTTCAGGATCCGGATCTCGAGGTCCAGAACAAAGCCGTCGACGTCATCGTCAAAGCGAACCATCCGGACACCGTTCAATACCTGGTTCCCGCCCTCAAGGACGAGTCAGAATACACGCGGCGCTCAGCCGTCGAAGTTCTGAATGAAATATGCAATCCGGATTCCGTCAAGGACCTTTTGGGAGCAATCAAGGACGATGACTGGTGGGTGCGAGCCCGGGCGGGTGATGCTCTGGCCGAAATTGGTGGACCCAAGGTTGTCAGTTCGGTGCTCGAATTAATCAACGACGAGGATGAGGACATTCGTCGCACAGCTATCGAGATCCTCAACGCCACCAAGGATGAAGCTGCGGTCGACTCATTGATCAAGGCGACTGACGACAAGGACTGGTGGGTCCGTGAACGCGCTGTCGATGCGCTTGCCCATATTGGCAACAAGAAAGCATTGCCGAAATTACTCGATATGCTCGGCAAGAATCCGAAGACTGACACCGTGGTTATACGGGCCCTCGGCAAGCTCGGCGATGCCGACATTATCTCCCAGATCGTGCCGATGCTGAAACGCCCGGAACGCGAAATCCAGGTCGAGGCGATCAAGGCGATCGGTCATCTTGTCGATGAGCAGCGGGCAGACACAATTCGCGGCCTGATGCTGAAAATCAAACAGTCCGACGATCGGACTATCGCCAACAGTGCGGACAAAGCCTTAAAGGAAATCGACTCGAAATTTTCGCCCGATGTGCTGGAAGAAAACATTCGAGCGGAGAAAATGCAGGAACACAGCAAGACGCTCCTGCTCGAAGACGACGAGCTCGAAAAACTCATTACCGCGCACAAGAAGATGGCGGAAGATACCGCTACCGAAGAAACGCACCCCGAATCGCCCGCGATACCAGGCGCACCCGCCGCGAGGGCTGTCCTCGACATTTCGGCACTCGAGCCGGGTGATGTTATCGACAATCGTTACAAGTTCATCGAGAAGATCGGTAAGGGTGCTTTCGGTACAGTGCTGCTCATGCAGGACAAGGTGGTCGATGAACACCTGATTCTCAAATTCCTGAACCCGAGCGTGTCGTCTGACGAAGAGACGATGAAACGCTTCGTCCACGAACTTCGTTATTCAAGAATGATCACGCACAAGAACGTGATCCGCATTTATGACTTCCTCCATATGCAGGGTGCCTACGCGATCTCGATGGAGTACTTCCCGTCGCATACGCTTTCCGGAGAAATCCCGGACAACAAGCCAATGGACTTCGCGAAAGCGCTGCAGTTCTCAATGGACATGGCAACGGGTATGGCGGTGGCTCACCAGGCCGGCATCATCCACCGCGACCTGAAGCCCGCCAACATCCTCATCAATGACGACGGACTTCTGAAGATCGTGGATTTCGGCGTCGCGGCAGCCGCCAGCAGTGGCGACACTCAATTAACCAAGACCGGTTACGTGATCGGCTCACCCAAGTACATGGCACCAGAGCAGATTCTCGGCAAGAAAGTGGACGAAACCGCCGATATCTACAGCGTCGGCGTCATCATGTACGAAATGGTCACCGGCATTCCGCCTTACAGTCGTGGCGACCACATGTCGGTCATGTACCAGCACGTTCAGGGCAAGGCGAAACTTTGTCAGGAGGTCAACCCGGACGTTCCTGACGCCTACGCCGCCGTGATCTCCAAAGCCATGTCCGTCGACAAGACCAGCCGCTACCAGACGATGGACGAGCTCATGAATGCGCTCGGCGAGATCAACCTGTAGATCGCGGCCGGATCCGGGACCCCCCATTTAACGTAAAAAATGTGCGCCAGCGCACTGGCGCGCCCCCCTCTTTGGGCCTACGATACGCACAAACCCATGATTTCTGGCGAAATTAGCCCCGGACACACTGAAAACTGATGCCACGCATTGATTCGTTCCTGAAACTCGGCCTCGCTCAGGGCTGCTCCGACGTCCACCTGGCTGTCGGTGTACCCCCCATGCTTCGTATGAACGGAGACCTGATGCCGATTAAATTTCGTCACCTCGGGGACACCGAGCTTGAAAGCTACGTCATGGAAATCCTGAGCGAATCACAAAAAGACGTGTTTTATAATGGAAAGGACCTGGACTTTTCCTACGTTGCCGAGGAAGGCGCTCGATTTCGCGTCAACCTGTTTCACAAGGACACCGGTGTCGGTGCCGTGTTCCGGCATATTCCGAACGAGGTACCGACGCTCGCCGAGCTAAACGTACCGGACGTTATCGAAACATTCTGCGACTACCACCAGGGCATGGTGCTGGTGACCGGTAGCACCGGTACCGGCAAGTCCACGACGCTGGCTGCGATGATCAATCACCTGAACAGCACGCGAAGCCTCAACATCATCAGCCTTGAGGACCCTATCGAATTCGTGCATCCCAGCAAGTCGAGCCAGGTCATTCAGCGTGAACTGGGCACGCACCTGGCGAGTTTTGCTGATGGTGTGCGATCCGCAATGCGCGAGGATCCGGACGTCATTCTCGTTGGCGAGCTGCGCGACGCAGACACGATCTCGATGGCAATGACCGCAGCTGAAACCGGTCATCTCGTACTAGGCACCCTGCACACAACGGGCGCGGTAAAGACGATTGATCGAATCATCGATGCGCTTCCCGGCGAGTTGCGAGAACAGACCAAGAGCTTCCTGGCGCAAAGCCTGAAAGCTGTCGTTACCCAGGTACTGGTCAAGAAACCTGACGGCCGTGGTCGCAAGGCTGTCATGGAAATCCTGGTCAACAACCGCGCCATCTCAAAGCTGATAATGACCGATCAGTCGCACCAGATTCCCTCGCAGCTGCAAATGGGTAAAGACGTGGGCATGCAACTGATGGACCAGGCATTGCTGGAAGCCTTGCAAAAGAACGAAATCGATCCTGACGATGCATTTCGTTATGCCCTGGAGAAGAAACGCTTCCAGCGATTCGTGACTGACTCAACAGTATTGCCAACCATTCAGGAATCGCAGCCTGTCGAACCCGATACAGGAACGATCTATGAATAAGATCGATGGATTCCTGACCAATGCGCTGGAAAAGAGTAGTTCGGACCTGCACTTCATTTCCGGCGACCCGGTCCGGGTTCGCATTCACGGGTCTCTCACCACGCTGACGCAGGAAGCCCTGACGACCGATTTCGTCAGGGATGCACTGTACGAGATCATGTCGGGGGCGCTGCAGAACGACTTCGAAAAAGACGACGCCGTCGACTTTGCGTACGAAATCCCCGGGGTATCGCGCTTTCGCGTGAACGTCATGCGCCACCTGAACGGCATCGGCGCAGTTTTCCGCGCCATCCCCTCAAAGGCGCTGACCCTGGAGCAGCTCAACATGCCAGAGGTGGTCAGCAATTTGTGCAAACAGACACAGGGCATGATCCTGGTAACCGGCAAGACCGGGTCCGGAAAATCGACCACGCTGGCCGCCATGATCGATGCGATTAATAAGCGCATCAAGGGCCACATCCTGACGATTGAAGACCCGATCGAATTCGCACACGAACGCAAGAACTGCCTGATCAGTCAGCGCGAGGTTGGCAAGCATACCGGCAACTTCGCTGACGCATTGCACTCCGCCCTGCGCGAGGACCCGGATGTCATTCTCGTCGGTGAGCTGCGCGACCTGGAAACCATTTCCGCGGCCGTGACGGCAGCCGAAATGGGCATTCTTGTCATGGGAACGCTGCATACCAACGGCGCCGGACAAACGGTCGACCGGATTGTGAATACCTTCCCCGCCGACAAGCAGAATCATATTCGCACAATGCTGTCGACCTCCTTGCGTGGCGTCATTTCGCAACAGTTGCTTGCAACACAGGATAAGCCTGGCCGCGTCGCAGCACTCGAGATCATGGTCAACACCTCGGCGGTTGCCAACCTGATCCGCCAGGGCAAGCTCGATCAGCTTGAGACGGCGATGCAAAGCGGTAGCCAGGTGGGCATGCAGACCATGGATTCAGCCCTCATGGACCTCGTCAAGAAGGGACGTGTCAGCGGTCTCGATGCCTACCACCAGGCAAACAACAAAGCGAAGTTCCGGCAACTGGTCGAGGACGAATCGGCCATCAGCGAACACGACGACTAAATCGCCCGTCCTGACGCATTAGGCAAGCATTTGCTTCACAGCGTGGCATAATTCGCCGCGTCCGACCGCCATCTTCACCCGAATCAGGAAATGAGCGAAAACGTACGAAAAATCATGGTCTCCAGCGCCCTGCCGTATGCGAATGGCTACATTCACATGGGGCACCTCGTCGAGTACATCCAGTCGGACATCTGGGCGCGCTTCCAGAAGCAACGCGGTCACGAATGTACCTATGTCTGCGCGGCGGATGCCCATGGGACGCCAATCATGATCAAGGCGCGCCAGGAGAACGTGGCGCCGGAGGAACTGGTCACCCGGGTTGCCGCTGAGCAGCATGAAGACCTCAAGACCTTCGACATCGCATTCGACAACTTCCACACGACGCATTCGCCGGAAAACGAGCTGCTGACGAGCCGGATGTACGAGTCACTGCGGGATGCCGGGCACATCTACACACGCACCATCGAACAGGCCTATGACGAGACCGAGAAGATGTTTTTGCCGGATCGCTTCGTCAAAGGCACCTGTCCGCGCTGCAAGACAGAGGACCAGTACGGCGATGCCTGCGAAAACTGTGGCGCAACCTACACGCCGAACGAACTGATCGACCCGCTCTCCGTCCTGTCCGGCTCGACCCCGGTCTGGCGTGAATCGGAACACTATTTCTTCAAACTGAGTGAGTTTGGCGATCGCCTGCGTGCCTGGATCGAAACGGCACAACTGCATCAGAACATCACCAGCAAACTCGAGGAATGGTTCGAGGCAGGCCTGCAGGACTGGGATATCTCGCGTGATGCACCCTACTTCGGGTTCCGGATACCCGGTACGGAAGACAAGTATTTCTATGTCTGGCTGGATGCGCCGGTCGGCTACCTGGCGAGCTTTCTGCACTTCTGTAACCAGCACGAAGGCATGGATTTCGACGAGTACTGGACACCGGATGGCGATACCGAGGCATATCACTTCATCGGCAAGGACATCGTGTACTTCCACACGCTCTTCTGGCCGGCGGTACTCGAGGGTTCCGGTCTCAGGACACCGACCAGCGTTTTCGCGCACGGCTTTCTGACGGTCAACGGGAAGAAGATGTCGAAGTCGCGTGGCACCTTCATCAAGGCACGCACGTATGCCGACAATCTCGATCCGAACTGCCTGCGCTACTACTACGCCGCCAAGCTCGGCCCGAGCATGGAAGACATCGACCTTAATTTTGATGACTTTGTCGCGCGGGTTAATTCGGACCTCGTCGGAAAACTGGTCAATATCGCGAGTCGCTGCGCCGGATTCATCAGCAAGCGATTCGACGGCCGCCTGGCGGACTCACTGGACAATCCGGCACTGTTCGCCCGGTTTACAGATGCCTCGGAGGATATTGCCCGACATTTCGAGCACCGTGAATATTCCAAGGCGATTCGCCGCATCATGGCGCTGGCGGACGACGCAAATCGCTACATTGACGAAAAAAAGCCCTGGGTCATGGTCAGGAACGACGACCAGGTTGAAGACGTGCAACTCGTCTGCACGCAGGGACTGAACATGTTCCGGTCCCTGATGATCTACCTCACGCCGGTAATTCCTTCGCTCGCGGAAAAATCGCGCGAACTGTTTGACGAATCCGCGTGGCCTTGGTCAGCTGCGGAATCTCCGCTGCTTGCAACCGGGATCCAAAAATTCAAACCCCTGCTCACAAGAATCGAACAGGCACAGGTCGACAAAATGGTTGAACAATCAAAAGAATCCGATGCCCCCGAGAAGGCGCCGACTGACAATGACACCATCAACATCGATGATTTCATGAAGGTCGACCTTCGGGTAGCCAGGATAGAGAAGGCAGAACCGGTCGAGGGCGCAGACAAGCTGCTTCAACTGACACTCGATCTCGGCGACGAGAAGCGTACGGTATTTGCCGGCATCAAGGCGGCGTATGACCCGGCTGCTCTCGAGGGCAGGCTGGCCGTCGCCGTAGCAAACCTGCAACCGAGGAAAATGCGTTTCGGCACCTCGGAGGGCATGGTGCTCGCATCCGGCCCGGGCGGAGAGGACATTTTTCTCCTGTCTGTCGACGATGGTGCCAAACCGGGAATGCGCGTCAAATAGGCACACTGCTGTGTCGAAGCCGGCGCACACGTCATCGATTCCTTAAGCCGGCCACACCTTCTACAATAGGGCCGTCATGTCAGATCTGATCCTGATTCTTGTCGGAACCGTGCTGGTCAATAACTTTGTCCTGGTCAGGTTCCTCGGTCTGTGCCCCTTCATGGGCGTATCCGGGAACCTGGAAGCGGCATTTGGCATGTCGATGGCGACTGCTTTTGTGCTGACGCTGTCTTCCGCCATTGCCTATCTTCTCCATGAATATGTGCTGGTGCCGCTGGAACTCGAGTATCTGCGGACCATCAGTTTCATACTGGTCATCGCGGCAAGCGTTCAGTTCACCGAAATCATGGTCCGCAAACAGAGTCCGCTACTGCACCAGGTACTCGGCATATACATTCCACTGATCGCAACCAATTGCGCCGTGCTGGGCGTGGCGTTGCTGAATGTACAGGAAGCCGATGGATTTATTCAGTCTGTCTTTTACGGATTCGGCGCCGCAGGAGGATTCGCACTGGTACTGGTGCTCTTCGCCGCGACACGGGAACGTTTGCAGGCTGCCGATATTCCACGTCCGTTCAGAGGAACCGCAATTGCGTTAATGACCGCCGGTATCATGTCACTTGCCTTCATGGGTTTCTCCGGCATGGCGCGGATTTGAAACGGATGCTGACGGCGGTTATGACAGCCATCGCGATTATTTCCGTGATTGCACTGGCTGCAGGACTGCTGCTGAGTCATGCGTCGAAGACCATGCCGGGCGATGCCGGGCTGATCGTCGAGGAGGTCAATAGCCTCTTGCCACAGACGCAATGTGCACAATGTGGTTTTGCGGGATGCCGGCCCTACGCGGAGGCAATTGTCGATGGCAACGCGACGATCAACCTTTGCCCCCCGGGCGGCGACGATACGGTTGCACGGCTGGCCGAACTGTTGGGACGTGACCCGCTGCCACTGGCTGAGCCAGCGGTCGCAATCCAGGTCGCTGTCATCGATGAGTCCCTGTGCATCGGCTGCACACATTGCCGAACCGCCTGCCCGGTGGACGCCATCACCGGTGCGCACCAGTATATGCACACAATCATTCGCTCTGAATGCACAGGGTGCGAGCTTTGCGTCGCCCCCTGCCCCGTTGATTGCATACGCATGGTACCGGCTTGAGCACCCCCGCCGCGACGTATGACCTTGGCAATCTGCACGGCGGCTTGCGCCTGCCGGCGGAAAAAACCGTATCGACGTCGATAGAGATTCAGCACGTACCCATTCCCGACCAACTCATCCTGCCAATTCAGCAACATGTCGGCGAGCCGGCAGAGCCAATCGTCGGTATCGGCGAGCACGTTCTGAAAGGTCAGCTCGTTGCCGACACTTTTGGCTCACTGAGTGCACCGGTTCACGCATCATCGTCGGGCAAGGTGGTTGCTATCGAACCCTGGCCGGTATCGCGCCGGCTCGGTGGAAGCGCGCCATGCATCATCATTGAATGCGACGGCGAAGACCGCGCCATCGAGCCACCGGACGAAATCGTGCCATTCAGCGCTTGTGACCCGACGAGCCTCCTGCAGCGGATTCTGCAGGGCGGCATTGTCGGGCTGGGCGGTGCGGTATTCCCAACCGGCCAGAAACTGATGCAGGCAGCGACGATGCCGCTGGAGTACCTGATCCTGAACGGCGTGGAATGCGAGCCATACATCAGTTGTGATGATCTTCTGATGCGCGAACAGGCGGCAGAAGTGCTTGGCGGTGCACAAATCCTGATGCATGCGCTGAACCTCGCCACATGCTATGTCGTCATCGAGAGCGACAAACCCGAGGCTATCACTGCGGTCGGCGAAGCCATGGCCGAACTCGGCGACGAGCGAATCGTACTGAAGCAGGTTCCTGCGATTTATCCGTCGGGCGGCGAAGATCAGCTGGTACAACTCGTCACCAATCGCGAGGTACCGAGTGGTGGTCTGCCGACTGACGTCGGCTGCGTCGTGCAAAATGTCGGTACTTCCGCGGCCATCTATCGCTGGATCTGCGGCGGTGAGCCGCTGATATCCCGGGTCACCACGGTGACCGGCCCGGGCGTGCGCTCGCCGATGAACGTAATGGCCAGGGTCGGTACTGCCATCGCGGACGTCGTTGCGCTGGCTGGCGGATACAATGAAAACGCCAGCCAGCTGATCATTGGCGGTCCAATGTGTGGCAAGTCCGTCACGACGGATCGTGTGCCCGTGGTCAAGGCCACCAACTGCGTACTCGTTTTGACAGACCCACCCCCGCAAGGCCGGCCTCAACCGTGTATACGCTGCGGGGAATGCGCGCGTGTTTGCCCCATCCAGTTGCTACCCCAGCAGCTCTACTGGCATGCCTGCGCCGACAACGAGTCGAAACTGCGCTGGTACGGACTCACGGACTGTATTGAATGTGGCTGTTGCGATCTCGTCTGTCCCAGCAATATTCCGCTGACGACCGAATTCAGAAACGCCAAGACGCGCATCCAGGAGCTGGCTGACGAAAAAGCGCGAGCAGAACGCGCGCGCCGGCGCTTCGAATCCCGCAATGAGCGCCTCGAGCAGGACAAAATTCGCCGCGAACAGGAATTGCAGCAGCAGAAAGACCAGGCGCTCAAGGCCGGCTCATCGGCCATCGATGAGATCCTGATGCGCAGGAAGGACGACAACGAGGGCAGCGACTGACGATGCAATTCGAACGCCGCGAAGCGCCATTCATCTCACCGACGACCAACGTCGCATCGATGATGCGCCAGGTCATCTACGCCCTGGTACCGGCGGCACTTGCGTATGCCTGGTATTTCGGCTCCGGATTTATCTTCAACCTGATTGTCGCCGGGGTCTTCTGCCTGCTGGGCGAAGCGGTCATGCTGCATCTACGCGGCCGCCCTGTCGCAGAGACATTGCGCGACTACAGTGCCGCTCTTACAGCGGTGTTGCTGGCGTTCGCCATGCCAGCACTCACACCGTGGTGGGTTACCGCGACCGCCGCACTATTTGCCGTCGTTGTTGCGAAGCATCTTTATGGTGGCCTGGGCTATAACCTGTTCAATCCAGCCATGGCCGGCTACGTGATGGCGCTGATTGCATTTCCGATGCACATGAACCTGTGGACGGCACCGCGCATGGGGGACCTCGACTATCATTTCATGACAATCGCCGAAACGGCGCGCTATACGATGACCGGCACCTTGCCGGACTATCTTTCATTCGATGCCATCAGCCGCGCGACGCCCCTCGACTTCGTCAAGACCGGGCTGAACAACATGCAGACCTTTGAAGAACTGCGTGCCTACCCGATGATAGGTGACTTCGGCGGTCGTGGCTGGGAGTGGATTGCTAATTTCACTGCCATCGGCGGCGGCTGGCTGCTGCTCCGCAAGATCATTCGCTGGCAGATTCCTTTCGGCGTATTTGCCGGCCTGCTGATTCCGTCGAGCCTCGCCTACTTCCTGTTCCCTGACGTCAACCCGAGCCCGGGATTTCACCTGTTTACTGGTGGAACGATACTTTGTGCCTTTTTCATCGCAACAGACCCGGTTTCCGCCGCGACCAGCGACAAGGGCCGTCTCATCTACGGCGTCGGGATCGGATTCCTGATTTACGCGATACGTGAGTGGGGCAGCTATGCCGATGGTGTCGCCTTCGCAGTTTTGCTGATGAATATGGCTGTACCCGCGATTGATCACCTGACCCGGCCCCATATTGTTGGTCATACAGAGCGTTCGGACAGGTCGACGCCATGAGCGTGGAACAAAAGTCCGCTGTATTGCAGGCCGGCCTGATCCTCGGTGGACTAGCGGCTGTCTGCACGGCGCTGGTCGCCGTGACCCACGCGATCACTGCGCCCAGGATTGTTGCTAACGAACAGGCCTATCTCGAACAAAGCCTGGCACCGGTACTCGAGGGCGTCGAATACGACGGTGCCTTACTCGAGTCAACCATCGTCATCCCGGCGCATAACGACTTGCCGGGCAATGAACCGGTGACGGTCTACCGGGTGTATGCCAATGAGGTGCCGGCCGCCGCTCTCTTTGTCGTCAACGCCCGGGGTGGTTTCGCCGGTCCCATTCGCCTGTTGGTCGGCATCGCGGCGAATGGCCAGCTCACCGGTGTCCGCGTGCTCGATCATCGTGAGACGCCGGGACTTGGCGATGGTATCGAATCGGACAAGTCCGACTGGATCCTCCAGTTCACGGGCCGCTCGCCAGGTGACCCGCCCGCACCCGCCTGGAGCATCCGCAGAGACGGTGGCGAGTTCGACCAGCTGACTGGCGCATCAATCACGCCGAGAGCGGTTATTCGTGGAATTCGGGATACGCTGACCTACTTCTCGGAAAACAAGGCAACTGTCTTCGCCGAGGTACCGACCGATGAATAGCGACACACAATATCGCTCGATATTCCGTGCCGGCCTCTGGGAAGACAACCCGGGCCTGGTCCAGCTCCTCGGACTGTGTCCGCTGCTCGCAGTCACGACCAGTTTCATCAACGGGCTCGGGCTCGGCCTGGCGACGATGATCGTGCTGACTTTGTCGAACGCACTGGTCTCGGCAACACGCCGGTTAATTCGTCCCGAGATCAGGATACCCATGTATGTCCTGATCATTTCCAGCCTCGTGACCTGCATCGAGATGATCTTTCTTGCATGGTTTCCGGACCTGGGTCGCTCACTGGGTATATTTATCCCATTGATCGTTACCAACTGCGCTATCGTTGCGCGCGCCGAAGTGTTTGCGTCGCGCAACAGGATTGGCGACAGCATCGTCGATGGACTCTCAATGGGAAGTGGATTTGCGTTGCTGCTGATGGCTATCGGTGCATTTCGTGAGCTCGTCGGCCAGGGGTCCATCCTGTCCCGCCTCGACATGCTGATTGGTGGTGAGCCGATGGCAGGCATTTCCGTCGTCGAGAGCGGATTTCTGCTCGCGATCCTGCCACCCGGCGCATTCATCACGCTCGGACTCTTCGTGGCACTGAAAAACGCGATTGACCGGCGCCGACAGCAAACCACGCGCCCGCTTCGCTCGAACACACTTCGCCAGGGCAATCCGCAATGAATCGAGGGATACGAACCGAAATCTATTCGCGGCTGCGTGAAAAAATACCTGAACCGGAAACGGAGCTCACATACATTAATCCGTTCGAATTGCTGATCGCCGTAATCCTGTCAGCACAGTCGACCGATATCAGTGTTAACAAGGCAACGGCGAAGCTGTACCCGGTGGCCAATACGCCGGAGGGACTCCTCGAACTTGGCATCGAGAAGTTGAAGGGCTATATCAAGACGATCGGCCTTTATAACAGCAAGGCGGAAAATATCATCAAGACCTGCAGGATCCTGCTGGATAAACATGATAGCGAGGTTCCCAGAACCCGGCAGGAACTCGAGGCTCTGCCAGGTGTCGGTAGAAAGACGGCTAATGTCATTCTGAATACGGCATTCGGTGAACCCACGATTGCCGTTGACACCCACATTTTTCGGGTGTCGAACCGAACCGGGATGGCCAAGGGCAAGACACCGCTGGAAGTGGAGCGGCGGCTGGTCCGACTGACGCCCGAGGAGTACAGGAGGGATGCACATCACTGGCTGATCCTGCACGGGCGATATACTTGCAAGGCGCGCAAGCCGGAGTGCCCGAACTGCATCATCAGGGATCTGTGCGAGTATCGACAAAAGACCACTGAAGCAGACTTCTGATTCGTGGTGACTGAAAAGGACCCATCCAGGTAACGAGCGACGCATTAATGCTATTCGGACAGGACAGAGCGGAATTGCGACAGATGTATGTCGATGCATGGCGAAAATCATCCATGGGTGCCGCTATGACGCCCCTGGAGGTCCAGATCGCCGATGTCATTGGCGATCATCCGGAATACCAGGCCATGATGGCGGGCGACAAAATCGAAGAGGAATATTCACCTGACGGCGGCCAAGCGAACCCGTTTTTGCACATGGGCCTGCACCTGGCGATTCGTGAACAGGTAGCCACAGACAGGCCGCCGGGCATCGCATCTTTGTTCAATACCTTGCTGGTCCGAACCGGCGACGTACACGAGGCGGAGCACCAGGCGCTCGAGTGCCTCGCCGAAATACTGTGGGAAGCCCAGCGAAACAAAACACTTCCGGACGAACAGGCATATCTCGAGAAGCTGCGCCGCCTGTAGTCCTCACCCCGTCCCGGGGATCGATATCATCGCGTACTCCTGTGGCAGGCGTGAGCTGCGACAGCTAAAGTGCTTTCATTGCCGAATGGCCAGCACAACGGGCGCCTGGGACCGATTGACGGGATCCATCCGGACGCTTCGACGGCTTACGCGCCAATCCGGCGAGACAGGTAACGGGCAAAGTCCCAGACGTTACGTTCGAGGTAGGACAACGGACCGACGGTCGCGTGGGGCGATGCGCTTGCCCGGAACACATTTTCAACAATGGACCGGTCCTCGCCATTGACCTGGTGAATCAGGGCCATCTGCTCGTCGATGGCCTGGTCACGATCAGGCGCGTTATCGAGAATCTCGGCCGGAATCGAAACCGCCCAACGTATGTGCAGTGCATCGATACCTTGAGGAAGAATCGACACGTACCAGAGCAGATCCGGCTGCAGCTGAAATACGTGCGACGGGAAGACATTCGCCACGTAAGTCTTGTAGCGATCGTCGCCTTTCAACCAGGTATTTTCCGGATGCGCGTACACCGACTTTCTATTTTCGCTTTCCTGGATTACCTGGTAGGCGCACACATCGTTACCCGGAAACAACTCGGTGATGTCTTCCGACGATCCATAGCGTGCAAATGAGTCCTTGTGCACGCGATGAATGTGGTAGCTGTCCATGAAATTCTCTACGAGACACTTCCAGTTGGTCGACCAGGTCTCTTCCGCTTCGTAAACGGATACATAGTCACCCATCCGGAAGTCGGCAACGCGTTCGGTCAGACAGCCCAGCGATTCGGTGATCGGCGCCGCATCTGCGGACAGTGTGACGTAGACAAACCCTTCCCAGGACGCGCAGCGCAATTCCTTCAGTCGCATGGACGCGGGTTCGAAACCCGCTGTCTGCTCCATAAATGGCGCACCCACGAGCTGACCGTCGGGTTTGTAGGTCCAGGAGTGGTAGGGACAACTGATACGGGATACATGCCCTGAACCATCAAGCAGACGCGCCGCGCGATGCAGGCATACATTGGCAAATGCCTTGATCGAATGATCGTGCTGCCGAATGACAAAGACCGGAGCGCCAATGATATCTCGGGTAATGTAATCACCCGGCTTCGGCATCTCGGCATGACGGCCGATACAAATCCATTCCTGCTGAAAAATGGTCGCTTTTTCCAGCGCGAATACATTCTCATCGTGGTAGATGGACGGAGGAAGACTCGTTGCCAGGGCAAACTCCCCGGCCGCATTATCGGCCAGTGCCTTGAGTGTGCGCTCCGTGCTCATCACTTCTTGCGCGGCAAATAGAGGTCGGTCAGCGTTCCGTCGAATGCTTCTGCCGCAAACGCCACGGTCTCGGACAGCGTGGGATGCGGGTGAATCGTCAACCCGATATCAGTGGCGTCAGCACCCATTTCAACTGCGAGACCGATTTCCGCTACGAGGTCACCCGCATGCGGGCCTACCATGGCACCCCCCAGGATCCGGCCGTTCTTGCCGTCAAACAGGAGTTTCGTAAATCCTTCGTCACGCCCCAGGCCGAGTGCCCGGCCATTGGCCGCCCAGGGAATCTGGGTCTTCTCATAGCTGATTCCCTCGGCCTTTGCTTCCGTTTCAGTCAGGCCAACCCACGCGATTTCAGGATCGGTATAGGCAATCGAGGGGATCGTCCGGGCATCGAATGCCGCGTTCTCACCTGCTGCCACTTCGGCGGCAACTTTCGCCTCATGCGTAGCCTTGTGCGCGAGCATCGGTCCGCCCGCGAGGTCCCCGATCGCGAAAATATGCGGCACGTTGGTCTGCATATGCTTGTTTACCGCAATAATGCCGCGCTCATCAACGGCAACACCGGCCTTCTCCGCGGCCAGTTTGTCGCCATTGGCGCGCCTGCCGATTGCCACCAACACCTTGTCGAAGGTATCGCTCGTTTGCTCCTCACCCTTCTCGAACTGAACATCAATTCCCGCCGCCGACGCCTCCATGCCGGCGACCCTGGTGCCGACCATGATGTTGTCGTAGCGCTTCTTGACGATCTTCATGAAGGGACGCAGCAGGTCAGGGTCGGTGCCCGGCATGAGCGAGTCCATTAATTCAACGACCGTCACTCGTGCACCGAGCGCACTGTAAACACACGCCATCTCCAGGCCGATGATGCCGCCACCCACGACCAGGAACTTCTCGGGAATGGGATCGAGTTCCAGTGCTCCTGTCGAATCGACGATCCGCGGGTCGTCGGGCAGGCCCGGGATCATGGCCGGCTCGGACCCGGCAGCAATTATGCATTTGTCGAAGCCGACTGTTTCGCCATTATCGAGCGTCAGGTGCCTGGACGATGCGAATTCTGCAGCGCCGTGAATGACAGTGACCTTTCTCTGCTTCGCCAGATGCTCCAGTCCGCCGGTCAGGCGCCCAACGACCCGGTTCTTCCATGCCCGTAGTCCGTCGGCATCGATCTCCGGCTTGCCAAATGTCACGCCATGTTCGGCCATCGCCTCTGCTTCATCGATCACCTTCGCCGCATGCAGCAACGCCTTGGATGGAATACAACCCACGTTCAGGCAAACGCCACCCAGCGTCGGCGATCGTTCGATCAGGATGACATCCAGATCCAGGTCGGCACCGCGGAATGCTGCGGTATAGCCGCCGGGCCCTGCACCGATGACGACCAGGCTTGCGTAATGGGTTGTGTCCGGCCGATCTGCAGCAGCCTGCCTTTCCGCCTCGGTCACGACTGTCGATCCAGTGTCGGCCGCCGCTTCAGCTGGCGCCGGAGGCGGCTCGGCGCCTGCTGTCACCTCGATAGTCGCCACGACGTCACCCGAATTGATTTTGTCGCCAACCGCAACATCCAGTGACACGATCTTGCCTGCCGCCGACGCAGGCACATCCATCGTCGCTTTGTCAGTCTCCAGTGTTACCAGAGGATCTTCGACAGAGACTTTATCGCCAGCACCGACGAGCACTTCGATGACCTCAACATCCTCGAAGTCCCCGAGCTCGGGTACGGTCAGCTTCGCCCGGTCACTCACTTTGACGGCGCCTCCAGCAGGCTGTCGACATCGGCCAGTTGCTGGCATAAAAATGTCGTAAAGCGAACGGCATAGGCACCATCAATGACACGATGGTCATAAGAGAACGACACCGGCAACATCAGTCGGGGCGCAAACTTCTCACCGTCCCAAACCGGTTGCATCGAGGATCGCGAGACACCGAGAATCGCTACTTCCGGCGCATTGACGATAGGCGTGAATGCCGTTCCGCCAATACCACCGAGACTGGAAATCGTGAATGACGCCCCCTGTAACTGCGCACTCTTGAGCTTGCCGTCCCGTGCACCTTTCGACAGCGCACCAAGTTCGGTCGCGAGTTCGTAGATATCCAGTTTGTCGGCATTCTGAATTACGGGAACCATCAGACCGTTTTCAGTATCCGCCGCAAAACCGAGGTGATAATACTGCTTGTACACAAGCGAGTTACCGTCTTCCCCCAGCGACGCGTTTACTTTCGGGAATTCCTTGAGTGCCGCGATACAGGCTTTCAGGACGAAGGCGAGTGGCGTCAGACTGATATCCTGCTCTTTTGCGCCCCCCTTCAGTTCCTGGCGTTTCGCCTCGAGTTCGGTGATATCCGCAAGATCGTGCTGCGTGACATGGGGCAGATTGATCCAGCTCGCCTGCAGACGCGGACCGGAGATCTTCTGGATTCGCGTCAGTGGCCGGACATCCACTTCGCCGAACTTCCCGAAATCAACTTTCGGCACCTGTGGCAGCGCGGGACCGGTGACCGGTGACGATGCGCCGGTCAATATGGCTTTTACAAAAGCTTTAACATCGTCATGCAGGATGCGCGACTTGGCGCCCATTCCCTTGACCTGGACGAGGTCCACCCCGAGTTCCCGCGCCAGTTTGCGAACCGACGGACTCGCATGCGCCCTGGAGAATCCGGCTTCGTTGATCGGTGGCAACCCCCGCGGCGCAGCGGGCGGTGCCGGCGTTGGTGTCTCAATCGGTGCCATCGGCGCGGCCGCAGGTGCTGCAGCGGGAGCCGCTGCCTGCGGTGCTTCCGCCATCGTGGCCTCGGCATCGATTTCGGCGATCGGTGATCCCAGGGATACCTTGTCACCCGTCGACACCAGGACCTTTTCAATCGTGCCAGCCGCTGTCGACGGCACATCCATGGTCGCCTTGTCGGTTTCCAGTGTAATCAGCTCGTCGTCAACATTGACCTTGTCACCTGCGGCAATATGGACCTCGATGACTTCGACTTCATCAAAATCGCCGAGATCGGGCACTAAAAGCGTCTGTTTACCACCGCCAGGTACTTCCGGTGTCGCGACAGCAGTCGTGTCAGCCTCCACCGGCTCGGCCTCAACTGCCGGCTCAATGATGGCAGTGTCTGATACCTCTACCGTCATGGTGCCAATCGAGTCACCGGACGAAACGGTACCGCCCACCTCGACGGAAATTTCAATGATCGTACCGCTGTTGGGTGCCGGCACATCCATGGTGGCCTTGTCGGTCTCCAGGGTGATGAGCCCATCTTCACGCTCGACCGATTCACCTGAATCAACCAGGACCTCAATGACCTCGACATCGGCGAAATCGCCGATGTCGGGGACGATAATGTCTATCTGGTTGGCCATCAAAGTGTCACCGGGTCCGGCTTGTCCGGATCAATGCCATATTTCTCGATCGCTTCGGATACGGTCTGTTGATCGAGCTTGCCATCGTCAGCGAGCGCTTTCAGGGCCGTCACGGCGATGTAGCGTCGATCCACCTCGAAGAAGCGGCGCAAAGCATCGCGCCCGTCGCTGCGACCGAATCCATCGGTTCCGAGCGTCACATACTGCCCCGGCATCCAGCGTTGAATCTGGTCGGGAATGATTTTCATATAATCCGTCGCGGCAATGTACGGACCTTCGCGGTGCGCGAGCGTCGATTCGAGGTAGCTCTGTCGCGCCTCTTCTTCCGGATGTAACTGGTTCCATCGCTCGGTCGCCAGCGCATCGCGTCGCAATTCATTGAAGCTCGTCACGGACCAGATATCCGACCGCACGCCAAAGTCGTTATTCAACAGTTCTGCGGCGCCGATGACCTCCCGGAGGATCGTGCCCGAACCCATTAACTGCACCCGGACCTTGCCTTTGCCACCAACCTGCAATTGATAAATCCCCTTCAGGATGCCGTCCTTCACGCCACTGGGCATCGGTGGATGCGCATAGTTCTCGTTCATGCAGGTGATGTAATAGAAGACGTTTTCCTGTTCACCGATCATGCGCCGCAATCCGTCCTGGATGATGACTGCGAGTTCGTAGGCATACGTCGGGTCATAAGACACGCAATTCGGTACCGTCGAAGCTGCCACCAGGCTGTGACCGTCCTGATGTTGCAGGCCTTCACCGGCCAGTGTTGTCCGCCCCGCTGTTCCACCGATCAGAAATCCGCGTGACTGCAGGTCACCGCCTGCCCAGATGAAATCGCCGATACGCTGGAAGCCGAACATCGAGTAGTAGATGTAAAAGGGAATCGTCTGAATATCGTGATTGCTGTAGGACGTACCGGATGCCAGCCATGAGCAGAATGCGCCTGCCTCGTTGATCCCCTCCTCGAGAATCTGGCCCTCGACATCCTCGCGGTAGTACATAAGCTGATCGGCGTCCTGTGGCGTATAGAGCTGGCCCTTGGACGAGTAAATACCCACCTGGCGGAACATGCCTTCCATACCGAAGGTTCGCGCCTCGTCGGGCACAATCGGTACGATGTTCTTGCCGATATTCTTGTCTCGCAAGAGTGACGTCAGGATGCGCACGAAGACCATCGTCGTCGAGGCTTCGCGCTCCCCTGTACCGTCGAGCTGCGTCTTCAAAGCGTCCAGCGGCGGCACTTCCAGTGACGGCGCGGCTGTTCGCCGGGCTGGCAGAAAACCGCCAAGCTGATTGCGTCGATCCTTGAGATAGAGCATCTCGAGGCTGTCATCGTCCGGTTTGTAATACGGCAGGTCCTCGATGTCCTTGTCGGCGATCGGGATGTTGAATCGATCGCGGAATTCCCGGACGGCATCGACATCGAGCTTCTTTTGTTGGTGCGCGACGTTCTGACCTTCGCCGGCCGCACCCATGCCGAATCCCTTCACGGTCTTGGCCAGGATGATCGATGGCTGACCTTCGTGTCGCACGGCGTTGTCGTACGCCGAGTAGACCTTGATCGGATCGTGGCCGCCTCGATTGAGGCGCCAGATGTCGTCGTCGGACATGTTGGCAACCATCGCGGCCGTTTCGGGGTACTTGCCGAAGAAATTTTCGCGAACGTAGGCGCCACCTTTCGCTTTGAAATTCTGGTACTCGCCGTCGACCGTCTCTTCCATGATGCGACGCAGATGGCCATGCTCGTCACTTGCGAGCAACGAATCCCAGCGACCACCCCAGATCACCTTGATGACGTTCCAGCCCGCGCCACGGAATGCTGCTTCGAGTTCCTGGATGATCTTGCCGTTACCACGTACCGGCCCGTCCAGACGCTGGAGATTGCAGTTTACGACGAAGATCAGATTGTCGAGCTTTTCGCGAACCGCCATCGTGATCGCGCCCATGGACTCTGGTTCATCCATCTCGCCATCGCCGAGGAAGCACCAGACCTTGCGATCACTCTTCGGGATCATGCCGCGGTTTTCCAGGTAGCGCATGAACCGCGCCTGGTAGAGCGCCATCATCGGACCCAGTCCCATGGAGACCGTGGGGAATTGCCAGAAGTCCGGCATGAGCCAGGGATGCGGATAGGAGGACAAGCCGTCTCCGCCGACTTCCTGGCGGAAGCGATTGAGTTGATCCTCGTGCAAACGACCTTCCAGGAAGGCGCGCGAGTAAATGCCAGGCGCCGAGTGTCCCTGGATAAAGACGAGATCGCCGCCGTGCTCGAGCGTCGGCGCTCGCCAGAAATGGTTGAAGCCCACTTCATACAAAGTCGCCGATGATGCATAACTCGAAATGTGTCCGCCGTATTCCGAACTGATGCGATTGGCCTGCACCACCATGGCCATCGCATTCCAGCGAATGTAGGCCTCAATACGTTTTTCGATCGAACGATCGCCGGGATAATCCGGCTGGCGGCCCGTCGGGATGGTATTGAGGTAGGCCGTATTAGGGGTAAAAGGCAGATAGGCACCGGATCGTCGTGCGAAGTCGACCATCTGGTTGAGCAGGAAATGGGCGCGCTCCGGGCCATGCGCGCCGAGCACTGAATCAATGGATTCAAGCCATTCCCGGGTCTCGGTCGGGTCGATATCGTCAAAACGATTGAATTCGCTCATATGTCATCCACAAATATGCTGCCTCTGCTTCGGCAGAGTGTGTCGGCGTGAATTCGGTCAGGTGTCCTGCTAGGATCACCGTTCTATATTGACCGGACCATTCGTCCGGCAATTTCCAGTTTATACCCCGTATTATGGCCCAAGCAGACCCAATAAGGTTAGTTCCCAAATGACAAGTCTTGCCGAAAATTTCAAGAAAACCAAACCGATAAAAGTTTCTCAGGTAACCGGCGCAACGAGAGCCAAGACTTTAGCGGCTCTTGACCAGTTGTTGCTGGTCCTGCCGGCAAAGGTCCCCGCCGCGCTGTGGCGAAAGGTGCCCCAGGGCAGCCGCGTACAGGCGCTGAAGAAGCGTGCGGCGACGGGCAGCGTCCCGGTGGTCGCATCTCGCCTGAATAACAAGAAACAAACCACGCTTTTCGTCGGTACGACCAATGCAAAACTCGACGCCTTCGAATTACTGTCCTTCGCCCGTAAGATGGTTGCGGCCACGGCCGGCGAAAAGGCAGGCATCCTGGGCATCTGGGTGCTGGGGTTTGACGAGGCCGATCAGGCGCGCCTGTCCCGCCACCTGACCGCCGCCGCGCTGGCGGCCGCATACAGTATGCCCGCCTACAAAACCAGGGGGGCACCGCCCCGGATTCGTAGCGTGCGGATCATGGGTGCGCCGGATCGAATCGATGTGAGCCGGGAAGTTGCAGAGGCGGAAGGCAACAACGTCGCCCGCTTCCTAACCGCACTGCCCGCGAACAAACTCGATGCCAGCGCATATACGGACTTGTTGAAGCACGTCGCCAGGGACGAAGGCTGGCAGTACAAGCGATACAGCGTCGCCGAGCTGAAGAAGATGGGTGCCGGTGCATTCCTCGCGGTGGCGCAGGGCAATGCCGATGACAGTGCTGCGATCGTACGCTTGCGTTACCGACCCGGCAGCAAGACAGCAGCGCCCGAATTGAGCCTCGTCGGCAAAGGCATCATCTTTGATACCGGCGGTACCAATCTCAAACCATTCACGTCGATGCTCGATATGCATATCGACATGGGCGGCAGCGCCGTTGCTGTCGGAACGCTGTTAGCACTGACCCGCCTCAACGTGGACATGCCGATCGATACCTGGCTCGCAATTACCGAGAACCGCACAGGCCCGACGGCATACAAATCGCAGGATGTCGTTACCGCGTTGAATGGCAAGACGATCCAGACCATTCACACGGACGCGGAAGGCCGCATGGCGCTGGCCGATACACTGACTCTCGCGAGCGAGGACAAGCCGAAAACGATCATCGATTACGCAACCTTGACCGGCGCCTGCATGAACGCGGTGACCACGCGCTATAGCGGTGTATTTACAAATCGTCCGGACTTGCATCCCGTGCTAAAGAAGTCCGGGCGTGACAGCGGTGAACGAGTCTGGCCATTTCCGATCGGCAAGGAGTATCTCGAGGAACTGAAGAGTGACACGGCGGACATCGCACAGTGCTCGCCCAATGGCAGCGGAGATCACATCCTCGCTGGCAGCTTCCTGCAGGAATTTGTCGCTGAGCAATGTGACTGGATCCACGTGGATCTGAGTTCGGTGAGCCGGAAAGGCGGGCTTGCCCATGTGCCGACAGAACTGACAGGTTTCGGCGTCAGGTTTTCCACGAACCTGATTCTCGACAAGAACCTGGTTGGCGGCGCAGACTGAACGCCAGACTGACGTGACTGCACCCTTTGCAATGTCAGACCGCTTCCGCGGTTTTCTTCCGGTCGTCGTGGACGTCGAGACGGGCGGTTTCAACTGGAAGACGGACGCACTGCTGGAGATAGCCGCCGTGCTCCTGGAGAGTGGCGACGACGGCACGCTGATGCGCGGCGAGACCATTCGTTACCACATCAGTCCATTCGAAGGCGCAAATCTCGAACCCGCATCCCTCGCAGTCAATGGCATCGACCCGGACCACCCGCTGCGACCGGCAATCGACGAAAAAGAAGCCCTGCAAAACGTATTTCGCGAAGTGCGGCGCGCTGTCCGGGAAGCCTCATGCACACGGGCCATCCTCGTCGGACACAATTCCTTCTTCGACCTGAGCTTTTTGAATGAGGCCGTTGAACGGAGTTCGATCAAACGAAACCCGTTTCATCCATTCAGCAGTTTTGATACGGCAACATTGTGTGGCGTTGCGTACGGTCAGACGGTCCTGGCGCGGGCAGTGAAGGCGGCCGGCCTGCCCTGGGACGAGGACTCTGCTCACTCCGCCGCGTACGACGCCGAGGTCACTGCAGATGTCTTTTGTGATGTAGTCAATCGGTTCAAACCGACGTTCGATGCGACCAGGAACTAGCCGGGGACGCTACGAAACGCTTTCGTTCAAGCGGTATTCTTCTGCTCGGGCTGGCGCTGTCTGAAATTGATCGGAACCGGCATCAATTTTGCCGCAGGGACTGAGGTCGGCCTGCCGATACCGAACCCAGCCGACAGGGCGAGCGTTAGCCCGTCCTGCACGTACCCTGCGATTGTTCGCATGCCGGCCTCATGGCCGACGTCCGCGATCAGGCGTCTGCGGGACTTGCCGCATCCTCGCCCAGCAGGTCCTTCAACTCGCCGGAATGGTACATCTCGACGACGATGTCGCAGCCGCCGATGAGTTCGCCATTGACGTACAGCTGCGGGAAGGTCGGCCAGTCGCTGAACGTTTTCACCCCAGATCGTACCTCG
>CAZVWF010000004.1:0-66336 GCA_964630795.1 uncultured Woeseia sp. | reverse complement strand
TGATTGAGCTTCAGATCCGCGCCCATGTCGAGGATGTATTTAATCTCCTCATCGAGCACATTGGGCGGCAGCCGAAATTGCGGAATGTTCGTACGCATCAGGCCACCCGTGGTGTCGAGTGCCTCGAAGATGGTTACCTCGTAGCCCATCGGCAGCAGGTCATTCGCCACCGCGAGCGACGCGCAACCCGCACCGAGCAGTGCCACCTTTTTGCCATTGGTCTTTTCCGGCTTTTTCGGCAGGCGGTCGACGATGTCATCGCGATGATCTGCGGCAACCCGCTTCAGGCGGCAAATCGCCACCGCCTTGTCCTCAACACGTCCGCGACGGCAGGCCGGCTCGCAAGGCCGGTCACAGACACGCCCGAGAATGCCCGGGAAGACATTAGACTTCCGGTTGAGCATGTAGGCTTCTGAGAATTCACCCTGGGCGATCAGGCGGATATAGCCGGGTACATCGGTATGTGCGGGGCAAGCCCACTGACAGTCGACCACCTTGTGAAAGTAGTCGGGATTAGACGTGTCAGTTGGTTTCATTCAGTTTTAACCGGGATGTAACCCTGCGACCGAAGACTTGCGTCAATACCGTATATTTTGCGTAGATTACCGGGATCGCCCGGAAAGTAAACAGTTTTGATCTTCTGTAAAAATGCGCAGCGAAATCACTCTTATATATAGAGTGACGACGCCTTAGCGGGCCCGGTTGCAGTCGAGTCGAATGCCGGGGATTTCTCCGGTCAACTTGCCGTCGGCATATACGATCACCCCGTTTACGATCGTCGTGTCCACCGACGAATGGAAAGTGTGGCCCTCGAATGGCGACCAGTGACACTTGGCGTACAGGTTCGACGGCTGGACCAGCGTCGGATGATCCGGGTCCATCAACACCAGGTCGGCAAAGTAACCCTCACGGACATAGCCTCGATCCACGACACCGAAAATATCGGCGACCGCATGTGCTGTCTTGTCAACGATGCGCTCGTAGTCGAGCTGACCATTCTGCGCCATGTCGAACAGGCAGAGCATGACGTGCTGGACAAGCGGTAGCCCGGCCGGCGCCTTGAAGTAGGTTTCGCCCTTCTCGCTCGCCGTGTGCGGCGCATGGTCTGTCGCGATGATGTCGATCCGGTCCTCGTTGACCGCCCTGATCAGCGCCTCGCGATCCGAGACGCTCTTGATGGCCGGGTTGCACTTGATGCGTGTCCCCAGGTCCTTGTAGCGGCTCTCATCAAACCACAGATGGTGGACGCAGACCTCCGCTGTAATGCGCTTGTCCTTGCGATGACCCCTCGTGAACAGTCCCATCTCGATGGCCGTCGTCAGGTGCAGAACATGCAACAGCGCATCATGCCTGCGAGCGAGATCCAGGGCCTGGCTGGACGACAACAGGCAGGCATTGGCAGAGCGAATGGCCGGGTGCTCCGACATCGGCACGTCTTCGCCAAACTCGGCCCTGGCCCTGGCTTCGTTGTCCCCGATTGTCGGCGAGTGTTCGCAGTGAGTCAGGACGATCACTGGGGCGTGTTCGAACAGCAGTTCGAGCGCCTCGGGGTCGTCCACCAGCATGTCACCGGTCGAGGCTCCCATGAAGGCCTTGATGCCGGTCGCTTCGCCGACCTGAAGCGCCTTGATCTCCTCGATGTTTCGATTGGTCGCACCGAAGTGAAAACCGTAGTTCGCGCGACAGCGACCTTCGGCAATCCTGTACTTGTCTGCCAAGGCCTCACGTGTCGTGGTTTGCGGATTGACGTTGGGCATGTCCATGAAACTGGTGATGCCACCGGCAACGGCTGCTGCCGACTCCGTCGCCAGGTCGCCCTTGTTGGTCAAACCCGGCTCACGGAAGTGCACCTGGTCGTCAATCATGCCCGGCAAGAGCATCTTTCCCCTGGCATCGAGTACGTCAACATTATCGCCGATGGAAATACCGGCGCCGATTTGCTCGATGCGATCGCCCCGAATCAGGACATCTGCATCGCGGGTTTCACCCTCGTTGACGAGGCGTGCATTGGTAATAAGTAGCTGATTCATCTTTTCGGCTGGACGGGAAGCAGGCGCCCCTTTATTAGAGTGTGCGTCGCCCGGACCGGAGCCCGGAGTGTCACATCGTATCGCCCTTCCGCGATCGCTGCTCGATTTTTAGCAGGGAATTGATGACTACGCCACCAGCGGGACTGTTCTTTCTGCGAATACCAATCGACACCGCGCTATTCCGGGTGCGACGGACAGCATTTGACGGTCGGGTCGCTGATCGTAATGACCTGGGCAGCTTTTGCAATGGCGCCGGGGCGATGTGCAACGCTAACGACCGTGATGTCCAGCTTCCCGATATTCGCCAGCACGCGATTTTCGGTATCGATATCAAGCTGGCTGGTGGCTTCATCCAGGAAGAGGATCTTCGGCTCGCGATAAAGCGCTCGGGCAATGACCAGGCGCTGAACCTGTCCACCGGATAGCGTGGACCCTGTGTCACCTAACAGGGTTTCGGTTTGCATAGGCATTTGTCGGATATCGTCCCAGACTGACGCAGCCGTGGCGGCGCGCCGCACGCGCACCATGTCAGGACAGGCAGAAAAGCCGACAATATTCTCGGCAATCGTACCCTGGAAGAGATGGTCTGACTGGAGGACAACACCAATCTGCTGAACATAGGCTGCACGGTCCCACAGTTCGAGCTCGACGTCGTCGACCAGGAATTGACCCGAGCCTGGCTGCAACTGGCCACTCATGATCCTCAGGAGCGTTGATTTGCCACAACCGCTGGGGCCCGTTATCACCACATGCGTTCCGGGTGCGATGCGGCATTCGAAGTTCCTGACAAGCGGCGTATCCGGCGAAAAACCGAAGTTCATCTTTCTGGCCTCAAGCTTGCCGACCAATGCCGTGGTCAGGACACCAGCCGGGGCAGGCTTCTCCGATTCGACGGAGGTCAGATCGGCCAGACGGCGCACGTGTACGCGTAGTAATGAGAAAAAATGAAATCCCTCGACCAGGCGTGTCGCGGCGCTGGCAAACCGTCCACGCAGGCTCATGAACGCGAACAACACGCCGATGGAGATCTTCTGCTCGATGGCACCCGCGATTCCAATCAAAAGAAAGGCAACCTGCTCGCCACCAGCGATTACACCCAGGAGCGACATCCTGGTTATTTCCAGCTTTCCCAGGCGATAGGCGGTATCCGTCGACGCGAAGTATCGATTTTGCCAGTGCGTTCCCCGAACCTCGGCAAGACCGAGGGACTGGATCGACTCATAGGCGCGAAGGGATTCCATGAGAGACGTACTCTCATCGGCACGTTGTGCAAGGAGGCGATTGTTGAGCTGTTGCATCGTCGGCAACATCACTCCCAGTAACGCGAATGTCGCCAGTAAACCGATCAGCGAGACCAGTGTCAGTGCCGTGCTGAAAACCGTCATGACTGCGAGCGTCACGAACAGCATTGTGACATTTGCGACCACATCGATCCCCTTCTCGGTAACTGCCTGGCGTAGCGGAACCAGCGAGTCCAGCCTGGACATGACATCACCGAGATGGCGGTCCCGGATAAATTCAGCTGGCACGCGTAACAGATGAGCGACAAGATTGCAGGTTGTATCCACGGCAAGCCTCGCACCCGCATACAAGGTCAGCCAGCGCCGCAACATATCCAGAAGAATGCCGCTCAGGAGGACTGCAGTCAGTCCGATGAGTGCACATTGCAACCAGAGATCCGCTTGCCCGAGTATCACCTCATCAATCAAAAGCTGGGTAACCACTGCCGGCGCAAGCGACATCAGTTGACCCGCCAACACGAGAAGCAGGACCGTCGCCAGGTACTGCCGAACGTCGCCAATACCACGGATCAATCGGAACAAGCCTGCTTCGGTATCCCTGGCGCAGGGCACGAAATCGGGGCTGCGGCGTAACCCAAGAGCAATTCCGGTAAACGACGCATCGAGTTCGTTAATGGCAACCCACTGCCTTCCAATCGCCGGATCATGAATGAGGGCCTGCCGACGGCGGACCCGGACCAGTACAACATAGTGATTCATTCGCCAATGCAGGACGGCCGGCAATGCCAGCTTGCGCAGGTCGCTCAGCGGGAGCTTCACCGGTCTCGCGACAAGACCCAGTTGGCGCGACAACCGCAGCAGCTGCTCCAGGCTGGCACCACGGGCAACAGGGCCGGACATCTGACGTAACCGGGTTAGCGACCAATCGCATCCGATGGTCGATGCCACCATTGCCAAACAGGCGAGACCGCATTCCGACCGCTCTTGCTGAAGGACAACCGGTACCGATCGGCGACGCTGCGGCCATTTCCGTTTACGCATTCGTCGAGCTTGTCGCGTTGTAGAGATGTCGTGTCAGCCATTGATACAGGCGGTATCGTCGACTGATGATCTGTGCCGTGAATGTCGCCCCCGGGTTTGGTTTTATCCCTATGGCATTCTTATCGCCCAGCGATGCCCTGATTTCGTAGACCGGTTCAGTGATCGGAATTGGCGCAGGAACATCCGCCGGGCGAAGGACAAATCCGGAAACTGACTCTACTCTGGCCTCCAGGGTCCCGTACTGTGATGCCGGCCAGGCGTCCATTTGCAGTTCGACGGTCTCGCCGACGCGCATCTGCCGCGCTCGCGCGCTCGACACGTACATCCACGCGTGGGGCGACGCATCAGTCTCCAGTAACTTTGCGACAACCTGACCCTTGCTCACCGACGAACCGGAAGTCACTGAAATCTGCGCCACCGTTCCATCTCTGGGCGCAATCACGTCGTGTACCGCAAGTATCTCGCGCTTGCTGATCTGCCGAAGCAGTTGCTTCTGCCGCAACAGGTACTCAGCGACGACCAGGTCAAATTCCAGGTCCATCTCGGTTTCTCGACTCTGCAGATTCCGGAGCTGAGATTGTGACTCGATCATCGCGGCCTTTGCCGACATCGCGGCTGAACGTGCATCGGCCAGGCCCAGGCTTTCAACATCAACGCTGTCTCTCGACACATGACCTGCCGCCGACAGCTCGCGCAACCGGGACAATCTTGCAGCGATAACAGCGAGCTTCGCTTCGTGGTCAGCCACCTGGCGCTCGCGGTACGCGACACGCGATTGCGCGAGCTTTAACTCCTCAACCAGTCGCGTCCGCCGTTCATCGAACACGGCGCGCTGCTGTCCGATCACCACATCGAGCAGTTGATATTCTTCGCGCAGGGATTGAAGTTCCGCTTTCGCGTTTCGGCCGGTATTTGTTTCTGGTCCATGTGCCGCAACCTCGAGTAGAACGTCGTCCACATGAACCCGTTGGCCTTCCTGTACGTACAGCGCGCCTACCTGCCCGGTGTCCGGCGCCACCACATTCAGGGGACCGCCCGGCGGCATCAGCATCCCTGTTGCCACGATTCGCACCGGCACTTCGACGAACCACATCGCAGCCGCCAGAAGAGATATCGATGTGGCTCCAACTGCAGCGCACAGCGTTGCAGCAGGCGGCAGAGCGATGCATACGTCACCGAATAGTCGAAATCCGGCAGCACGCAACGCGGCTGGCCGAAACAATCCGGCATGCCCGTTACGGCTCGATATTTCTCCTGGCATGTCCTGTCCCTGGACCTGCTACCGAATTCGCTATTCCAACACGAGACTCCGGTGCATCTCGAACGCTCAATCTTCCCGTTGTCCGAAGATTCGACCCGGATCGAATTCACCCAAAACCTTCACCGCCACCCTGCTGATAGGCTACTCTTGCCCGTCCCATGCATGCTGATAACTACATCGAGTTGATCGACGCCGCGGACGTCTATGATGTCGCGAAGGTGTCGCCGCTGGAAATCGCTTCGAACCTGTCGAAGCGGCTGGGCTGTCGCATCCTGATGAAACGCGAGGACCTGCAACCTGTATTCTCGTTCAAGCTTCGAGGGGCCTACAACAAACTCTCCAGCCTGCCGCAGGAGGCCATCGACGCCGGGGTCATTTGCAGCTCCGCGGGAAACCACGCCCAGGGCGTGGCGTTGGCGGCCCGGCGCCGTAACGCGAAAGCGATCATCGTGATGCCGGTGACGACACCGTCCATCAAAGTGAATGCCGTCGCTTCACTCGGCGGGGAGGTGATCCTGCATGGTGACAATTACGACGAGGCTTATGCAAGAGCCTGCGAACTGGTCGATGAGCAGGGCCTGACCTTTATTCATCCCTTTGACGACCCGACGGTCATCGCCGGCCAGGGAACGATCGGCAAGGAACTCATCGACCAGATGAGCGACGACGTTGCAGCAGTGTTTGTACCCATCGGGGGCGGCGGCCTGATGGCGGGTATTGCCACCTATATAAAAGCAAAACGCCCTGACGTGAAAATCATCGGAGTGGAACCCCAGGATTCCGCGGCCATGAGTGAATCGATTGCAGCCGGCAGGCCGATCACCCTAGATCATGTGGGTATCTTTGCCGACGGTGTCGCAGTAAAGCGTGTTGGTGATGAGACATTTCGACTTTGTTCCAGGTTCGTTGACGAGATCGTCACCGTGGATACCGACCAGATCTGTGCCGGCATCAAGGACATTTTCGAGGACACGCGTTCAATTGTTGAGCCTGCCGGTGCACTCGCCGTAGCGGGTGTGAAAAAGTACATTGCAGAACACGAAGAAAATGACAAGGCATTCGTCGTGATCAATTGCGGCGCAAACGTCAACTTCGATCGCTTACGCCACATTGCAGAACGTGCCGCGGTCGGTGAGCAGCAGGAGATGTTGCTGGCTGTTGAAATCCCGGAAGAGCCGGGCAGCTTCCGCAAATTCTGTCAGGCATTGGGTCGTCGCGGCATCACCGAGTTCAACTATCGCTATAACGATGCAAAGAATGCACACATCTTCGTGGGCGTTCAGTTACGACGCGGCGCCGAGGAACACGCCGAACTGCTCGATCACCTGTCTGCACTCGGCTACCTCGTTGCTGACCTGAGCGATGACGAAATGGCGAAACTGCACATCCGCCACATGGTCGGCGGTAGTGCAGCCAACCTTGAAAATGAAAGGTTGTTCCGCTTTGAATTCCCCGAACGACCGGGTGCCCTGCTCGACTTCCTGCAGGCGATCGGTACCGACTGGAACATCAGCCTGTTCCACTATCGAAATCACGGCTCGGATCATGGCCGTGTACTCGCAGGCATCCAGGTACCCGAAGACAAGTCTGACGAGATCGGGGCGCATCTCGCCGATCTCGGCTACTCACACTTTGAGGAAAGCGATAATCCTGCGTACAGGATGTTCCTGGCGTAATCGTTAAGACGCCGCGCTTTGATGCGCCGGACTGGCAGAAAAGTTCAGGAAATCATGGGCGCGGCAAAACTCAATGACCGGGTGCAGGATATCGGCATCTTCGCAGTGGTTACATTACTGATATTTCCCGGCCTGTAGATCAGGCCGTTCAAATTGGTCGCGCACTACTCCCGGTAGGACGGATCCTGACGATCAAGCTTCCTGAGTAAACCCGGCCATGCCAGATCACCGCCGAATCCTTTCAGCACCTGTTCGACGGCTGCCTTGATGCCGTCGAGAATCTGCTGATTAACGCGGATCAACTCCCCACCGCCTGCCTGTGCACCGATCTGGATCTGGCAGGCGGTTTCCAATGCATACATATAGAGAAATGCATCCGGAATCGTCTCGCCGACAGTCAGCAGGCCATGGTTCCTCAGAATAAAGAAGTTGTTGTCACCCAGGTCTGCCACCAGGCGTGGTTTCTCTTCTTCGTTTAATGCGATGCCTTCGTAGTCGTGATAGGACAATGCGGAACTGGCGACAGCCGCAATTTGCGATATTGGCAACAGGCCTTCTTTTTGCGCGGAAACGGCGACGCCAGCACGCGTATGCGTATGCAATACGCAACCGGCATCTTCGCGCGCCGCGTGTACAGCACTGTGAATCGTGAAGCCGGCCGGATTAATGAAGTACGGCGAGTCCTGCACGATCTCGCCGCCAAGATCGACCTTGACCAGGCTCGATGCAGTCATTTCGTCGAATAGAAGCCCATAGGCGTTGATCAGGAAGTGGTGCTCCGGTCCCGGCACCCGGGCGGAAATATGCGTGAAGATGAGGTCATCCCAGCCAAACATCGCGATCAGGCGATAGCAGGCAGCCAGGTTCACGCGGGTTTCCCACTCCTCCTCGGAAACCTGCTCCTTAACGGATAATTCAGACGCCGCATTGCTCATTTTTGCCTCCCCTCAGGCGTTTTTTCCATTATACGACTGGTCTGCCGATCGGTTACGCCTGGAACCCGATTTTGGGTATATAGCCAAGAATTGTGGCCAGGTTATTGAAACTTGGGAAACGTTTTCATAGGATCATGACTGGAACATGTGAGGTAGGTTTTATTCTGCACTGGGGACACCCCAGCCAGGATGAAATACGAAACAATTGAATCTCCCAAAGGTTTTGTTTCGTAACTTTAAACGGTGGCTTCGGCCACCGTTTTTTTATGCGCTGCAAGCCGCATGGAGTGGCACTAGTTTCTGCAGAATCTACACAAACCCCTCCGTCGCACGGGCCAGCGCCGCCGGTGCCTCGAAGTGCACCATGTGCCCTGCCCCCGGAATCTCGACAGATTCAGCGCCGTGAAACGGATGCCGTGACTCGTCCGGGTCCAGCCATACCTTCATGGCGGCCTTGAAGTCCGTGTTTTCGCCAACGACCAGGAGGACCGGTGCAGTCACGCTGTTCCAGCACGCTTCTGCTTCGGCACGACGATACTGCACCGCATTCGGTAATTTGTGGGCCGGGTCGGCACGCAGATGGATCAGTCCATCTTCTCCCCGCTCCGCCCAGTGACCGGCGACGAACATCGCCTGTTCTGGGCTCATGCCCGGGCTGCGTCTGTTAATTCGTCGGGCGAGATCTTCAAGTTCGGGGTAGGTGCTGTAGGCCGGCATCTGCCGGGACTGTTCGACCCAGCGCCGGTAATTGGACGGTGCGTTGCCGGAATCGTTATCGGCCAGGCCGAACCCCTCCACGTTAACGAATTTAGCCACGCGCTCGGGAAAGGTTCCGGCATAGATGCCTGCTGCATTTGCGCCCATGCTGTGACCGAGCAGGTTGACCGGTTCGTCAGGCTGATAGATCTGCAGCAGGCCGTCCAGGTCCGCGATGTAGTCCGGAAACCAGTAGCTGTCGCAGCGACAGTGCGACAAGCCAAAGCCACGCCAGTCCGGTGCAATCACAAACCAGTCCCTTTCCAGTTCGTCGACCAGGAACTGGAAGGAAGCCCCGGTGTCGCCCCAGCCGTGCAAGAGGACGAGGAGCGGATTGTCGCGGTTGCCCCATTCATAGACGTGATAGCGAACGCCGCGGATGTCGTGCCAGGCGGACGACGATGCAATACGTGGAGAATAGATTTGTGACGTCGTCATTTGCCGCCAAGTGAGCGCTGGTTCATGATGTTAGCGTCGTGTATAAGACCCTTACATTCTCTTTGATGACTCTTCCGTAGTACAGGCCACAGCGCGAAATGACATTTGAGATCGGACTTGTCCTTGGCATTCTCGCCATCTCGCTGATTCTCTTTGTTAGCGAAGTCATCCGAATGGATCTCGTCGCCCTGCTGGTGCTCTGCGCGCTGGCGGTTTCCGGCCTCGTCACCACCAGCGAAGCATTTGCCGGCTTCTCGAACAGCGCCGTCATCACGGTATGGGCCATGTTTATCCTCAGTGAGGGTCTCACGCGGACCGGAATCGCCGATATTATCGGCCGACAGGTGATGCGGCTCGCCGGGCGGCGCGAGATCGCGATGATCGTGGTCATCATGATCACGGCGGCAGTGCTCTCCGCGTTCATGAACAACATCGGTGTGGCGGCATTGATGCTGCCCGTCGTCATCGAGGTGGCCCGACGTACCCGGATTTCACCATCCCGGCTACTGTTGCCGCTGGCCTACGCAACCCTGCTCGGCGGCCTGATGACACAGATCGGCACACCGCCCAACCTGCTGATCAGTGAAGTGATGACGCAAAACGGCTACCGGACCTTCGAGCTGTTCGACTTTACGCCGATCGGTGGTGCGATCATGGTGGTCGGCGTCATCTTCGTCGCTCTTATCGGGAGATTCATGTTGCCGAAGCGCCAGTCAGACCGCAGCCGGCATCACAGTCAACGCAGCCTTAGAAACCGCTACAAACTGCAGGAGCGCACCTTTCTGCTTCGTGTGCCGATGGATTCCATCCTGGTCGGCAAGACGTTGGGTGAAACCCGAATCGGCTCGTCCACCGGCCTGATCATTCTCGCGCTTATTCGATTTGGACGCAGCGAGACCCTGCCCAGCAGGCAGACTGTCCTGCGTGGCGGCGACGGTATCCTTGTCCAGGGCCGTGCCGACCAGTTCAAGGAGCTCCAGCGCTGGAGCGACCTGGTGATCGAACGCGAAGCGCCTGTCCTTAAATCCATGGTCGCCGCCAAGGTGGCCTACGCAGAGGTCACGCTGGCGGAGGGATCGCCACTGATCGGCGAACTTGTTCGACACGCAGGCTTTCGCAGTCGATTCAATGTCAGCGTGGTCGGACTGTTTCGCCGTAACAACTATCGCCTGACCAATCTCGCCTACGTGCCATTGCGCGCGGGGGACCGGATTCTCGTTCAGGGCGAAGTCGAAGACGTCGAGGACCTCGATCGCTTTGCAGACTTTGATGACGCTAACTTGCTGGCCGACGAAGCGTTGAAAGAGCAATACAACACGGAAGAACGCATGTTCGTCGTGCGCCTGCCGAAGTACAGCGGCCTTGCTGACGCGACGCTGGAGAAGAGCCGTCTGGCCGACGTGTTCGACTTCCGTGTCGTCGCGATCTTCCGCGACGGCCAACTGAATGTGATGCCACGCGGCGGCGAAGTGCTCGAAGGCGGCGACCTCCTGCTGATCGAGGGTCAGCACGCGGACCTCGATGTACTACGCGGCCTGCAGGAGCTCGAGGTCGAAACCAAGGTCGCACCCAACCTCGGCGCGCTCAAGTCCGAGCGCCTGACCCTGATGGATGCAACCCTCGATCCGCGCTCCACCCTGGCCGGTCGTACAGTCGGCGAGCTGAACTTTCGTGAACGATATGGCATCGAGCTTGCCGGTATCTGGCGCGAGGGCGGCCCGATAGGCGACGACCTTGCGAATGAGCGCCTGCAGGTCGGTGACGCCCTTTTACTGCTTGGACCTCATGACAGGCTGCAGCTTCTCAGTAATGACTCCGACTTCCTGATCCTGACGCCGCTGGGCCAGAAACCGCCCGACACGCAGCGTGCGCCACTGGCTGCTTTCATCATGCTGGCCGTGGTCTTGAGCGTCATGGCGGGCTACGCACCGATCGCGATCGCCGCGGTGGTTGGCGGCAGCATCATGGTATTAACCGGCTGCCTGACCATGGAGCAGGCTTATCGCGCCATCGACTGGCGCGCGATATTCCTCATAGCCGGCATGTTGCCGCTCGGCACGGCAATGCAGGATACCGGCGCAGCCTCTTACCTGGCCGATCAGGTCATGCTGTTGCTGGGCGATGCAGGGCCCTGGCCTGTCATTGCCGGGCTCTACGTCCTGACCGCGATGGCAACGATGATTATTCCCACGGCAGCCCTGGTCGTACTGATGTCGCCCATCGTGCTTTCCGCAATGTCCGACATGGGCTATTCGCCGGAGACGGCGATGATGGCAATAGCGATGGCTGCATCGGCGAGTTTCACGAGCCCGATCTCGCACCCTGCCAACATCCTGGTCATGGGTCCCGGTGGCTACCGTTTCGTGGACTACATCAAGGTCGGCATGCCACTGACGATCGTCGTCTTTATCACCGTGATGGTATTGCTACCCATTCTCTGGCCGCTGACGCCGATCTCTCCGTAGAAAGCCTTCTAGGGTTTCAGGATCGTCGAGCCGGTCGTCATCCTGGACTCCAGATCGATATGCGCCTGCGCCGTGTCGGCCAGCGCATACGTCTGATTGACGTCCACGGTCACGGCACCTTCCTGCATCACCCCGAACAACTCCCTGGTCGCGCCGAGCAGATCATCGTGCGTAGCGACGAAATCGAATAACACCGGACGAGTAACGTACAACGAGTGGCGCTTGGCCAGTTCGGCCGGCGCAAACGGGTCGACGGGACCGGTGGCATTGCCAAATGTCACCATGACGCCATGCGGTCTGAGGCAGTCCAGTGAGGTCATGAACGTGTCCTTGCCGATCGAGTCATAGACAGCGGCAACACCTTCTCCACCGGTCAGATCGCGAACAGTGCCGGCGATATCGGCATTGTCTGACATGATGATGTGCTCGCAACCCTTTTCGCGGGCTCGCTCTGCCTTCTCATCCGTGCTGACGACACCAATCACTGTTGCTCCGAGGTGCTTCGCCCACTGCGCCGCCAATGAACCTACACCCCCGGCCGCCGCATAGAGCAACACGGTATCGCCAGCCTTGACGGGATAACTGCGCCGAAGCAGGTACCACGCAGTCAATCCCTTGAGGAGAACCGCAGCGGCATGTTCGTCGGAAATTCCTTCCGGTATCGGCACCAGGCGATTCGCAGGATAGTTTCTGGCCGTCGAGTACGCACCCAGTGGCAAGCCTGTGTAAACCACGCGGTCGCCCGGTGAAACGTCGGTAACGCCGGGACCTGCGGCCTCTACGATCCCTGCTGCCTCGGTACCGAGACCCAATGGCAGGTCGAGTGGATACAAACCGGTTCGATGGTAGGTGTCGATGAAGTTCAGGCCGATTGCCGTGTGCCGAATAGTCGCCTCGCCCTCGCCGGGTTCGGGCACTTCGATCGATTCATACTGCAGGACTTCAGGGCCGCCGTATTCGTGAATTCTTATTGCATGTGCGTTCATGCGGCGAGCATAACCGAGAGTCGGTCACAAATTAAGTCGCGCGGATAGAGTGGGCACTTTCTACGAACCTGCAGGCAGTGCGCACTCGCTGTTACCAAATCAGGCATGCACGTAGAATAAAGCGCATGAAAAACGTCGTCATCATTGGTGCCGGTCACGGTGCCGGACAGGCTGTACTCTCTCTACGCCAGAAGAAATTTGCCGGCAACATCATCCTGATTGGCGAAGAAGCCTGGTATCCCTACCAGCGTCCGCCCCTGTCCAAGAAGTTCCTCGCGGGCGAGATGCCTGCCGAGCGGCTGTACTTCAAACCGCAGGATTTCTACGATGCACCCAATATAAAGGTGGTCCTGGGCGATCGCGTCACCTGTATCGATCGTGACAGGCAACGCGTCAGCACTGCGTCAGGCGAACAGTTCGACTACGATGCGGCCATCATCGCGACGGGCAGCAGGCCGCGAAAACTGGATGTACCGGGCGCAGATTTGGAGGGCATCCACTACCTGCGCGGGATTGACGACGTCAACGGAATCCGGGACGAAATCGCAGCCGGCAAGCGCATCGCCATAGTGGGTGCCGGCTATATCGGCCTGGAGGTCGCCGCTGTCTCAGCGCAGTTGGGGCTTGAGGTAACCGTCGTCGAGATGGCAGACCGGGTGATGAGCCGCGTGGTCTCACCGGAGCTGTCATCGTTCTACGCAGCGGTTCACCGTAATAATGGCGTCGAGTTGTTATTGTCGACCGGCGTTAACGGATTGACGGGCAGCGGTCGCGTCGATGGCGTACTGCTTGGCAACGGCGAAACGCTCGACACCGACATGGTCGTGATAGGCATTGGAATCGTGCCCAATATGGAGCTTGCAACAAATGCCGGTCTCGACGTCGGAAACGGCATCATTGTCGACGATCACTGTCGGACCAGCGATCCAGATCTGTACGCCATCGGCGACTGTTCGTTTCATCCGAACAGAGTGCTGGACACCTGCCTTCGGCTCGAGTCCGTCCACAACGCGCTCGAACAGGCCAAGACAGCTGCCGCCAATATCTGTGGTGAAGACACCGCTTATTCGCAAGTACCGTGGTTCTGGTCCGACCAGTATGATCTCAAATTGCAAATCGCCGGGATCTCTCAGGGATATGACGACGTTGTAATGCGTGGCGACCCGACATCAAAATCGTTTTCCTGCCTTTATCTGCGCGGTGGAAAACTCATCGCTGTGGATGCTGTCAACGCACCCAGGGACTACGTGCAATCAAAGGCGCTGATTGCCAACCATGCACGAATCGATCCGGCCGTTCTTGCGAATACGACGATTCAACTGAAGGACGCGAGTTAGCTCAGGCAAACGGCAGTGCTTCGCCGTGCTCGTATGCGTATTCCCGGTGTAAGCCCTGCAATCGCTGCGTCAGTAGCCCGGCCTTGCCGCCGCCAATGATGCGACCATCAGCCTCGAGAATCGGCGTCAACTCACCCATGGTCCCGGTCGTGAAGGCTTCGTCCGCCGTATAGAGTTCCGTAAGAGACAGATCTTTCTCGGCGGCAGGAATGTCCGCTGCTTCCGCGATGTCGAGAATCATCTGACGCGTGAGCCCCGGCAGGCAGGCATCAGCGAATGGCGTCAGAAGCCTGCCACCACACACCATAAATATATTCGTATCGTTAGTCTCGGATATGAAACCGTTGACATCGAGCATGATGGCGCTTTCGACACCGGCCACGTTGGCGTCGATCGTGGCCATGATGTTGTTCAGCAGGTTATTGTGGTGAATCTTCGAATCCAGGCATTGGGGTGTGTTGCGACGGATCGCAGACGTCACCACACGAATACCCTCGTCCGAATAGATCGGCGGTTTCCATTCCGCCAGTACGATCAGCGAACAACCTGACTGGTTCAGCTTCGGGTTCATGCCCGACGTCGTCTTTTCGCCGCGGGTAAGCGTAAGGCGGATATGTGTATCGTCCGTCATGCCATTCGCCTCCAGCGTCGAGAAAATAGCCTGCCTGATCTCGTCAGAATCAGGGACATTAGCAAAGGCCAGCGTATGTGCGGAGTTCTGCAACCTTTGCAGGTGTCCGCCCAGTGCTGCAATTCGCCCCTTGTAGACGCGCAGGCCTTCCCAAACTGCATCGCCGCCCTGAACGACGCTGTCAAAAACCGATACGCGGGCATCGGCGCGTTCAACAAGTCGCCCGTTTACATGCACCAGGATGTCTTCGTTACGAGGATCTGGCAATTTCACATCAATGCTCCCTGTTGCTTTTATTGGTCTGCACGAATGGCGTGCGCGAAAAGTTTGTCATACCACGGGGCACATTCCTCGAGCCGTGGTTTCAGGTGCCCGGGAAAGTCCGTCTTGTGTCGATAGGTTGAGAATCCGGTGCTCTTGTGCACGGCGTGATACCAGTGCAGCGCCCAGATGCCGTCTTCGCGAATTGGTCCTGCTTCCCACGACAGCATCGAATCGAAGAACGGGATCTCGAGATGCTCGCAAAGACGGGACAACACACCTTCCGGATCGAGTAGCAGCTCACGGGAATCGACAATCGCCGGCGACTGGCCGGCGCCAATGAGTGCCTCGTACAACTCCCACTGAACCTTGAGCCCCGTGTCGAACAATCCGGCTTCCGGCAACTGAATCGTCAGCGATGGCAACATCTGTTCAGGATCGCGGATCAGGAAGATGTTTAGCGTGGTCTCAAGAAATGACGTGTCCAGCTCGACCAGGTGATGCGCCATCTGTTTCATGAACAGGACATCCGGATTATCGGAAGACGCCGTGAGCAACCTCTGCATTACGGCATCGCCATCGCAGTTGACGTTGTCCATAACCTCGTCGCGTCCAGGGTGAACGGTCCCGGTCACCCGGAGGAAATGGCCATATAACGGCTCGTCCACCACATGCGTATCCGGTCGTTGCGCGAAGCTGTACATCAGCGCCGTCGACACGTTTCGAGGTCCGGACCAGAGGCAAACAGCTTTCATGGCATGTCTTGTTAAGCGTGATTTTCAGGCGTCGCCAGGGGCGACTTTCGGGACCCGGATTGTACTGAAAAGCAGCTGTTTGTGCGCCAGGTCACACTTCAAATCGTCGGGAGTGAGCCGGAAGGGAAATTTAACTAAACTTACCCGGAACTGATGCCGAATCCGGCGGCAAACTGAATGAACAGATTGATAAAGACATTTCTCATCGCAACGATACTCGGTGCCATCGGCACGGGTGTGCTGCTGTGGTACGTACCCGCCGTGGACCTGCACCGCGAGCGGTCGCTGATTTCCGTGCGGGCAAACGGCGGCAACGTTGAAACGTTTCATATCAACCTGCCGCGCGACCGTGTGATGGCTGGACTGCCAAACCCCGGCGCCAGTATCCCGGCGGCGCTGGAATGGCCGGGTCGGGCAGTCGTCGGCGACATGCAGGCAGAAATCTTCAAGATTCGCGACAGAGAGGAGACGGTGATCGGTATTGGCAGCCGCATCGCCAGTACGGCAGAAGCTACAGGTCCGTTTGTCGAATGGACGCTGCACTTTCCGGCGCGTGGCTCCGTCTACGCCAGGATGGAAAACACCCCCGCCGCGGATGGTTTTCGCAACGGCCAGGTGTTGTCGGGGACCGGTGACTTTTCCGGGTTGTCAGGCACTGTTCACGAAGCGTTAGTTGCCGACGCCGATGACATTCAGAGCCGGATCATGTTGCAGACGACGCTGGTCGGCCCGGCGGGAGAACTTGAATGAAATACGTGATCTCCCTGGCGCTTGGGTTACTGACCGGCGCATTGCTGTTTTTCGTCGGCATATATTTCAATCCGTTTACCGGGCAGGCATCCGTCTCGCCACTCACCGTAACGACCGATCGTGTGATCGACCTGTCTTTTTCGGCGGTGCCTGGAGAAGCGATGCTCTACACCGACCACGGTGAAACCATCACCAGGCCACATCCGGAGCAGGTGGCCGAACTTCGGGAACCGGCGGTGTACAACACGAACATCTTCGCCACCGTGCTAGAGGACGGTCGAGGCAGTCCCGTCGGCATCGGTATCAAGATGCGGTCGCACTCCGAGGACACCGCGCTCATTCGCGGTCAGGCGCTGGCGAACAGTATCTGGCATGTATATCTCCCCGGGCAAGGCACCTTGATGATCGATCAGAGCGAAAATTACTGGGCCTACATTCGCGATGTCATCATTCCGGCTCGCCTGAGTTCAGGCGACAACTGGCGGGGCATCTTTCATCGCGTAATGACCAGCGGCCCCGGTTCACCGGACACCGCACGGATCACCGGCGGTAGCGGAAACTTTGCCGGCATTACGGCTGAATCGGTTGAGTCATTGACGGTGAAAGGCTACTCGTCAGCCACGGGGCCGGTGTCAATGGAAGGGGGCCTGACAATCGCCATGCCGCAGGTTGCGCCCCGGGAATAAAATCGAGCCTGGATCAGTCCGCGCAACCCTGCTCGGAATAATACTTCTCGAGATACTCGTCGAAGCTGATCGCGTCCGACTGTTCGATTTCCTGTTGTCTTTTGATTGACTGGGACGCCTCGTCAACATAGAGCGCGAGCCGCTCGTCATCGAGCGATGCCAGCGATTGAAAATAGGCCTTGTGCCCGCGCGCGCGTTCCATCGCAAAGTGATAAAAACCCGTTTCGTTCTCGCGCATGTCCTGGAGCACCCTGGCAGACGGCGTGAGTTCGGCGTTTTCCACCAGCGCGGATTGCGCATCCACTGCCCGAACATAGGCATCACCGCCTTCACCCCGATCGATGAGCTCGGCGATGGCACGAACGTCACTGACGATATCGGCCGCCCAGTCTCGTAAACCGATCTCGCGACCATCCTTCACCAGCCTGAGACCCGGATCTCGCCCCTGGGTCGCCGTGAGGCTGTAATTGTGCTGTACCTCGATGTACTGCGCATCATCGATCGCCGGGCTGTCGTGCAACAGGCAATAGATGAGAAAGGCCTCCGTGAAACGCATTGCATTCTGGTTCATGCCGACGGGATCGAAGGCATTGAGATCCAGCGAGCGCACTTCGACATACTCGACGCCGCCGCGGCGCAATGCAGAAGTTGGCCTCTCGCCTGAGTGTGCGACACGCTTGGGGCGTATCGGACTATAAAACTCGTTTTCAATCTGTAGCTGACTGGCTCGAAGCTGACGATACTCACCGTCAACCTTGACGCCGATCTTTTCAAACTCGGGCGCCGTTTTGCAGATTGCCCGGGTCAGGTCATCGATGTACTCGTCGACGGAATTCACGGATATCTTCAGTTGCGCCTGCGAGTTGTTGCTATAGCCGAGATCGCTCATCCGCAATGATGTTGCGAACGGGCGATACAGGGTATTGTCGTTAAAGTGCTCGAGATCCGACGCCTGTCCGTCAAGGAATGACTTGCACAGTGCTGGTGACGCGCCAAACAAATACAAAATCAACCACCCGTAACGACGGAAATTCCTGACCAGGCCCATATAGGCCGCCGATCGAAAATCGTCGATGTCGGTGGTGGACCCTTCGAGCTCAGCGAACTCCGACCAGAACTGCTCCGGCAAGGAATAGTTGTAGTGGATGCCGGCGATGGTTTGCATGCGTCTGCCGTATCGATGGCCAAGACCGTTTCTATAAACGGTCTTCATGCGTCCGACATTGGATGTGCCGTATTGTGCCAGCGGGATATCATTATCTTCCGCCATCAGGCACGGCATACTTGTCACCCAGAGCAGTTCGTCGTCCACACGATTGTAAGTGAACTGGTGTAACTCACAGAGTACGCGCAGCGTTTCCCAGGTATTGGCATACGCCGGCGTCACAAACTCCAGCAGCGCTTCCGAAAAGTCCGTCGTGATATAGCGGTTGGTCAGCGCAGAACCCAGCGCGCCCGGGTGGGGGGTATCGGCCAGGCGGCCGTCGGGAAAGACACGCAGAGACTCCTTCTCAACGCCTTTTCGGCCGCCCGAAATGATGTCCCTGGAACCCTGCTCCGAAAGCCGGTGGATTCTTTTGCTGACCACCTGATTCAAGCTAGTGGCTCCGGGACGTTCTGCGCGCGGTCATCATTCCGGGACTATACAGACCGCCATAAGGCGTGCCAATCGGCCTAAATAACTGTCTCAATCAGTGCTTTTCCGATACCTGCGCCCGGCCGGGATGCCCTCGATATTGACGGGATACGGCATCATCGGGAATGCGCTTCGGCACAAATCGTGCGAATCTCGAATCGTCAACGATCAGCGTGGTTTTTGCTCACCCGTGTCACCCCGAATCGCCTGATCCGGAAGTCTTTTCGGGCACGACAGACAGCACCCACCAGGGAAGCCTCCGCAGGCCCCGGTCCCGCCAATGCCCAAGCTGCCCGGTTATGTCATAAGCTCCGTCCAATTCCTTGAAAAGTGTCAGGTTTTTCGACGGTTCAAGACAAAGATTCCGTCGCGTCCACCCTGGTCCAAGTGATAAACTATGCCCACGTCGAAAACCGTGACCGGGCCGTCAGCTGTGCCTGGGCGCGGATCGAAAATAATAATAAGTGGGCTGGCGCTGCATTATTGAGCGACCGCCCGAGTCGAACTGAATATGGCCGGCAGAATCCTCTCCAGGTACCTGATCCTGGTATCGATCATTGCGTTGATCGGTATTGGTGTCATTTTGGCCCTGTTCTACGGCCAGTATCAGTGGATGGCATCCGGAATCGTCACGAGCAGTGTCGAACAACATGACGAAAGCCTGGCGGGCAGCTTCGAACGTCGGGCGCGCGGACAGTTGTACCGAATCGCCGATGCAGTATCGGAGGCAGATGTCGACAGTGCCGCAGCCGCGCGCAACATTCTCGACCAGGCGATTATCGATAACGAAACACTGATCGGTCTTCGCTACACGCACGCCGATGGCTCCACCATCGAATCAGGCCTCCTCGCCGAAGAGACGATTACAGAGAATGTCCTGTGGCGACCCGAGCGCCTGAATATGAAATTTCCGGTCATCCAGAACGGTGACAACATCGGCTCATTGTCCGGGAATTTTGACCTCGCAACATTAGCCAGCCAATCAGAGGCGTTCGAGGAGCAACTCGTCGAACTGGGGACGCAAAGCCGCCAAACGAGTTTTCTCTGGATCGGGGCGGCAACGTTGATCACTATCGTCCTTTGCGGATTTGTCATCTGGCTGATCGCAAGACTGCAGGCTGAGCGAATTCGCGCGCTCAAAGTACAGGCCGAGAAACTGAGCGATGCAGACTACGGCGAGCCGCTCATGATTCGCGGCGGTGATTTGCTTGCCGATCTTGCGGCAGTCTTTAACAATATGCGGGAGAAACTGAAGCGAACGACGATTTCGCGTAACTATGTCGACAGCATACTTTCCAGTATGAACGAAGCCATCATCGTGACATCGCCGGAAGGAACGATCACCCGCGTGAATGCGGCCACCACCCGCATGCTCGAGTACACCGAATCGGAGCTCGTCGGACAGCACATCGGCCTGATTGTCGACAAAAAGAAAGGCGGCTCACTGGTCACAGATACTCATACCGGTGTTCCCTGCGAAGCGTTCCTGTTGTCGCATTCCGGCGAGCGAATTCCGATCTCGTACACGAGCTCGTCCATCGAAGCCGAGGGCGATTTTCTAGGGCACCGCATTTATGCGGCACAGAACATCACCGAGCGCCGCAAGGCCGAAAAACGCATCCGTTACCTGGCCAGAATTGACGCGCTGACAAAAGTCCCCAACCGCATGCAATTTCAGCATCTGCTGCAGCGTGCGATCGCGCGGGCAAAGCGCCGGGAGAAGTCGGTTGCGCTGTTTTATATCGACATCGACAACTTCAAGGAAATCAACGACACATTCGGTCATCTCGCTGGCGATGCCACGCTGGAAACCGTTACCGAACGACTGAAAGACACATTACCGGATGAGTCGGTGATTGGCCGCCTGGCCGGAGACGAGTTTGCAGTCATTGTCGATAACGGCGCCGCCGACCCTGACGATCCCTCCGCGCTCGACATGGTCTCACGTGAAGTGCTGGATCGACTTGCGGAACCGTTTTTCGTGCAGGGCCACGAAGTGTTTATGACTGCCAGCATGGGCATCGCTTTCTACCCGGTTGATGCGCCCAACGTTATCGATCTCATCAAGAATGCTGACGCGGCCCTTTACCACGCGAAGAAATCGGGCGGCAACATGCATTCGTATTACATGCCGGAAATGAACGAGGCCGTGGTTGAGCGGCTGATGACCAAGAGCAAGCTGAAGCGGGCCTTTGAACGCGATGAACTGCTCGTTCACTATCAACCGAAGTACAACTTGCAGACCGGTACCGTAATTGGCGCGGAGGCACTGGTTCGATGGGAGTTGCCGGAGCGCGGCATCATCCTGCCATCGGACTTCATACCCCTGGCAGAAGAGACCAACCTGATTATCGATATCGGCGAATGGGTCCTGGACCGGGTTTGCGAGGATTTTCAACGCTGGCAGCAAACCGTGTCGTTGCCGGGACGAGTATCCGTAAACCTGTCTCTGAAGCAGTTGCGGCAGCCCAACTTCATCAATCGGATCAGCGCCATTCTGCAAAGCTATGAAGTGTCACCAACCTCCCTGGAGCTTGAAATCACAGAGACGACGCTGATGGAGAATCCTGATCGAACCATCAAGATTCTCGATCAGTTGTACGCACTGGGGCTTCACCTTGCGATTGACGACTTTGGCACAGGGTATTCGTCTCTGAGCGCGTTGCAGCAATTCCCGATTAGTACGCTGAAGATCGACAAATCATTCGTGCAGGACATCGCCGTCAACGCAGATGACGCGACTATCGTCGGCACGATTATCCACATGGGGCAAAGCCTGAATATGGATGTCGTTGCGGAAGGCGTCGAGTCCGAGGAACAATTGGCATTTCTCCAGTCACATGACTGCACCTATGTACAAGGCCTGCTGTTCGGTGACCCGATGAGTTCAGACAGCTATCTCGAGTTACTCATGGCGCAAACGGACGGTACCGACCAATACCGAACCCTGTTTGCATAAGAACGTTTCTGGAACTGCTAATTATCTGATTTAAGAGCAATTTGGCGGGGAGTTTCACTCACTCCGGGCGATGTGATTAAATAAGGCGGCATCTCCAGAGGCATAACCATCAAGGCGGCAACGAACTCCGGACCGCCGCAAACCAAGAAGCCAGGAAAATGAACAGACTAATCAAGATTGTGCTGAGTACCACCCTCATCTTTGCAACCGGACAGGCGTTCGCCTGTGACTACCCGGCGCGAGTATTGATTCCGAATGGCAATACCTCCACGACGGAAGAAATGATTGAAGGTCAACGCGGCGTCAAAGCGTATGTGGCCGACATGGAAGTCTATCTTGAGTGCATCGTGGAAGAAGAAACGCAGGCTCGCGATGCTATTGCCGACCTTCAGCCCGAGCAGGAACAGGAACGCGATGAAATGCTGAACAAGAAATATAATGCGGCCGTTGACGAGATGGAAAGAGTCGCCGCCCAGTTCAATGCAGAAGTTCAGGCATTTCGCGCAAGGGACGACGGCTAAACGCAAGATTCATGAAAAAAAAGCCCGTCTTGAGACGGGCTTTTTTTTGCCAATTTTCCGGGACCTGGAGTGCGTCTGCTTCCATTTTGAGATCTAGCCGCTTCTCGGTGACGATTCGTTCAGGCACTTTGATCCGCTCCGCCAATTGCCCGGGCCCACCTGTCACCAGCTATGCGGCAAGATCCGCAAGCATAGCCTGGATACTCGAAAGTCAGCTCAGGAGTCGTCCCGATAACGTCGCAAATAGATCGCGGCTGCACTGAAGATTCCGCACACCGCCATGCCGAGCCAGAGCTCCGGGCTTGCCAGAAAGTTACCCAGGTCCAGCAAGCTGAACACACTGAGCTCAGCTTCCGCCAGGGCCGCAAGGTCCTCTGTTTCCTGCATCATTAACGTCATGCTGTCGATACCTGTAAAGAGCGGGAACTCCAATGACCTGACAAAGAAGGCCTCGGCCATCAATGCACTGTCAAAGAACAGCTTCTCGAACATCGGCAACAATACGATCGGCATTGCAGCGACAAGCAGTGGTGAGCGCTTCGTAAACGCTGATACGAAAAGGAACCAGCCGATGAATGGCGACAGCCAGAGCGGCAATGCAATCAACAAGACGATTGTTGCGGCCCAGGTATCCAGGAAAGGTGCGGCCGCCCAGATTAGCTGCAAGGGACTTCCGCCACGGGCATCAACCTGGACGGTCAGGCTCAGGAGCACCAGTAACTGAGTCGCAGCGATGATGACGAAGGTGACCAGGGGTATGACAAGCAATGCCGTCAGCAGCTTGGAAAGTACCGTTTCGAAATCTGTCACCGGGATCGATCGCCAAAACAAAATGCTGCGGTCCTTGCGTTCGGCGTATAACGCATCCAGCGCATAGAAAATCGTCAGGATCCACATTGCAATGATGAATGAGACCGCAAGACCAACCATCGTGAATGACAACGCAGCCGCCCGAACGTTTTCAGGCATGTTGCTGAGGCCAACGATGCCGGCGTCCAGGTGTTCGAGCTCCCCAATAGTCATCTGACCGGTCCACGACATCAGCAATGTAATAACGGCGACGATTACGGGTACGACGAATACGGCGCGGTGCTCCCAGAGTTCCCTTTGCAGCAGTGCCAGCTGTGTCTGGATCATGCGTCTTCTCCCTTGACCTTGGCAACAAACAGGTCCGCAATATCCGGCGTCCTGATTTCACCCAGCCCCTCCAGTGAGGCACGATCGACCCCTTCGAAAGTCAGCACTTTTTTGCCAAATATTTCGCGCTCGTAAATCGGATTGAACTGAGTCGCCCTGGCCGCATTTTCCGCAGAGGCTAGCAATTCGACATAGGTGTCGGGAATGGCATCCATCCGCGCGTCCAGCACGATTTGGCCATGATTGATGAACATGACATCAGTCAACAGGTTCTCAATCTCTTCAACCTGGTGGGTCGTGATGATGATCGTGCGTTCCTCATCGAAGTAATCATTGAGCAGATTGCGGTAAAAGTCTTTTCGGAAAATGATGTCCAGACCAAGCGTGGGTTCGTCCAGGACCAGCAGCTTCGCGTCAATGGCCGTAATGATTGACAGGTGCAGCTGGGTCACCATGCCCTTCGACAATTCGCGGACCTTAGAGCTTTGCCTGATGTCCGTTTTGGCAAGCAGGTTTTCCGCTTTTTCGCGGGAAAAGTTCGGATGTACAGACGCCATAAAGTCGAGCAGCTGATATACCTTGATCCAGCGCGGCAGGACAGCGACGTCGGCAATAAAGCAGATGTTCTGCATCAGTTTGCGGCGCTGCCTGAAAGGGTCCAGCCCAAGTACGGAAAGACTGCCTTCACAATCCGTAAGGCCGAGCACGGCCTTCAGCAAGGTTGTCTTGCCGGCACCGTTTGGGCCGATCAGGCCCATAATGCGACCCTTTTCGATTTCAAAACTCGCGTTGTCGACAGCACGCAGGTTGCCGAAACTTTTTGACACGTTTCTCGCGCTGACGAGACTAGTCATTCTGCTCACCTTTAACGGAATCTCCCGACGACTTGATCGAGCTCAACAGGTCCTTTGCATCGAGCCCCAGGCGTTCGATTGTGGCCGCAACCTCGGGCCACTCCTTGTCAAGGAATCGCTGCCGCTCATCCTTGAGTAACTGTGTCCTGGCACCATCGGTGACGAACATGCCGCGACCTCGCTTCTTCTCGACCAGACCTCCGTCGACGAGTTCCTGGTAACCTTTCAGTACGGTTAACGGGTTTAGCCGGTATTCCGCAGCAACGTTCCTGACGGAGGGCAAAGCATCTCCATCCTCCAGAACGCCATCGAGAATCATGGTCACGACGCGATCGCGCAACTGGCGATAGATCGGCAGATCTTCATCCCATTTGGGGTCCATTCAATCCGGTCCTTGTTACGTCTTGTTCTGCCGGGCGCTTGCTGCGGCAGCATCGGTTGCGGCGCGCTCCGCCAGGGTAACAGGGCGAAGTACCAGTTCGCCGTAGGAGCGAAAGGGTTTATTCAGAAACAGGAATGCGGCAAAGCGCCACCAGAATCTGTGCCAGTCATTCATGTGCATTGTGCTGCCCTCACCCAAGTCGGTCTGTTGTTGCCGGCATATCCTCGGAAACCGGGTAGACGGAAACATCAATTGTCACCTGCACACGCTTCGGCATCGACAACTCGGTATCGACAAAATGCCGAATCGATGCGAGGTGAGCGTGATCATTCTCGTCCGGTATTGACACAGTCGGCGGCACGCGCGATTGCGGCGGTTCGGCAGCACCTGCTTGTCCCGAAATCAGCACGGTGGCCAGCAGCAATGCCAGCGTTACCAGTATCCAGCCGCTGGTCAATTGAACAAATCGCTTGCTCATTCTGCGCGTACCAGGCCCCCCGGCCTGATTCTCTCTTGGTGAAGTAGTGTTATAGTTAACTATAACACCCAGTTAGCTGATTGCAAGTTGTTTGAAAAAAAAACCCAAAAACCCGCCCTGCACCGTTTAATGACTCACAATCGCGCCCTTAAGTCCTTTAAAAGCAATGACTTGTACGAATATCGCCACCATCGAAAACACCCCTGTGCTGGCCGGATCCAGCACGGTCGCTTATGCTCGCCGCATGAGTGAGACTCTCGAAGATACAGCGTTAATGCTCCGATACCGGGGAGGAGACGCCACGGCATTCGAATGTCTGTATCTGCGGCACAAGGATTCGCTGTACCGCTACCTTCTCAGGTTGTCCGGTAATCCACATACCGCCGAGGACGTGTTCCAGGAGGCCTGGGGCAAAATCATCAAAGCACGCGAGAACTACCGGCCAACCGCAAAATTCACGACCTATCTGTTCCGCGTTGCGCACAACTGCTTCATTGACTCTGTCAGGCGGAACAAGCGCCACGTCAACCATTTGGATTCTGTTCCCGAGATGGAAGCGGATCCGACGGAGGGGCCGGAACAGCGGACAGAGAAACTGTTGGCGCGCGAGTGGCTGGACGCCGCATTGTGCGAATTGCCCCCGGAGCAGCGGGACGCCTTCTTGCTACATGAGGAAGGTGGTTTTTCGATTGATGACATCGCCCTGGTCACCGGAGTAAACCGGGAGACGGCAAAGAGCCGGCTTCGCTACGCCAATAAGAAGTTGCGCGCGTCGCTGCACGACCCCGCAGCTGCTGAGACCTGAATACCCCGGACGTTGTCCATGAATGAATCAAACAACAAGTCGCAGGAAATAGACGTCGAGATCGCGAAGGCCTACCAGGAACTCGCTCAGGAATCTGCGCCAGCCCGTGCAGACGCGGCAATATGGCAAGAAGCCCGCAATGCCGTGACAGGCGGCTCCGGATTGTCGCGTATCAATGCCTGGCTAAGGCCGTTGACCTTGATCGCAACGGCGGCGGTAACACTGGCACTGATGGTGCAGCTCACCAATGCACCGCAGTTTGACCTGCCGCGCACCGACGAAACCATCGTAGCCCCCCCGGCCGCGGCCTTACAGAACGCCGCAAAGCAAACGGCGGGGCAGATTCTTAAGCGCCAGCAGGATCAGGAAACATCGGTGGTACCGGCGGCAACAGTCAACCCCGGGGAGCAGGCCACGCTACTACCTGCCGGGCGGCAATGTGACGATGAGGCTCGAGCGACATCGGGCACGTGGTGGCAGTGCGTACGCGAACTCGAACAAAGCGGCCTCTCCGGGGCTGCGGAAAGAGAGTTGCAGGCGCTCCTCCAGGCCTTTCCACAGTTTTCGGCGCCGCAGTAATCCACACCGGCAAATAGGGGTTTTTGACGGGTGCCGGAACAGGCTCCGGGTGCTAGAATCGCGCGCCCGATCCAAAGATTATGCCCTCGAATCAAAGGTCCGTTGCCAATGAAAAACCCCGTCCGCGTTACGATCACCGGTGCTGCAGGTCAGATCGGTTACCAGCTCGCCTTCCGAATCGCCTCCGGCCAGATGCTTGGTGAGGACCAGCCAGTCATTCTCCAGCTCCTTGAAATCACGCCTGCATTACAGGCACTGGAGGGCGTCGTCATGGAACTCGACGATTGCGCTTTCGACACGCTGGCCGGCATCGAAGCAACGGACGACGCGAACATCGCCTTCCGTGACAGCGAATATGCACTGCTGGTGGGCGCCAGGCCACGCGGACCCGGCATGGAGCGCAATGATCTGCTCGAAGCCAATGCGCAGATCTTCTCGGCGCAGGGCAAGGCAATGAATGAACACGCGAACCGCGATATCCGCGTCCTCGTGGTTGGTAATCCCGCCAATACCAATGCGCTGATCGCCAGCAGCAATGCACCGGACATCGACGCGTCCCAATTCACAGCGATGACGCGTCTCGATCACAACCGGGCAATGGTGCAACTGGCGGCCAAAACCGGCAACCACGTGAATGACCTGCGACGGCTGACCATCTGGGGCAACCACTCGGCGACACAGTATCCCGACCTGTTTCATGCCACGGTCGACGGTACCGACGCGATGGACCTGGTGGACGAGCGCTGGCTGGCTGACGAGTTTATCCCGACGGTACAACAGAGAGGCGCTGCCATTATTACCGCGCGAGGTGCCTCATCGGCAGCATCTGCCGCCTCCGCAGCGATTGATCATATGCATGACTGGACGCTCGGCACGCCTGACGATGACTGGGTCAGCATGGCGATCCCGGCCGATGGCAGCTACGGTATCGGTGAGGGCATCGTCTATTCCTATCCGGTTCGTTGCCGCGACGGTGGGTACGAGATTGTCGAGGGCCTGGACGTGAACGAATTTAGCCGTGCCCGTATGGAAGCCACCGAGGCGGAGCTGCGCGAAGAGCGTGCTGCCATCGAGTCGCTCTTATAACGTGAGGATCAGATCAAGGGTGATTTCGCCCTGATCTGGCACGATGTCCTGACGGGTGTTAGCCTGCGGATCAGGCCTTCGGTCCTGCCGCATTGTTGAGGAATTTCCGGTGTCCGAATTTCTGATAAGCCTCGCCTGGTTCCTGCTTTTCACGGGCGGCGCAATTTACCTGGCCTATAACCGGGTCAGCCTGCTTTCGTCGACGGCCACGATGGGCGCCATCCTGGTCGCCTACCTTTTATACGGGGACTGGCATCCGCTCTGGGCGCTGGTGTTGATTATTGCGTTCGGCGCGCTGGTCGTGCCCAACCTCCTCGAATTCCGCCGGGAAAAGATTACACGCCCGGCGCTGGACATCTACCGGACCATGCTGCCGTCGATGTCTGACACTGAGAAGGAGGCGCTGGAAGCCGGCAATACCTGGTGGGACGGCGAGCTGTTTTCCGGCATGCCGCAATGGGACAAACTCATGTCCTTCCCGGCACCCGCGTTGTCGGACGAGGAACAGGCATTCCTCGACGGGCCCTGCGAAGCACTCTGCTCGATGCTGGATGACTGGGATATCTCGCACGTGCGCGGTGATTTGCCACCCGACGTGTGGGAATTCATGAAAAAGCACAAGTTCTTCGCCATGATCATTCCCAAAAAGTACGGCGGCATCGAGTTTTCGGCCCATGCCAACGCGATGGTCATCGCGAAACTGGCCAGCCGAAACTCAACCGCGTCTTCCACGGTGGGTGTCCCGAACTCGCTGGGGCCGGCCGAGCTCCTGCTGCATTACGGCACGGAAGAACAAAAAGATCACTGGCTACCCGGACTTGCCTCGGGAGACGAAATTCCCTGCTTCGCGCTGACATCGCCGCAGGCAGGCTCGGATGCCGCCGCGTTGATCGACAGCGGCGTGGTTTGCAAAGGCTCATTCGAAGGCAAACAAATCGTCGGTATCAAACTCAACTGGGAAAAGCGTTACATAACGCTTGCACCGGTCGCGACCGTGCTCGGGCTCGCCTTCAAACTGTATGACCCCGATCACATGATCGGTGATAAAGATGAATACGGCATCACGGCGGCGCTTATTCCAACAGACCTGCCAGGCATCGAGATCGGCCGCCGACACAACCCGCTCAGTATTTCCTTCCAGAACGGGCCGACTTCCGGCACCGACGTGTTCGTGCCCCTCGACTTCATCATTGGCGGCGAAAAGATGGCCGGCAAAGGCTGGAAAATGCTGGTCGAGCTGCTGTCCGTTGGCCGGGCCATCACACTACCGTCGACGGCTGCCGGTGGTGGGCAGGCTGCAGCCTACTCCGCCGGCGCGTACACGCAGCTGCGCCGGCAATTCGGCTTGCCGGTTGCGCAGTTTGAAGGCGTTGGCGAAGCGCTCGCGAGAATTGCCGGACACACCTATATTATGAACGCGGCGATTTCGGTCACCTCAGGCGCGATCGACCAGGGAGAAAAGCCGGCGGTCCCGTCTGCCATTTTGAAGTACCACTGCACCGAACTGGGTCGCAAGGTCGCCAATGACTCGATGGATGTGCATGGCGGCAAAGCCATCATGATGGGCCCGAACAACTACTGCGGCCGAACCTACATGGCGACGCCGATTGCGATCACCGTGGAAGGCGCCAATATTCTTACGCGCAGCCTGATCATTTTCGGGCAGGGTGCAATACGGTGTCACCCGTATGTCCTCAGGGAATTACAGGCAGCCGATGACCCGGATACGGAACGCGGCCTGATGGAGTTCGATGATGCGCTCTTCTCGCATATCGGCTATGCCATCAGCAACGCAGCGCGCGCATTCTTCCTCGCCCTGACACACGCCAAGTTTTCCGACGTGCCATTGAATACCCCAACGCGCCGGTACTACCAGAACGTCAATCGGTACAGCGCGGCATTCGCATTGACCACGGACTTCGCGATGCTGACCCTGGGCGGCAAACTCAAAATCAAGGAGCTTCTCTCCGCCCGGCTTGGCGATGTCCTGAGCTCGATGTACCTCGCGTCTGCGGTGCTCAAGCATTTCGAAAACCAGGGGCGACGCGCGACTGACATTCCGCTCGTTGAATGGTCTGTGCGGATGCTCATGTATAACGCTCAGGAACAACTGCACAGTTTCCTCCGCAACTTCCCAAATCGACCTGTAGCATTCCTGTTGCGGTGCATCATCTTCCCGCGCGGAAGAACCTATTCATCGCCCTCCGATGAACTCGGCAGGAAACTCGTTGCCCTGATCACGGAGACCGGCGAAGCCCGCGAGCGCCTGAGCGAGCAGGCATTCAAGGCCTGCGAGCCGGGCAGCCCGCTTGGCCAGCTGCAGGAAGCGCTGGAGCTCTCGGAAAAGCACCTCCCACTGGAGAAGAAACTCAAGCAGGCGCGCCGTGAAGGCCTCATCAAGTCAGAATACCTGGGTCACCAGATTGACGAAGCCGAGCGTGCCGAAATCATCAGCAAGCCGGAAGCGGCAGCACTCAGGGACTACCATGAGAAGGTGCAGTTCCTGATGTCGGTCGACGACTTTGCCCCGGACGAGATGGTTTGCCGCACCGGTGCATCAGGGACTGCTGCTGCGGAAGTCACCAGACCGAGAACACCGGCCTCGCGGAAAAAAGCCGCGAAGACAAAGAAGAAGACGCGCAAGAAGAAAAGCAAAGCCAGGAAATAGCCTGAGCAGCATCACTTCGAAACAGCCTATGCCGTCACACATCACGTCGATCGCGCAATCATTGAGGCGCTGGATGCCTGACTGGCACAGCCTGTCGAGGAAATGCTCAAGCTGCCCGGTATTGTTAGTGTCGGCACGTGCACCGCGGACGACGATCATCGGGGCCGGCCGCGCGATTTGCCCTTTACCTGTTCGACAGCGATACGAAAATAGTTAACTACCCTGGCGGGGTGCGGTCTATCGGCCTTGAGCGCAGGGGCCACTACCACTAAAATTTGCTCGCCAGCCAAATCCCGGCCACAATCACGAGATTCTTCGACTGCCGAAAATGGACAAGAAACGCATAGGAATAAGCGGCCTCGCAGCCTATATACCGCCGTATCGCGTGTGGCTGGAGGACTGGTGCCAGTGGAGTGACAACCAGTGGCCGAAGATCCGTGAGGTTGTCGGCCGAAGCTTCCGCGTTCGCGGTCCCGATCAAAGCGTCTACACGATGGCTGCGACCGCGGTCATGCGGCTGATCGATCAGTACGACATCGACCCGGGGCGGGTGAAGTTCCTGGGCCTCGGGACGGAATCCAGCACCGACAATTCAGCCGGTGCCATCATCGTCAAAGGCATGGTGGACCAGGCGTTGATTGCGCAGGGCAAACCACCTATTGCACGCAGCTGCGAAGTGCCCGAATTCAAACATGCCTGCCTGGGCGGGGTGTATGGCATGAAGAGCGCGATCCGCCATCTTGCCCTGGACGGTGCCGGGGGCCTGGCCATCGTCGTCTGCGCAGACATCGCCGAATACGCGCGTGGCTCGAGTGGGGAACCGACCCAGGGCGCCGGCGCTGTCGCCATGCTGCTGGAGGAAGACCCCGCGCTTGTCGAGGTCGAACTGGTAAATTCCGGCTCTGCATCCGATTACCGCATCATGGACTTTCGAAAGCCCATGTTGCGTTTTTGTGACCAGGACCGGACAGAAAGTCACCAGGTGCGGGACTTTCCCGTTTTCAATGGCAAGTACTCGACCACCTGTTACATCGACGAGACACTGCACGCGCTGAACGACATGTATGAGAAGCGTGGACTCGACGCAGCCGAGTATCTGCGTTCACTGAAAACCATATTCATGCATCGGCCCTATCGGCGAATGCCGGAGACCGGCTATGCAATCGCCTACCTGTTCGCCCTGGGCAGTGGCTCGCCGGCAGACCGGGCAGAGCTCGCGTCCTATTGTTATGAGGCCGGCTTCGAGCCTGACGCATTGCTTGCCGAAATGAGCAGCAAGCCGGAGATCGCGGCACTGGCCGATCCCGAGCGACTGAATTTCGAAGCCTATCCACTGACGATGGCCGTATTCCGTATTTTCCGCGCCGCAAGACGCTACCGTCGCGAGATCCTCGACAAACTGGCGCTGGGCAGTGACACGATGCTGGATCTCGGCAACCTGTACACAGCAGCATTGCCCGCCTGGATCGCTGCCGGCTTCGAGCAGGCGCTGGATGAAGACCGTGACTTTACGGGCGAAGAATTACTGACCCTGGGGTATGGCAGCGGCGACGCGGCGGAAGTTATTCCGTTCACGGTAGCCCGGAACTGGCGTGAAGCAACGGCAAAGATCGGCTTCGGGAAGGCGATGGAGTTTGCCGTCGATATCGACGAGGCGCAGTACTCCGCCCTGCATGCCGGGCGACACGCAACCAACCTCGGCTATCTGCCACGGCAGGAGTTTGTCATCGACAAGGTCGGCCAAAGCGATGAACGACAGTTCCAGGACGTCGGTATCGAATATTATCGCTACGTCAGTTAGCCGGCTTTCGTATAGGTTGCCAACAGTTCACCGTGCGCCTCTTTCAGGCGCTGCCATTCCATTTTGAACCACGGTGTAAAAGCATCCGGCGACGCTTCAAATTCACGCTCCAGTTCTGCCGCCGACAGGTATCGCACCGCCTCTATCTCCGTGTCGTTGGCTGAAGGCTCACCAGTGACCCGGCCGAGGAACACATGGCACAGTTCGTTCTCGGCGCCGATATCACCGAAGTTGGCCTGGTAGATAAACTTGTAAACGAATTGCAGGTCGCTGCCTGTGTGCAACTCGTCCTCAAGCCGGCGCTCAACAGCGACGTCCAGCGTTTCACCGTCGCGCGGATGGCTGCAGCAACTGTTCGACCAGTAACCCGGCCACAGGCGTTTGCCGCGAGCTCTCTTCTGCAACAGCAGATTTCCCTGATCGTCGAACAGAAAGATCGAAAAGGCACGATGAAGTATGCCGTCGCCATTATGGCATTCGGCTTTGTCCAGTCGACCGGTTTGCCGGTCGTCGGCGTCTACCAGGATTAATGACTCGTCTTCCGATGAGACGATTCTTGAAGTCGTACTTGTCACGCTATTCCTTGCGGGATTCCATTCTTATAATTTCGTAGCCAGCGCCGGATAATGCCGCGGCGACCGCATCTTCATTGCCAGGACAGAGGGCAACGATGGACCCGCCGCCGCCGGCACCCGTCAGTTTTGCACCGCTGGCGCCAGCATCGCGAGCGATCCGGATCATTGTCTCCAGTTCCGGTGTCGACACTTCAATCGCGTTGAGAAATCCGTGGCATACATTCATTAATGAACCCAGCAGTTCGTAATCTTCTTCGCGCAGTGCGGTAGCACCGGCCTCACTGATTTCATCGATCTCATCGAATATCGTTTTGTACAACACTTCGTTTTTCTCGTAACGCTCCCGAACGCCGGCAACCATGTCACGCGTACTGCCGCGCATACCACTTGAGGCAATAACCAGGGGCGGGATTTTATCAAGCGGCAGGGAACGTGTGCGGGTACGACTGCCTTTCGAGAAAAGCACGGGCTGACCGTACACCGCCAGGTTGTTGTCGACGCCCGATGGTGTCCCGTGCGTCAGCTCCTCACACTGGAATGCGAGCTGATCAACACGCGCATCGATCATGCCAGTGCCGAGTAATGCGTCGAACGCCCGAATCGCAGCCACAGCAAAAGCCGCCGAGGAGCCCAGACCCATACCGATCGGAATTCGTGATCGCGCATGGATATCGAAGCCATCATTGGCGACGCCCAGCTCGGTCATGATCAGATTGATTACTGCAGCTGCACCACCGGGAATCTCGCTGCCGGTTTCCCATCGGTCCTGGATATGCCATCCCGGGATGGACAGGCTGACGCCGGCGTCCCGTTTCGACACCTGCACCATGACTGCATCGTGAATTGGCAACGCCAGTGCCTTGCGGTCATAAACGGCTGCGTGTTCACCCAGCACAATGACTTTTCCGGCAGCCCGCCCTGTCGCGGCCGTTTCGTCAATGAAATCCGCGGAATCGTCAGCAAGTTCTTCAGCCTTCCAGGTTTTGATATCGCCGCTTTCGATCATCGTCTCGACGACGGAATCGAATGTCGAAGCGGGTACATCGGCTGCGGCAGCTACGCTGCGCGCATGCAGGCGCATGTGACCATGCTGAATCCCCGTGGAGACCAGCGCTCGTAATGCCGCAAAATTTTGCGCAAGGCCCACCGCCGCCATCAACTCGCCAAGTTCCTTCGCAGACTCGACGCCGGTAATCTGCAAGCCCGCACGAGCACCCGGATTCGATGTCAGCGCGCCGCCGACGATGCCGACTTTCAACGGAATGGTCAGTGCACCCTGCAAATCACCATTGTGTGCGACCGTCCAGGAGGTCAGTGAGCGATATGCACCTGCCCTGCAGGCGAATGCGTGCGCCCCCGCTTCGACCGCGCGCCAGTCGTTGCCGGTCGCGAGCGCAACGGCGTCGATACCGTTCATAATGCCCTTGTTGTGGGTCGCTGCCCGATAGGGGTCGGTGATCGAGACATCATTCGCCAGCACGATTCCATCACGGACGAACTCGGCACTGTAGTCGTCCGTGGCCAACGAAGACAGGCTGATGCCGGCCGTTGCTGTGACGAGCGACTTGTCAGCGAGATTGGAAAGAATTCTCAATATGACTTTGCCGCCGCAAATTTCCTCAACGCGCGCTGCCAGGCCCTCGCACATCGTATTAACAATGTTCGCGCCCATCGCGGCGCGCGTGTCAACCAGCAAGTGCAAAACGACAGTCCAGTCGCCATCAGGCAAACGATACTTGAAGTATTCGACCTCACGCGCGCCACCCCCCCGCTCGACGAGTCGAGGGTGCAAGCTGTTCGCAAGCGCAAGCAGCCCGGACTGTTCCGCGTACAGATCCTGCACGGCCTTGTCCGGGTCGTCGATGCCAACGATTTGCACCTGGCCGATCAACATCGGGTCCATCGACGTCGCTTTGAAACCGTCGTTGTCGCGCACCAGCTTCGCGGCACTACTCGCACCCGCGACGATCGATGGTTCTTCCACCACCATCGGCACGAGGTAGTCCTTTTCGTTGACAACGAAGTTGGGTGCGATGCCGAAAGGCAGGCCAAAAACGCCGATGACATTCTCGATCATCCGGTCTGCGACCTGCTGTGGCAGCAGCGCTTCTCCCCGGGCCAGTAACCTGGCACTTTCCGGATCGAGGAAGCCACGACCCTTGAGTGTGTCGATGCGATCCCCGATGGGCAGACGATGCAGCCCCTTGATGCGCGAACTCTTCATAGGCCGCTATTGTCGCGTTCAATGTCCAGCGATACAAAACCGCAGGAAGACGCGACCTGATCAAATGCATCGAGCTTCCCGGTATCCGTCGACAACGCTACACCGCAATCTCCGCCACCCGCACCGCTGGGTTTGTAAACGACGCCGAGCTGGTCTCCCCCTTTACACATTTCGGCATGCCCGGCGGAAAAAATCCCTGCAGACGTGGCCTCGTCGAAGTCGCGCAATCGATTCGTAAAAGCCTGAACCGACTCCAGAATCGCGGCACACTCTCCTGATTCCCATGCAGCGGCAGCTTCATCGGCTGCGGCAACGAGCGCATCCCGGGAAGCACCCGCCGACCTGACCCGATCGATCGCCGCAGGCGTGCTCGCGGATACACCGCTGAAATAGACGCGACAAACGAGTGCTGCAGGCCAATTGAGAGAGACCGGCACCGCCTCGGCAGATTGTCGATAGCAAAGCAGGCCGCCGAAGCAACTGGCCGCGATATCGACGCCGCTGCCACCCTGCATTTCGCCATGCGCGCGACGCGCCTTCTGCCAAATCTCTTCGTCTGTACGTGATTCGCTCAATGCCGCTGTCAATGCCACTGTGGCCGCGGCACTCGAACCCAATCCCAGTTTCTGCCCGCCGGTCCGCTCGAAAAAGCCCCGCGTATCCACGTTTACGCGGACCGGCGACATCAGCCGGAAATCGGTTTGTAGCGCAACAGCCTCCAACAAGGTGGTGCCCGGCACCTGCGTTTCATCGAGCCAGCACAGGGTGCCGTCGTCATCGACGTCGAAATGCCACGCGCCCTCCGCAAGACCGGGAGTCTCGAGCACGCTATGCGAGTCGTCATGCGGGACAACAGATACGTGAGCCCGGCGATTGACCGCCATGACAATCGCCGGGGCATCATGCAGCACGGCGTATTCGCCGGACAGGATCAACTTGCCAGGCGCCGTCGCATCCGTCATTTCGAAATCAACCTGGCGCCGTCGCCAACACCGGTTCGCAGCGTACGTACCACGCCGGGTGTCATGCGCAGCACCGCCTCGACAGTATCGACGGCGTCCGGCAGGCAGAACACCTTGACCTGCGGTCCGGCGTCAATCGTGAAAAAGGCAGGGTGACCGTCTTCGCGGAGCGCGCGCACCGATTCCATGCAGGCCAGCGTCGCCTGGTTCCAGTAGACGATCGGGGGTCGGCTGCTCCACATCACCGAATGCATCTTGAGGCAGTTGTGCTCGGCTACTTCGCCGAGCGCAACAAAGTCTTTTGCTGCGACCGCGGCACGCGCCAGTGACAGGTCGTCATCCTGACGTTCGATCCAGCTTGCATAGAAAGGCGACGTTTCGGCGCTGCGAATCATGGCTGCACCGGATCCCACTGGCTTCTCTTCCTCAGCGGTGATCGCGACGATCACCTGCAGCGGCCACTCATCCGCTTCGGCAAGCTGGGTCAGGCCGATTTCGTCGTCGCCTGCACTGAGCTCGACCACACCCCCATACAAGGAGCGCGCCGCGGAACCCGAGGCCGCGCCGGCTATTTTGGCGAGTGCGAGCGTATCGTGGCCGGTCCCGGCCGCTGCATTGGTGGCCATCGTCAGCGCAGCGAATGCGGAGGCAGAAGAGGCCAGCCCTGCGCCAATCGGGAAGTTGCCTTCGCTGGTTACCGTCGCGCACGGCCTGTCGGCGCCGGCCACCAGGTCCAGGCAACATGTCACCCGGCTCAGCATCGCTGGTGCCTCCTGGCCATTGACCATCAGGGTGTCCCTGTCGCACGCGTCGAAGTCCACGGTCATCCGGGTACGGAGTTCGGCCAATGTGACCGACAGCGAACCGACGGCCGGAAGATTGCGCGCGAGGTCACGCTTGCCCCAGTACTTGACCAGGGCGATGTTGGGATGTGCCTCAGCGCTTGCTCTCATTTTCTGTCGGGTCGTTGTCTCGCCGGGAGCGGGATTATAGGACACCTGCTCAAGTCACGCCCTGATCACGGCCGGGCTCGCATCCGATTAATCGTGTACGCTTGCGTGAATGACCCGCCTGGACCCGGAAGACACGAATTTCTCCACGAGAATGCCTGGCTATGTCAGCCGGGTTGAGCGCTACATGGATGCCGCACTGCCGGCCCAAAACCAGGCCCCCGACCGATTGCACAGTGCGATGCGCTATGCGGCATTATCCGGTGGCAAGCGTATCCGCCCGTTACTGGTCTATGCAACGGGCGAATGTCTCGGCATCGATCCGGACCGCCTTGACGTTCCGGCGGCCGCGATCGAATTCATCCACGCCTTTTCGTTGGTCCACGATGATTTGCCAGCCATGGACGACGATGACTTGCGACGCGGACGACCGACCGTACACCGCCAGTATGACGAAGCGACCGCCATCCTGGCCGCTGATGCATTGCAACCGCTTGCCTTCGAGCTCATTGCAACCGCGGATCAACTCACGGATTCCGAGTCGCGCCAGCTGATCGCACTGATCGCGGGTGCCTGTGGTTCTCTCGGCATGACGGGCGGTCAGGCAATCGATCTAGAATCGGAAGGTCGTGCGCTGTCCGTCGACGAACTCGCCACGATGCACGGACTGAAGACCGGCGCATTGATCAGCGCTTCGGTCATGTCGGCCTGCTGCCTGGCGACGAATCTACAGGGATCCAGTTTCGATGCCATGGCGCGTTATTCGCGCGACATCGGGCTCGCCTTCCAGATTCGCGATGACATTCTTGATGTCGAGGGCGAGACAGACGTAATCGGCAAGCCGTCAGGATCGGACCAAGCGCTCAATAAAGCAACCTGGCCCGCCTTGTTCGGGATAGACGAAAGCAAGCGCCGCTGCCGGGAACTGTACGAGTCAGCGAAAGATTCCCTGGACGCGTTCGGCGACGCCTCAGATTCATTGCGCTTCCTCGCGACCCTGATCGTCGACCGCGTGCAATGACAGCCCCGCGCAATATTCTCCATGTCGACATGGATGCGTTTTACGCATCGATCGAGCAGCGCGACGATCCGTCCCTGCGCGGCAAAGCCGTTGTCGTCGGCGGCCAGACCCGCGGTGTCGTGGCCGCCGCCAGCTATGAAGCCCGCAAGTTCGGCGTTCGATCGGCAATGTCTATGCGTGATGCAATGCGCCGCTGCCCGGAACTCATCCGCATCCCGCTGCGAATGTCGCACTACCGGTCCGTGTCGAAAGAAATATTTTCGATATTTCGCGAATTCACGCCGCTCGTCGAAGGTCTCTCGCTGGACGAGGCCTTTCTCGATGTGACCTCGAGCCTGCATTTATTCGGCGACGACGTGAGCATTGCGCGAGAGGTCAAGCATCGTGTCCTGGAACGCACGTCGCTGACGGCGTCCGTCGGCGTAGCGCCAAACAAACTCGTCGCGAAGATCGCGTCGGACCTCGACAAGCCAAACGGCCTCACCGTGGTCACCGGGGCCAATCGGCAGGCCGTGCTTGACCCCCTGACCGTACGAGTCATTCCTGGCATCGGGCCCGAAACACTCAGCAAGCTGAATCGCGTCGGCATATACACGATCGCTGATCTGCGGCTTGCGCCGGATCGGGATCTTGAGCCGATTTTTGGCCGATTTACGCAAAGAACGCGCGACCGCGCTGCCGGCATCGATGACCGGCCGGTCGAACCGTCCCGTACTGACAAATCAATCAGCGCCGAGGTCACCTTCAATACAGATCTTGCGGAGCAGAAGGAGATGCGGCGCGAATTGCTGCGCCTTTGCGAACGTACCGCGAGTCGAATCCGCGCCAAAGACCTCGTCGCCGGTACCGTACAGATCAAGATCAGGCAGGCGGACTTCACGACCTTTAGCCGACAGTGTGCTCTTCGGCCGCCCGGCAACACCACCGACACAATATATGCCTGTGCGCTGCGCCTGCTGGATGCGTGGCTTGCCGAGTATCCGGGGGCCAACGTCCGTTTACTCGGCGTCGGTGGCAGCGATTTCAGCAAGGACACACAGCCGGATCTGTTCGCAGAGACGGCAACGGAGGGGTCCTCCCCGCTCGATCAGGCAGTCGATGACATTCGCGACCGCTTCGGTGACGAATCGCTGGCGCGCGCCGGCGCGATGGTTCCCGACCAAATCAGGTAAAATCGGACGCACCAGTCTTTGGGTTCCGCGGAATGTACACAAGTTTCTTTGGTCTCAACGAAAAGCCGTTCACGATAACGCCTGACCCGCGGTACCTGTTCATGAGCGAACGGCACGGTGAGGGACTGGCGCACCTGGTCTATGGCGTCACCGACAGCGGTGGCTTCATCCAGCTGACCGGCGAGGTTGGCACCGGCAAGACCACGCTGGTGCGCACCCTCCTCGGGCAAATTCCGTCCGAGGTCGACATCGCGCTCATACTCAATCCGCAACTCACCGCGGTCGAATTCCTGGCAGCTATCTGTGAGGAACTGGGTATCGAACGGCCCCGGGAACGCTACAGCGCCAAGGCACTCGTAGATGCGCTGAACCGCCACCTTCTGGACGCCCACTCGCAGGGTCGGCGCATCATCCTGTTGATCGACGAGGCGCAAAATCTCTCCGACAGCGTGCTCGAGCAGTTGCGACTGCTGACCAATCTCGAGACTGCCCGCCAGAAATTGCTGCAGATCATCCTGATCGCTCAACCCGAATTGCGCGAGAAACTCGCGCAGGAAAATCTTCGCCAGCTCGCGCAACGGGTCACGGGGCGGTATCACCTCGAACCCCTGTCCAGCGAAGAGACCTTCAACTACATCGACCACCGGCTTCGGGTTGCGGGCGCACTGACCGAAATTTTCAACCGTTCAGCCAAGCGCGAGGTCTATCGCCTGTCCGGTGGCGTACCGAGGATCATCAACGTAATTTGCGACCGTGCGCTGCTCGGTGCCTATAGCCAGGAGTCACGCACAGTAGACAAGTCGCTGGTTCGCAATGCCGCGTCCGAAGTGTCAGGCCAGAAAGTTCGGCCAGGCGCGATGCGCTGGCTTGTACCGGCCCTCGGTGTTACCAGCCTGGTACTCGCGGGAGCGGTCATGTGGGACAACTTTGCCGGGAACACGCCGTTGGCGGAATCCGCCACGATTACGGCGCCGATCGAAGAACCTGCTGAGGCAGAAGCCGAACCCGACGAGTCGACAGTGGAGACCATGCCCGACGCAGCGCTGGCGGATATCGATCGGTTGTTCGCGAACTACCAGGACGCGACGGGATATACGTCTTTGCTCGGAATGTGGGGTGTCGCCTACGACCCCGCCGCAGGTTCGGCCTGTGCGCAAGCCGAAGCGGCCGGATTGCGCTGTTACTTCCAGCGCGGCAACTGGGAAAACCTGCGGCAACTCGATCGACCCGTCGTGCTCACACTAACGAGCAGCGATGGCGAGTCCTTCGATGTTGCGTTGACGGGGCTTGATGATCAGTCGGCACAGCTGGCCGTTGCCGATGGATACGTTAACGTTGGCCTCGATGCGCTTACCGACTACTGGCTTGGCCAGTTTCTGTTGCTCTGGCGCCCGGCCAACGATAATGACGAGTCGATCGGTCCCGGCATGGAGAGCGAGAACGTCCGCTGGCTTCGGCAAAGCCTCGCGACCATCGGCACCGGTTTCAATTCAACGAGTGGAAATCCCGACGTATTTGACACAGAACTCCAGGAACAGCTGATCGCTTTCCAGCGACAGCACCGTCTCGAAGCGGACGGGATTGCAGGACAAAAGACGATCATCATCATCAATTCACTCCTCGCGGTCGACGGCACGCCGCGACTTTCGCCGACTAACTGAGCGGACGCCGATGTCATTTATCCTCGACGCGCTGAAGAAGTCAGAAACCGAACGGCAGCGGCAGGGTGCGCCGAGCATCGCCAGTATTCCGGAGACCAGCCAGAAACAGGGCAACGCGCGTTGGCCATGGATCGTTGGAGGATTGCTCATCATCAATCTGGTCGTCCTCGCGGCCATCATGATGCGGCCCGGGCCGGCGCCCGATCAGTCGGCCACGGTGGCTGCCACACCGGCACCCGCTTCGGAACCTGCACCGGAGACATTTTCGGAGAGCGTCCGTGAACCCGGGCGCAGCACACCGCCGCCGGTCACCGAACCCGCCGTGCGCGAGGCCCGTGAGGCGGAGACGATTGTCGAGATACCGGTGGAGACCGCCGCGGCACTGCCTGCGCCTGCCCGGCCCGTGACCGAGGGCCTGCCTACTTTTAACGAGCTGCGGGCGAATGGGCAGTTACCATTGCCGGACATGCACCTCGACATACACGTCTACAGCGATCGCCCCGCGGACCGCTTCGTGTTTGTCAATATGTCCAAGTACACGGAATCCGCGACTTTGAGCACGGGACTGCGTGTCAGCGAGATCGTGCCGGAAGGCGTCGTGCTCGACTATATGGGAACGCGCTTCCTGCTGCCGCGCGAGTAACGACCGGTTTGACGGCCGACCCGGCAGCGCAATTTCCCCTGGGCGTCAGTGAGCTGGCGTCCGGGCTGCGTTCCGGCATTCATCGCGTAATCCGGCAGCAGGAGTTGCTGAACCGAATCAATGTTTTTCCCGTTGCCGATGGCGACACCGGTACCAACCTGTGCCTGTCGCTGGGCGCAACACTCAACACACTGTTGCAACCCGGCAGCCATCAAATGGGTCACTTTCTGGCCGGACTCGCCGATCAGCTGCTCGACAATGCCCGGGGAAATTCCGGTGCAATCGTCGCTCAGTTCTTCCAGGGGCTGAGCGACTCGGCTGAGGATCTTGCCGAATTCACCGCGCAAAGCTTGTCTGACGCCATCGTCACCGGCAATCGGTACGCGCGCGACGCGCTGGACGTACCGCGGGAAGGCACCATTCTGTCTGTGATTGATGTATTTGCCCGCAGCCTTCACGCGCATGTCCGGGAAGATCCGGGCACATCGCCTGGCGCCTCGTTAAAGCGGGCGTTGTCCGCAACGCAAGAAGCCCTGGCGCGAACGGAGTTTCAGCTGGACGTGCTGAAGAAGGCCGGCGTAGTCGATGCGGGCGCACAAGGCTTCGTTACCCTGATGGAAGGCGTGACGGAATATCTCGTCAATGGCGAGATAACGGAGGCGCCGGACAGCGCCACGACCATCGCAAGTGCGATCATCAGCGACACCGAAACCCCCGCTGATCTCACCTTCAGATACTGCACGGAGTGCGTCGTCACCGGCGACAATATCCATCGTCGCAAACTTCGCGAACAATTATCCGTGCATGGTGACTCGCTGGTGCTTGCCGGCACCAGGCGCAAGGCGAAGATTCATATCCATGTGAATGAACCTGATGTGATCTTCTCGCTGGCGGGGCAGTACGGCAAATTAAGTCATGTGAAGGCCGATGACATGCATCGGCAACACGCCAGCACCCGGGATCGACGACAGGGATTCGCGGTCATTACCGATTCCGCTGCCGATATCCCTGAGGAAGACCTGGAACGCCTCGACATTCACATGGTGCCCTGTCGCGTCCAGTTCGGTGAACGTAGCTACCTCGACAAGGTGAGCATCTCGACAGAGGAGTTCTTCGAACAACTCTCGCGAAATGCCACACCCGCCACGACCTCACAACCTGCGCCTGGCGATTTTCGACGGCAATTCCAGCATCTCGCCAGTCACTTTGACGACGTCATTTCCATCAATCTCACCCCGCAGGTCAGCGGCACCTTCCAGGCCGCGGAGTCCGCTGCGACGAGAACCGACGCCAACGGGCGAATCCATGTGATCAATTCGCACAATGCCTCCGTTGGGCAGGGCCAGCTCGCGGTCTTTGCTGCGGAATGTGCCGAAGCCGGGCTGGATGTTGATGCAACAATTGCCATGTTGAACAGGGTCATTCCGCGAACCACCACCTATGCGCTCATTCGGGATCTGCAATACGCCGTGCGCGGCGGCAGGGTTCCGTCAAGCCGCAAATGGATCGCCGACTGGCTGAATCTGACACCGGTATTGCGTACAACCACTGATGGCCGCATCGTAACCAGCGGTGTTTTGCCGGGCCGAAAGGATGTGTTGCCGGGATTCGCGCGCTACGTCGCGCGACATGCCGGGCAGAACGGTCCGAAGCGTTTGTCCATAGGTCACGCGGTATGCGAGCACGATGCCCTCGCCCTGCAGTCCCTGCTGGAAGAGGCCTTCCCCGAAGTCGAGCGTTGCCATGTCACGGCGATGGGCTCTGCAATTGGTGCACACGGCGGTCCGGGCAGCCTCGTCGTGTCGGTCCAGGACGCCCTGGACCCGAAAGCTGCTACTTGACCGGTTCGCCCGCGGGGTCGTTCAGGTCCGGCGATTCATTACGGGCGTTATTGACCTTTCTATCCACCGGCCAGGCCTGAAACGCCGGCGCATTGATCGCGGCTTCCTCGATCAGTTCCATGTCGCCCCCCAACCAGCGCGGCGCATTGTCGGGCTGCAGCACGACCGGCATCCGTTGATGCAATTGCGACAGGTAATCGTTAGCCGCCGTGGTCACTATCGTTGTCGTCTCCAGGGTCTCGCCGGTTTCCTTGCATTGCCAGTGTTCCCACAGGCCGGCAAATGCAAACGGCTCGCTACTTGCGAGTGAAATGAAGTATGGGGTCTTGGCACCGCCCTCGGTGTGCCACTCATAGAAACCGTCTGCCAGTATCAGGCAGCGGCGCTTGCGATACGCGTTTCGAAAGGAGGGTTTCTCAGCGACGGTTTCCGCACGCGCATTGATCATGCGACTGCCGATCGAGGGATCCCTGGCCCAGGATGGCACAAGTCCCCAGCGAAAACTTGTCAGCTCCGCCAGCGCCTCTTCTTCGTTCCGGATCGCTGCTATGTACTGGGTTGGCGCAATGTTGTAGCGCGGTTCGATGTCGAGTGAACCACTGACACCGAAGAGCGCCGCAGTCGCCTCAGCCGGTGAATAAAAGGCGAAACGTCCACACATGTTACTCGCGAATCCCCACACCGCGATTAAGCAGGATCAGGTTGAGCGAGAACAGCCCGACCACGAAGACGCTGACCAGCAGGTAGGCCCAGCCGATACTGATATCCGACGTACCGAGGATGCCGTAACGAAACGCATTCACCATGTAGAGAATCGGATTACCGAGCGACACCTTTTGCCAGAACTCGGGCAACAGGGAAATCGAATAGAAAACGCCGCCCAGGTACGTCAATGGTGTAAGGACGAAAGTCGGGATGATGGAGATATCGTCGAACTTCTTGGCGAATACCGCATTCACGAAGCCAAACAGCGCAAAAACGATGGACGCCAGGATCACCATTGAAAAGGTGATCAGCGGATTTGCAATGGACAGCTTTGTAAAGAAGAGTGCAATGGCGGTCACCAGCGCGCCAACCATGAGACCGCGCATGACGCCACCAGCAACATGACCGATGATAATGGTGGCATTTGACATCGGCGATACCAGCATTTCCTCAACATGCTTACTGAACTTGGCACCAAAAAACGACGACACGACATTGCCATACGAATTGGTAATGACTGACATCATGATGAGCCCGGGCGCGATGTACTGCATATATTCGAAGCCGTCCATGACGCCGATACGGCGACCGATCAGGTTGCCAAATATGATGAAGTAAAGCGTCATCGTGATCGCCGGCGGCACGATGGTCTGTACCCAGATCCGGGCGACGCGAATGACTTCCTTACGGACAATGGTCTTGAAACCGATCCAGTTCACTCTGAAGTTCATGGCTCAGTTCCCGACACCGTTCGACTGTTTGGCTTCGACGAGACCCATGAACAATTCCTCAAGCCGGTTTGCCTTGTTACGCAGGCTCAATACATTGATGCCTTCGTGGTTCAGCGCATCGAAGAGCCCGTTCAGGTCGTCTCTCGCGTTGACGGCCACCTCGAGCTCATACGCGTTGATGAGGCGGGTATCGAATCTATTCAGATCCGGCGCAGCCGACAGCGGTTCACCAAGACTCAGGATAAAGACCTCCCGCTCGAGCTTGCGCAGTATGGTACTCATGCGCGCGTCCTCGATGATGCGGCCCTCATCGATGATCGCCACGTGACGACAGAGATTTTCGGCCTCTTCCAGGTAATGCGTTGTCAGGATGATCGTCGTACCGGCTTCGTTGGTCTCCCGCAGGAATTCCCACATCGAACGCCGTATCTCGATGTCCACACCCGCGGTCGGTTCATCGAGTATCAACAGCCTGGGCTCGTGAATCAGCGCACGAGCAATCATGAGACGTCGTTTCATACCGCCGGAAAGGCCACGGGCATCATTGTTTCGTCGATCCCACAACCGAAGCTCTGTCAGGTACTTCTCCGCCCGCTGGAGTGCCGTTTTACGCTCAATGCCATAGTAACCAGCCTGGTTGACGACGATATTCAGAACGGTATCGAACTGATTCATGTTCAGTTCCTGCGGGACCAGGCCGATGCAGGCCTTGGCCGCTTCCAGTTCTTTGTCGATATCGTGGCCGAATATCTCCACCTTGCCCGACGTCTTGTTGACGAGCGAGGTGATGATGCCGATAGCGGTGGTTTTGCCGGCGCCATTCGGGCCGAGCAGCGCATAGAAGTCGCCGGCCTCGACACTGAAGTTGATGCCTTTCAGCGCTTCGATCCCGCCTTCGTAGGTTTTTGCCAGGTTTTGTATGGACAGCGCGAGCATGACGCCGCGTATTGTATACAAAGCCTGCCCGACTAGCGCCTGGAACTTTCCATACTGTCCCCCACGTGAAGTCCGGGTGCCGACGAGGCCTTTGCCGCAAGCCGCCAGTTGCCGCTGGCCACCCCTGGAGAAACCGGCTCTGTCAGTATCCCCTGGAATGAGGCGAGTTGCGCCGCCCGGCGAATGTCACCGTTGGCGCTGACACCATCGACCAGCAGCTTTTTCCAGAGCGCAGTGGCAGCATTTTCCCGCAGCAATGGGACATCACCTGTGTTTCTGGCCGCGTCGAGTAACTCGTAAAACGTCAGTTCGGCGATGCGATCGCACCAGTACAACGTGGTTCCGCAAATGAGCCGTAACGTGTACGGATTACGGTTCGCCAATTGCCAGATGAAGCCGAGTGCTGCCGACACCAGCGTATCGACCGGCTCCGAGCCGCTCGTCCGGAACAGGCCTGGTTCGCGTGACTCATCGAGCACCTGGTCCCAGTAACGACCGTCTTTTTCACGAAATGAAAACAACAGGAAGGGCGTCTCCGCGAGCCGCAAAAACTCTTCACGACGCAGGTTCATCAATCGCTGCCGCATAGGGTCCCGGCAACCCGCGAGACCGCGGGCAAGTACCGGGTCGTCACCGAGCAGGGACAGGTAGGCCGTGTTGAGCACAACGACATTGCGATAGTCCCGCAAGTCCGGACCGTTAAATGCCATGTCTGAATCTCCCCAAAAATCCGTTTGCACCTGTTTTTAGGCGCAATACGGAAAAACACTATTTTTTATTAAATAACCACTTGGAGATAATAGATTTTCGACACTGAAAATATGCAGTCCATAATTGGCATAAACGGATATATATGCGACTCACGGATAACCGCTATGCGGGCGAAAAAGCCCAGTTCGAGCTGGCTCTCCGGATGATTCAGCACGAGGCCCGGACCCGCACGATTCGCGAGTGCACCGGTTTGAGTGACGACCGGATTCGCAAAGTTTACGCCACTTACTTCAGAGACACGGGCCCGCAACCGGTCCGGCGGCGACGCGGAAAGTCGCCGCAACAGATCGGTATGTACGTCAAAACACCGGCCAATCAGCTCGAGGCCACCACGCTGGTCGCGCTATTTTGTGCCAGCCTGCTGCTTCGGGTGGACCCCGGCAATCGTGTCCAGGCGTGCTGGCCGCGCCCGGATGTCGAATACGGACACCGGGTCTGCCGGGCCTACGAAACCTACGTACTCCTTCACCCGTCCCCGGCGCTCAGCTTCGAATGGGCCTGGAACCTTCTGCGCAGCATCAGCATGGATGATGAACTTTATCTCGCCCAGTGCCGTACCTGCCGAAGTCGCTACGTTCAGGACGCCTATGCACTCGACCGGCGCATCTGTCCAAGCTGTTTATTGAGCGACCGCCAGGACACCGGCTGACGGAATGTGCCGTTGCCAGCAGACGATTTCGGTACACTCTGCAGCGCATGAAGAACCTCAATGTTTTTGCCGGTGCCTTCGTGGACCGCTCCGGTCACCGGCGACAGGACCCGGACTGGCTGGCACGCACGATAAGAAGTCCGAATGCGTGCTTTGCGCCCGTCTGGCATGACAAGTGCCTCGTCGACGGCGATCCACCCGGCGTGGCGCTGTTGCCACACGCGAAAGTCGATCCGGTGCTGGCGCCCGAGGAGTCGGTGTTTCTCGGAATGTTCGAAGGAAAGCCGGCGTTTGCTTTCGACATCGGGTGCGAGGATCCGCCCTTCCCGGACGATGGCCAGTTCCACGACCTCCGATACCTCGGTAGCGCGTTGCCGGTCGAGCAGGCCAACCTCGTTGCCCATGCGATTGCACTGATTAACTGGCACCGAATGCAGAAGTTCTGTGGTTTGTGTGGCGCCGCGACTTTCGCCGTTTCAGGCGGCAACACCCGGCGATGTACCGGCGGCGATTGCGGCGAGCAGATTTTTCCACGTGTCGATCCGGCGATCATCGTGCTCGTGTCCCACGGCGAACGCTGCCTCCTCGGACGACAGGCGAGCTGGCCGGAAGGACGCTATTCGACGATCGCAGGATTCGTCGAGCCCGGTGAGAGCCTCGAGGACGCCGTCCGTCGCGAGGTCGACGAAGAGACCAACATTGATGTGGGCGCCGTGCACTATCACAGCTCACAACCCTGGCCATTTCCCTCATCGCTGATGCTCGGCTTCACGGCCGAAGCCACGTCGCTGAATATTCAGCTGAAGGATGGCGAACTGGAGGACGCGCAATGGTTCACGCGCAAGGAATTGCAATCCGGGTTTCCGAAACTACCCTTCCGACTCTCCATCGCACGACGTCTCGTCGACGGCTGGCTCGACGGTCACTGAGTCAACACGATGTGCCTGATTGTTTTTGCGTGGCAGTCACATCCGGGCTATCGCCTGGTGCTTGCCGCCAACCGCGATGAACTTCACGCGCGTCCGACCCGGGAATTGCACTGGTGGCCAGACCGGCCAGGGATTCTCGCAGGCCGGGACCTTAAGGCCGGCGGTACCTGGCTTGCCGCCAGTCGAATGGGCCGGTTTGCCACTGTGACCAATTACCGCGAAGGCCAGCCGAACAAGGCCGGCCTTCAGTCCCGAGGTGAATTGGTCACGGACTTCGTTACCGGTGGCAGCTCACCTGAAGCGTTTGTCCGCCAGATCGAGGATGAGCGATACGCCGGCTTCAGCCTGCTCGTGGCGGCGGGCGACGCGCTCTGGTACGTCTCGAATCGTGGCGACAGCCCTGTCCAGCTCGCGCCGGGAATTTACGGACTCAGCAATGCGACGCTCGACACGCCATGGTCAAAGCTCGTTCGCAGTCGTGATCGCCTGGCCGCAGCGCTCGAAACCGGCGATATCGACGACGACACACTAATCGGGATTCTGTCCGACCGGGCACCCGCGCCGGTGGCCGATGTGAAAGATGACGCCCTGCCGTTCGAACTGGCACGTGCCGTGACTGCGCCATTCATCGTAGCGCCAGACTACGGCACCCGGTGCACCACCGTCATGCGCTGGCGCAACGACGATACAGTGGCAGTGACCGAGCGCCGATTCGATGCGAGCGGCGAAAACACTGGCGAGGAAATGTATCGATTTGGGATCGGTTATCAGGACGGCCGGTAGATCGATCCCAACCAGTTGCGAATATGCGTAATTTCCTCCGCGCACACTGCATGCGCCATCGGGTAGTCACGCCACTCGACCGAAAAACCGTTGTCCTGCAGCAGGTCCCTGGAGCTTTCACCGAGTTCCACAGGGACAACGGGGTCAAACGAGCCATGGGCCATGAATATCTTCAGATCCCGGGATTGTGACTGTGCATTGTTGAAAACTTCAGCGTCCAGGGTGTCACGCAGCGGTACATAGGTAGACAGCGCCATCAGGCCGCCCAGCGGCTCGCTGAATCGCGTAGCCGTATGCAATGCAATCGCGCCGCCCTGGGAAAAGCCGGCGACCACGATCTTCTGGCAGGGAATACCACGCTCTTGCTCCTGCATGATCAATCCCTCGAGGATATCGCCGCTGGCGCGAATACCTTCTTCATCCTGCGGCCCGCCGCGTTCGAGCGTCATGATGTCGTACCACGCCCGCATACTCATGCCACCATTGATCGTAACCGGACGAACAGGGGCGTGCGGAAACACGTATCGCAGCCGGGCCTCGTCACCAAGATCAAGTTCGGGCACGATCGGCTCGAAATCGTGTCCATCGGCGCCCAGCCCGTGAAGCCAGATGACCGCACCATCCGGATCCGGACCCGGATCCACTTCGACCACTTCCGGTTTTTCCATGCGTCGCTATTCCTGCCAAAAGGCGTGCAGTGTAATGGAAATGCGCTTGCTCCGGTCAATTCCGGATCAAGACCCGGTACGCTGCATCACGGATTTGCAGGGCGATGTGGTATACCATCCGGAACATTGTCATGAATAATTTAATGAAACGTATCGCCGTTGCGCTGCTGGCGACCTTTGTTTTCGCCGGTTGTGGCCAGAAAGGGCCATTGTTTCTGCCGGGCGACCCGAATGCGGTGCGGCTGACCACGCCGCCGCAGGAGAACGCCCAGGTCGATGAAGATCGTGACGAAGACGACGACACGCCGATAACAATCCAGAACTAAAACGGGAGCGGGACTACCCGCCAACAAGCTGATGAGCGACGGCAAAATCGTCCTGGTGGACGGTTCCTCTTATTTGTACCGCGCATACCACGCGCTACCGAAACTGACCAGTTCACGTGGCGAGCCCACCGGCGCCATTCATGGCGTACTGAACATGATCGCCCGGTTGATGGCGGAAGAGGACACCGAGCATTTCGTCGTGGTCTTCGACGCGCCGGGCAAGACTTTTCGTGACGACCTTTATCCGGAATACAAGGCGAACCGGGACGCCATGCCCGACGATCTCCGCGAACAGATTCAGCCCCTGCTCGATACGATTCCCGCAATGGGCCTGCCCCTTTTGCGTATCGAGGGCGTCGAAGCCGATGATGTGATCGGCACGCTGAGCCGACAGGCTGCAGCGGCCGGGATGGACGTCCTGATATCAACCGGCGACAAGGACATGGCACAGCTCGTCAATGACCGGGTGACGATCGTCAATACGATGACCGGCGCCGTGCTCGATCGCGACGGCGTCAAAGAGAAGTTTGACGTGTTTCCCGAACAGATCATCGATTGGCTCGCACTCGTCGGCGACTCATCGGACAACATTCCGGGCGTTCCGAAGGTCGGCGCCAAGACCGCGGCCAAATGGCTCAATGAATACGGAACGGCCGACGGCATAGTCGAGAACGCAGAAGCCATCAAGGGAAAAGTCGGGGAAAGCCTGCGCGACAACCTGGAACAGTTGTCCCTGTCACGCGAACTCGCCACCATTCGACAAGATGTTGAACTGGGCGATGAACCGGCAGAACTGAAGCGGGCCACGCCGGACAACGACTCCCTTCGGGAAATCTTCACCCGGTTCGAATTGCGGCGCATGCTCAGTCAGCTTGATGGAGCCGGGGACGACGAAGTGGAGTCCGGGCCGGTCGCCAGCAACAAGGGCGACTACGAAACCGTCCTCACCCGGAACGCTTTTGACCGCTGGCTGGAAAAGGTCGAATCAGCGGCGCTGGTCGCAATCGATACCGAGACCACGAGCATCAATTACATGGAAGCCGAACTGGTCGGCATCTCTTTGGCCGTCGAAACCGGTGAGGCAGCCTACATTCCGGTTGCGCACGATTATCCCGGCGCACCCGATCAACTCGACCGCGATGACGTGCTGGCCGCAATGAAGCCGTTCCTGGAAGACCCGGGAAAAAAGAAAGTCGGCCACCACCTGAAATACGACGCGCACATTTTCGCGCGCTACAACATCTCGCTTCGCGGCATGGCATTTGATTCGATGCTCGAGTCCTATGTGCTGAACAGTGTCGCTACGCGTCACGACATGGATTCAGTCGCAGGCTTCTACCTGAACATCAACACGATTCACTACGAGGATGTCGCCGGCAAGGGTGCCAAACAACTTACGTTTAACCAGGTCGACCTGGAACAGGCGGCCCCCTACGCGGCGGAAGACGCAGATATCACGCTCAAGCTCCATGAGCACCTTTGGGACGAATTACAGAAGACGCCATCGCTTAAGTCCGTCTACGAAGATATCGAGCAACCGCTGGTTCCCGTCCTCCTCGGCATGGAAGAAACCGGTGTATTGCTCGATCGCAGCATGCTGAAAAAGCAAAGCGGCGCACTCGCGGAAACGATGGCTGCGCTGGAAGCGTTGGCGCACGAGCACGCCGGTGGACCATTCAACCTCGGCAGCCCGAAGCAACTGCAGGAAATTCTGTTCGGGGAACTCGGATTGCCCGTCCTTCACAAGACGCCCAAGGGTCAGCCATCGACGGCAGAAGACGTCCTCCAGAAACTCGCGGACGACTACGACCTGCCCCGTATCATCCTTGAGTACCGGAGCGTCAGTAAGCTGAAGAGCACCTACACCGACAAGCTGCCGCTGCAGATTTCGGAAACCACCGGTCGCATTCATACCTCGTATCACCAGGCAGTCGCGGCAACCGGACGTCTCTCGTCAACCGACCCCAATCTGCAGAACATCCCGATTCGTACGCCCGAAGGCCGCAAGATTCGCCAGGCTTTCGTGCCCCCCGACGGCACCGTTTTGCTCGCTGCGGACTATTCCCAGATCGAGTTGCGCATCATGGCGCACCTGTCCGGGGACAAGGGTCTGCTTGCCGCCTTCGGCGATGACCGCGACGTGCATGCGGCAACTGCAGCCGAGGTATTCGAGCTGGACACGGACGCTGTCACGGTCGACCACCGACGTTCGGCGAAGGCCATTAACTTCGGCCTGATGTATGGCATGTCCGCCTTCGGTCTGGGCAAGCAGCTCGGTATCGGTCGGGACCAGGCCCAGGAATACATGGACCTTTATTTCGACCGCTATCCCGGGGTTAAACAATTCATGGATGACATTCGTGACCGGGCTCGCCAGGAAGGCTACGTCGAGACCGAGTTCGGCCGTCGCCTGTACCTGCCGGAGATTAACGACCGTAATGTGCAGCGACGCCAGTACGCCGAGCGCAGCGCGATCAACGCACCGATGCAGGGGACAGCGGCCGACATCATCAAGCGCGCGATGGTCACGGTGCAGACCTGGATCGAAGACAGCAAGGCGCCGGCGACAATGATCATGCAGGTGCACGACGAACTCGTCTTCGAGGTCGCAGAAAAATCGGTCGACGACGTGCGCGAGGACATCATCGCCCTGATGAGTGCCGCCGCCGACCTGGCAGTCCCGCTGAAAGTCGACGCCGGGGTCGGTTCCAACTGGGACGAAGCACACTGATCTCAGCGCATCTGGACCGTTTTCGGTCTTTTGTAGGGCCGTCCTGTCGACCGATCGGCAAAGATCGGGCCAAATAATCAAACCATCGAAAACGAGGGAACTTGTCGGGTAGATACGGATCAAAGTATCTGAGTGAGTTGGTCACTTTCCCGCTTACCTCCCTAAGCGGGGTAGCAACACGGCCACCCCAAGCCTGTTGCCTGTCTCAACCCCGGTTGTTCGCAACCGGGGTTTTTTTATTCCGTCTCTTCGAGAAAGCGGTTCAGGACCTCACGCGCCTCGTCCACGCCCTGGCGATTCAGCGCTGAAAACAGCTGGACCGAGGCGTGATCACCCAGCGCTCTCGCCACCTCAAGATGCGCGGTCGCAGCCTGGCCCCTTTTCAATTTGTCTGCCTTGGTCAGCAACAGGTGCACCGGCAGTGAGACCGACTCCGCAAACGCAAGCATCTGCTCATCGAAGGCTGTCAGTCGGCGACGGATATCGACCACCAGCAACAGGCCCGTCAAGCTCTCGCGCGACTCAAAGTACTCCTGTAGCAGCCGCCCCCAATGGTCCCGGACCTTGTCGGAGACCCTGGCGAAACCGTAACCCGGAAGATCGACCAGGCGCTGGTCCGGGCGCAATTCAAAGAAATTGACGAGCTGGGTACGGCCGGGCGTCTTGCTGGTCCGTGCGAACTGCCGACGATTCACGATCACATTGATCGCACTGGATTTGCCGGCATTCGAGCGCCCGGCGACGGCCACTTCCGAGCCTCTGTCAGGGAGGAACTGGGCAGGCGCATTAGCGCTCAGAATGAAGCGTGCATCCGGGAATTGCGACATGGGAACTGGCCCCGATGTGTGTATAATTTGGGGCTTGCTGGCCGAAGGGCCCTAGATTTTGACGGCTCCGGCGGCCGACAGCAAGGCCACCGGCCGATTCCGTAATCGCCGCCACACAGGCGCGAATCCGCGGAATCACGGATTGACGTCACGTCCCTTATCGGTTTAATTGCAATGACATTTTCGCGGCAGTTAACCTGTCGCTCGATCGAGTACGGTTTTAAGGATATGAAGAACAAATTTGCGGCCCTGGCCACCCTCGTCTTTTTCTCCGGCATCGCCCAGGCAGATGGCCTGGTGGAAGGCGATGCCCAGGCCGGCCAGGCCAGGTCTATTACCTGTGCGGCCTGTCACGGCCAGGACGGCAACAGCGTGAACCCGGTATGGCCCAGCATCGCAGGACAGCACGCGACCTACATGGTCGAGCAACTGCAGGCATTCAAGAACGGCACCCGATCGGAACCCCTGATGCTCGGCCAGGTCATGACCCTGACAGAAGAAGATATGCGCAACCTGTCCGTGTACTACGAAGGCATGCCGCCGGCAGCGAAATCCGTGGCGGACCCGTCTGTCATCAGCCTCGGCCAGCGTCTCTATCGTGGCGGCGATCGTGAGTCGCGCGCCAGCGCGTGCATCGCCTGCCATGGCCCGACAGGGCTCGGCAATCCGGCGAACTCCGTACCCGCCATTCGCGGTCAGTATGCCGTTTATGCAGCGGCGCAACTGCGCGCTTATGCCAGTGGTGCCCGCAAGTCCGATGGTCCGACACGCGTAATGCGTGATATCGCTGCGACGCTAAGTGAAGAAGAAATCGTCGCCGTTGCCTCTTACATGCAAGGTTTGCAGTAGCTTGTTAAACCAACCCCGGGAAAGTCGGTCAGAGATACTGGTCTGGACTTTCCCAGCCCGGAGTAATCCCGATGAAGCGTTTTAGTATTCTCGCATTCTTTACGTCTCTCCTGATCGCAGCCTGTGGCGGCAGTGACGCGCCTGTTGCAGAGCAACCCGTTGCGGCAGAGCCGGCTGCGCCCACGGTCGTCGAAACGCCTGCGCCGGTCGAAACGCCGGTGGCTGACGATGCACAGCCGGAAATGGTCGAGGAATCGGCCGCGGAAGAGGAAGAAACCCAAGCCACTGATCAGCCGATCATCCTGGCGCAGGAAGAATTGCCGGCGGTAACGCGCGACTGGAAGTACGAGGAAGGCAGGCATTTCGCCCGGATGGTGCCGGCTCAACCAACCGTCGGTGGCGCCGACAAGATCGAAGTCGCCGAAATCTTCTGGTACGGCTGCAATCACTGCTACACCTTCGAGGAGTTCATCAATCGCTGGAAAGAGGACATCCCGGCCAATGTTCGCTTCGTCCGTATTCCTGCCACCTGGAACCCACTGGTACAACTACACGCACGGCTCTACTACACGGAAGAAGTCCTCGTGAACAACGGCAAGATCGCCGACCCGGCAACCTTCCGGAATGCGGTATTTGCCGAGTATCACCGTCGTGGCAATCGGCTGGCCTCGGTCGAATCCATCGAGGAGTTGTTCGGCAAGCACGGTGTCAGCTCCGCTGACTTCAACAGCACCTGGAACTCCTTCGAGGTGTCGCAGAAACTGCGTGTCGCCCAGGATCTCGCTCGCCGCTACAGTATTTCCAGCGTTCCGACAGTGGTCGTTAACGGCAAGTACCGGACGGGCGCAGCAGAGGCGGGTGGTTACCCGCAGCTCCTGGATATGATCGACGAGCTCGTCGAACGCGAAACGATTCGCTAGAAACCGCTAACCCGAATCTTCCGAAACGATCTGCCAGCGCTTACCTTCCGTGCGGCGCCAGTAGAGACGCTTGGTCGTGCGCACCGGGCCGTCACTGGTCGCGAGCACCTGGGTGAATCGACTGAGGTAAAGGCCGGGCACTTCAGGATCGCCGACCAGCATGACGTCTTCGAGTGCAACGGACGCCAGGTGCCGCGCCTCGAATACGTTCATGCGATATGCGGCCCATTCACTTCTTTCCATGTCCCGGTAGCGGAAATCGTCCGCATACCGTGACAGGTAATCCAGGACATCACCGCGGGCAAGACTGTCCCGCCACTGATCCAGGGCCAGCCGGAATTCGAGGCGCAAGGCATCAACCTGGGCTGCCGGCGCCCACCGCATCTCGCGGGCCACGATGACCGGCGTGACCAGCGGTTCAAGGCGACCGACCAGTTTCAGGATTTCTTCGTTCGGCAACGCCAGGCAGCCATCAGTGTCCAGTGGCGGCCGGTCGGGATTATTGTGGTCGACGCCGTGCAGCCAGATTCCGTAGCCTGTCCGCTCGTTGAATCGGTCCCAGGCATTCGGGTAGTCCAGTGGAAACGCGGCAACGCCATACTTGTCGTGCAGCTTGCTCGTATCGAGGCTTTCCGTAATGAAATAAACGCCGAGCGGCGTGCGACGGTCCCAGGCTTTTTCCTTACCGGGCCCGTTGAGTCCAATCGACATGTAACGCTGGTCGATCTCGACAATATCCTCGCCGGCGCGCGCGAATCGATGCATCGTCGCCGAATTCGTTTCGGCGATCAGAATATCGGTAACGCTGTCGGGTACCTCGAGGAGCCAGGCCGGACGACGTTCGGCCGAGTCCACGACGACGCGTGAACTGTCATCCGCGACCGCATTGATCGCAAACAGCAAGCCAGTAATCGTGGCGAACAGCAGAGCTTTCATGTGCTCAATTGCACCGTGCGCTGGCCAAAAATACAAGCAGGTTTTTCACAAGTGCTGACTTGCGATCTCATCAGGATGACTCGAGGCCATTCAGAAACTGCACGGTATTTTCACCGATCCATTCGACAGAGTAGCCGCCCTCCAGCACGACAAGCGTTTTGAGACCCAGGGCGCCTATCGCCTCACCCATACGGGCAAACTCTTCTGTCGCAATGTTGAAATAGGTCGTAGGATCGCCGGCGAAGGTATCCAGCCCCAGCGCGACGACGAGTGCGTCAGGTGAGAATCGCCCGACTTGCGCGATCGCATCCTCAAGGGCCGGTGCGTAGGTGTCCCAGCCCGTGCCGAAAGGTAACGGGAAATTGACGTTGAAGCCGTGCCCCGGCCCTTCGCCGGGTTCATCGGCATAGCCGAGAAAGTACGGGTACTCGACGGCAGGGTCTGCATGCAGCGAAATTGTCAGCACATCGTTCCGGGCATAAAAGAGGCTTTGTGTGCCGTTGCCGTGGTGGTAGTCGACATCGAGAATCGCCACGCGGGAGGCCCCGCTATCGAGCAAGGACTGGGCGGCCAGCGAATTATTGTTCAGGTAGCAGTATCCACCACAGTAGGTTTCCGTCGCATGATGCCCCGGCGGGCGGCAGGCCGCGAAGGCGAAACGATCACTCCCCTTGATAATCTCGGCACCGGTCAGCGCGATATTCGCCGATGTCCTGATCGCATCCCAGCTGCCCTCGACAAAAGGCGAGGTTGCATCAAACGAGTAACGACCGAGCTTGCCGACGACGCAGGTCGTGTCTGCGTTGTGTCGCATGCCGGCACCGACGAAAGTATCCGGGCGGGCGTTTTCGCCAACCTCGTCGGAGGCCTCCCACTCCTGCCAGACCGTTTTGAGGAACTCGAGATAGTCCGGTGCGTGCAGGCGCAGGTATTTTTCCTCGGGAAACTCGTCCGGCGCGATGATCTCCGACGCGCCTGCGCCCCGGATGGCGGCCTCGACGTTGTTTGCCCGTGCCGGGCACTCCGCACTTTCCCGCCACTCGACTCCACGAGGATCCAGCAGCCCGCTGTGGCCGTTGTGTACATCGCTGTAGACTGTTTTCATTGCATCAATTCTCCGTACCTTTCGGTAAACGTGCCGCGCGCCACGCGATGGCCGCCTTCGGCCCGTCTTCCTCGAGAATACGATTGAACTCCATGGACTCCGGCGTCTCCGTCATTTCAATCTCGACGAGCAAATCCAGTGCCTGCGCCAGCGCCGTGCGAAGCCCTGCGCTTTCAAGACCCAGGTTCAAGGCCTGCTTGGTCAAGCGCACCGACACCGGGTCATTGAGCGCGATTTCCCTCGCCGTTGCCATCGCCTCGTCGAGCAGCGTCTCCGGCGCTACCACACGATTGGCGAGACCGATCGAAGCGGCGTGCGTTGCGTCCACTCTGTCACTGCCGACCAGTAGCAACTCCCGGGCATGTTTCTGCCCGATGATCCACGGCAGGAGCATGCAGATGATACCGCTGCCAAATCGAGCTTCCGGCGCACCGAAACGACATCCCTCGGCGGCGATTGTCACATCACAGGCTGCGGCAATCTCCATCGCATAGCCGAGGCAAAACCCATGCACGGCACAGATGACCGGCTTCGGGAAGTCCCAGAAGCGCATAACGGCATCGAAGTCCTGCTCGAGTTCCGCGCGCAGACGTGCCTCCTTGTCGCCCTCGCCCGTGTCTTCGAAGTCGAGATCGTAGCCGGCGGAGAACGCCCGGCCCTCGCCGTGCAGAACGACTACGCGCACGTCCTCGTCACCTTCGGCACGATCGAGATGCCCGCCGATCTCATTGAGCATCTCACGATTGATTGCATTCAGCTTGTCCGCCCGCGCAAGGGTCAGACGGGCGACGCCGCCCTCCTGCCGGTATTCGACGAAACTCATTCTGACAGCCGAAGCCAGGCAGACTTCTGCTGTGTGTAGCTGATCAGGCTGTCGACGCACTTGTCGCGCGCATTGCCCGACTGTTTATAGCCACCGAAAGGCTGCGTCATGTCACCCTCATCGAAAGAGTTCACCCAGATCACACCGGCTTCGATCTCCTTGATCAGTTTGTGCGCCTTGTTAAGGTCGCTGGTCCAGACGCCGGCGGCAAGACCGTAGATCGTATCGTTCGCGATGGAGATGCCCTCCTCGATACCGTCGAACGGCAGGATGGAAGCTACCGGGCCGAATATCTCCTCACGTGCGATTCGCATGTCGTTGTTCACGTCGGTGAAGAGCGTCGGATTGACATAGGCACCGTTGATATCGGGCGCATCGCCGCCAAACTTTAGCTGTGCACCCTCTTGCTTGCCGATGTCGATATAGGAGAGTACCCGGTTCTGTGCCTCATCGGTAACCAGCGGCCCCAGGCTGGTTTGCGGGTCCAGGGGATCGCCTGGCACGTAAGCGTCCTTGCCGTCCGCGATAAAGCGATCGATGAATTCATCATAGATGGGTCGCTCCACCAGCACGCGGGAACCGGCGTTGCAGACTTCACCCATGTTTGCGTAGATGCCGTGATAGGCTGCCGAAACAGCGCGATCCATGTCGCCAACATCCGCCATGAAGACCTGTGGAGACTTGCCACCACACTCGAGTGACACACGTTTCATGTTTGACTGGCCGGCGTACTGCAGCATGAGCTTGCCAACCTCGGTGGAGCCTGTGAACGTCACCTTGTCGACGTCATTGTGCAGTGCGAGTGCCTTGCCGGTGACCTCGCCGACACCATTCACGACATTGAAGATTCCGGGCGGACCGCCCGCCTCAACGAACAACTCGGCAAGCTTGAGACAGGACAGCGGCGCCTGCTCGGCGGGCTTCAGAATGACGGCGTTACCGGCCGCCAGCGCCGGTGCGATCTTCCAGGCCGCCATGAGCAACGGGTAATTCCAGGGTGATATTGCGCCGACCACACCGATCGGTTCACGCAAAACCATGTGCATGACGTCGCTCTCGGTGTTCGTGACACTGCCCTCCATCTTGTCGATGTATTCCGCCATGAACTGAATCGTCTCGACCGACGCGGGAACGTCGACCGCCAGCATGTCGCTGATCGGCTTGCCCATATCCAGCGTATCCAGGACCGCGAACTGCCCGGCATGCTCATCGATCAACTGCGCATAGCGGTAAAGCACGGCCATCCGGTCACGGGGCGCCATGCGCGACCAGCTCCCGCTTCGAAATGCGCTGCGCGCGGTTTGAACGGCCGCATCCACGTCGGACTCATCGGCAGAAACGACTGACGCAAGCACCTCGCGATTCGCCGGGTTGATCGTGTCGAATCGACCACCGCTTTTTGAGTCACGATAGTCCCCATCGATAAACAGTCGCGTCTCAACGGACTTGAGCGCGCGTGCTGCAACGTCCTGCCATTGATCGTGTGTGTAGTCGGATAACGCTTCGCTACTCATTACTTGTTCCTTCTCGTTTATGTCCAACGACCAGCGCGTCGACGGCGATACTCTGACTCGGCGCAACGATAACAGGGTTCAGATCGATCTCGGTGAGCGCACTGCCCAGCGCGTCGACCATGACGGAAAATCGCGCTGCCATTTCGCAGAATCCGCCAATATCGGCCGCAGGTGCGCCGCGAACGCCGTCCAGCACACCCCTGAATCTTAGCCGATCCATGAGGCGCCGCGCCCAGGCCGCATCGAACGGTGGCAGGGCAAACTGCACATCGTGCACCGTCTCGGCCAGCACCCCACCCATGCCGATGACCACGACGGGTCCGAACTGCGGATCCTGGCGTGCACCCAGGATCATTTCGACGCCGGCGTCCGCCATCGGTGCGATCGTGACTGCAGGCCCCAGTCGCTCCGTCATCGCCCCGTAGGCCTCGCTCAATGCGGCCTCATCGGCGATATTGAGAACGACGCCTTGCGCTTCAGTCTTGTGAGCGATATCGGACGCTGCCGTTTTCAGCACCAGGGGGTAGCCGAGGTGGATCGCCGCCGACAAGACCTCGTCCTTTGAGCACGCCGCCACTGCATCGGAGGCGGTTACGCCAAAGTCCTGAAGCATTTGCAGGGCCTCGGCCTCGCCGATGGAACCGGCAGTCATGAGACGCTCGCGCCAGCGTTCAGCAGTGTCGTCCGGTCCTTCCGGGATCACCATCGGCGGCAATGCCTGGAAGTCGCGGTAGTCCATCAGGCCGCGCACACCCTTCAGGAACGTCAGGACACCATCGAGGACGGGCATACCATCCCGGGTCAGTTCGACGGTCAGCGGATCGCCAACCGGGCCCTGGCGTGAACCGACCAACGCGACCGGTTTTCCGCTGGCTTCGCGCGCCGAGCGCATATACCCGTCGTACTGGGGATAGAGACGGCCGTCCGGGCCACGATCGTGGATAAGCGCGCCCAGCGCGGCACCCTCATCCTGCATCAGGATGGTCAGCATCTGCGTCATCCTCTCCGCCCAATCATCCCCGCCGCGACTCCACACATCGAGTGGATTCACCGCGGGTAACTCGGGGTCCAGGACAGCTTCCAGCCTGGCGACAGTTTCCGCAGACAATTCGGCCATGGGAACGCCCGCTTGTTCCGCGAGGTCGACGGTTAACTGCTGTTCGCCACCGGAGTCATGCATGCTGACAAGGGCGCCGGGACCGATCGGGTTCATCTCGGCAAACAGGATCATTGTCGAGGCCATTTCGTCCTGATCATCGACGCGAAGCACACCATAACGATCAAAAAGCGCTTCGTAAGTCGCATCGTCGCCTGCCATCGTGCCCGAATGCGAGATTGCCAATTCGGCCGATTTTCGCGTTTTGCCAACCTTGATAGCGACGGTGGGGACTTTCCTCGCAGCGGCTTTCCGGAGCGCGGCCCGAAAACCGTCAGGGTTTCTTGCCGTTTCGATGAACAGACCGATGACACGCGTCTCCGGCAGGTCGAGGGCGAAATCGATGTACTCGTCCATCGTCACGGATAACTCGTTACCCGTGGACACCGCGAGATTTGCCCGCAATCGCGATTCCATATCGATGATGCCGGACATCCCGCAGCCTGACTGGCTGATCAGGGCCACATTACCATCCGGTGGATGTTTGCGGCTGTCAAAGCCGCAGCCCCAGACTTTGTCGCGAATGTTGTAGAAGCCCATGCCGTTGCCGCCGCAGACCAGCGTGCCGGCAGCGGCGAATTTCACACGCAGGCGTTCCCTCAGGGGCGGGTCATTATCATCGTCCAGGTAGAGGGACGAATGAATCACGGCCGCGGGAATGCCTGTCGCAATCGCCTCATCGACTGATGCTTCGAGACGGTGGTCGCCGACCGCAAAAATGGCGAGATCGGGCGTCTCCGGTAACTCGGTAATCGATGCAAAGCAGGGTCGGCCGCGCACGTCGTCGTAGCCAGGATTCACCGGATAGATTTTGCCTTCGAAGCCCCCACGCTCGAGATTGCGCAAGGCCCAGTCGCCCATCGTATCGGCCCGTCGGGACGCGCCAATGACCGCGACGGAACGCGGCCGAAGTAGCGGTTCAAGCCGATGCGACACAGCGAATGCCGCGCCTTAATACGGCTCCGGCGGCGTAGACCGCTTGCGCGGTGGATCCCAGAACGGCTTATCGACGACCGTCGCTTCGGCCATCACACGCGACCAGTGCATCTCACGCTGGTAGTAGATCTCCACCCAGAGTTTGTCGCCGACATTTCCGTGCGGCGTGCGGACAGTGCCGAGTGCGATGTTTTGCTTGCAGACCGGCGACCACATTGCCGAGGTCACGAAGCCGCATTCCTTGCCACCGTTTTGCTTCGGAAAGATGAATGCCTGGTGCGCTTCCTTGTTGCCTTCGATGTCGAGCTTGACAAGACGCCAGGTCGACCCGTTTTTCTTCTCCTCGAGCAGCGCCCGGCGACCGTTGAAACAGGGCTTGGAGAAATCGACGAGCCATTCGAGGCCCAGTTCGAGCGGCGACCGTGCACGACCCGACCGTACCGTCGTATGCGCGGGCAGGAACTCTTCGAACGGCGCAAGGAATCCCGCCTCGATGCGCGCGTGTTCCAGTGCCTCTGTACCCATCGCCATGATGCCGAAGTGCTTGCCTGCCTCGAACAGGGCGTCCCACAACTCAATCGCCCTGTCGTTCGTGGTCCAGAGCTCATAACCCAGGTCACCGGTGAAGCCGGTGCGCGACACCATGATATCCGTGCCATTGAAATCATAGTTTGCAAGACCGAACGGGCGCAGCTGATCGATACCCGGCAGTCCCAGTTCGTTCAGGATACTGAACGACGTTGGCCCCTGTAAGGCCAGGCCGCAGATTTCCTCGGTCTCGTCGACAATCGTCACGTCCATGCCGATGGCCGCCGCTTTGAACCAGGCCATGTGCCGTTCCTGCGAGCAGAGGCGGTATTCACCTTCCTGCAGATGAAAAATAGTGCCGTCATCGATGACGTGTCCGCCATCATCGCACCAGACCGCATAGGCAACCCGACCCGGTTTGATCTTGCGCATGTTGCGCGTGACCAGGCGGTCCAGGAAGTCGAGCGCATCAGGTCCCGTGATGCGGTACTTCGTCATCGGCGTGATGTCGAAGACCCCGGCGGAATTGCGCGTCGCAAAATACTCGAGGGCCGTATCGTAAAACCCGTCAGCGCTGGAATAGCCTTTCCACTCGTGCCAGCGATTCAACCGGTCGATTTCCGCCTGCCGGAGATAGAACGGCGACTGGTAACGACCCAGGTCTACTTCGGTTACCGTCATGCTGATTTCTCCTGCTTGAGGATGGCCCGTGCCGCATTGCGACCCGGTGCACCGCTGACGCCACCACCCGGATGGGCGCCGGCACCGCACAGCCAAAGCCCGTCGACAGGCATCCTGTACTGCTGCGAACCGCCGACAGGGCGCGTGAAGAGGAACTGGTCGAGTGCCAACTCACCATGGTGCCAATGGCCGCCATTGATATGAAACTGTTTCTCGATGTCCGCCGGCGTCAACAGCTCGGACGCTGTAATCCGCCCGGCCAGGTCGGGCATATAGCCAGTCATCGTATCGATGACAACTTGCTGAAATGCGTCACGCGTCTCATCGGACCAGCCCGCACGCAACTCGCAGGGCGCGTACTGGACGATGGCGGACAGGACTTGCTTGCCAGCCGGCGCCAGGCTCGTATCACGGAATGTGGGGAAACTGATTTCGATCGCCGGTTTCCCGGACGTCTCACCGTACTTCGCATGGTTGAAGGCACGCTCTACATAGGCCTCATCTGGCGCAATGACAAATCGCTCGCCAAACTCGCGCTTATCAACGCCATCGATGGTCGGCAATCCGTCCAGTGCAAGATGCAGTTTCGCCGCGTTACCTCGCATGCGGATATGACTGACCCGCCGCGTAAAGCCGGTTTCGAGATTCTTCGCCCCGACCAGGCACATCATGGTCGACACAGGATCGGCATTCGACACGACCATGCTGCTCTCGAAAATCTCGCCACCGTGCGTTTCGACACCCCTGACCTGCCCGGCATCGATGGCTATTCGTTTCGCCGCCAAGCCGGTACGAATGACCGCACCGTTGTCACGTGCCGATTGTGCCAGCGCGTCGGTGACTGCGCTCATGCCGCCAGCGGGCTGGCTCAACTTGCCGTGTTGTCCGGCCAGACGATACAGGTAGGTAAGAATCGTGTTCGGTGATCGCGGTCCGAGGTGCGTGCCCAACACGGCATCCAGACTCAATGCGCCACGCAACAAGCCACTATCGAATCGCTCGACCAGCTCGTCACGAATGTTCATGCCGATCAGGCGCAGGAACTCCTGCATTTCAGTGCGGCCGAGGCGCCGTACGTCGAAGCCGAGTTGGGCGAGATTAAGCATGTCCGCTTTACTGGCATCCCTGGCCAGGCGCGCCGGCGTGCGATTGAAATAAGTCCGCAGCAGATCGGAGAAACGCGTCATGCGCTTGTAGAACTCGCGGTAACTGGTCGCGTCGTCTTCGCTGACGCCCGAGACGGTATCGCCATTGATACGAACGTGTTCGCCGCCGGTCCCCAGCGACAGCGTACCGATATCATCGGCGGCAAGCTGGATCTTGAGCCCGAGGTCTTTTTCAACTTGCGGCTGCAGCTGGTACAAAAGGTGGGCACAGGTCGAGGCAGAATAACCCTCCGCGAATTCCCGGGTAACAGCTGCACCACCAACCTGGTCATTGGCTTCCAGCACCAGCACCTTTTTGCCCGCCTTGCCGAGCAGCGACGCACAAACCAGTCCGTTGTGGCCCGCGCCAATTACGATGGCATCGTATCGTTCACTCATCAGTCATCACCAAAATTGACCGGCGTAATATCCGGACGCTTCAAATCTGTAAGGATTTCGCGGGCTGCGTTACAACCCGGTGCCGCCATAATGCCGCCACCCGGGTGGTTGGATGAGCCGCACATGTAGAGCCCGCCAACCGGACCACGGTACTGCGCGTAGCCGGGAATCGGGCGATTGAACAGCAACTGGTCCATCGTCAGCTCGCCATGGAAGATGTTGCCTTCCGTGATACCGATCTCTTCCTCGATCGTGCTCGGCGTCCGAACCTCCATGTGCAGGATAAGATCCTTGAAGTCCGGGCTGTATTGCGCGATCTGGTCGATGACGGTCTGGCCAAACTGTTCTTTTTCTTCCTCGGTCCAGTCGCGCCCTTCGATCTTCGCAGGGCAGTACTGCACGAAACAGCTCATGAAGTGTTTGCCCGGCGGCGCCATGGTCGGATCGGTGACCGTCGGCATCACCATGTCGATATACGGGTCCTTGGACCAGGTGCCGTTTTTCCAGTCATCGTAGGCGCGCTCCATGCGCTCCATGGAGTCAATAAAGTGCATGTCGCCATCCAGCAGTGGGCTGCCTTCCGGCAGGGCCGGAAAGGACGGCCGTCCATCCAGCGCGATATTGACCTTGCCGGACGATCCGCGAATCTTGAAGTTCTTTACACGGTTGTAGAAAGTCTCGTCGAGATCATTCTTGTCCATGCACTTCAGGAACGTATTCTTGACGTCCATCGCTGACACAACGATGGGTGCATTGATTTCCTCACCGGTACTCAATGCGACGCCCGCGGTCTTGCCATTCTTAACCAGGATCTGTTCGACACCGGAAACCGTACGCAACTCACCGCCGTAGGACTGGAAAGACTTGCTGAGCGCTTCCGCGACCGCGCCGGTGCCGCCACGCGCATAACCCCAGGCACCCATGTTGCCGTCGACTTCACCCATGTAGTGATGCAGCAGAACGTACGCTGTGCCGGGAGAGTGGATGCCGAGTGCCGTACCGATGATGCCACTGCCGGACAAAGCGGCTTTGATGACGTCGGTCTCGAAATACTCATCGAGATATTCGGCGACACTCTGCGTCCAGAACCGGATCGTGTCGTACATGCGTTCTTCACCCATCTCGAAGAACTTGGCGCCGAGATAGGCGAGCTCTTTGAGATCTTTCGGTTTGAACGATGCCGGATCCGGTGGAGTCCGCAGCAGGAATTCACGAATGAATTTGCACTGGCGCATAACGTCAGCTGAATAACGCTCGTAAGCGTCGGCATCAGCTTTCGAAAACCGCGCGTACTCTCGGTAGTGCACTTCGTGATCGGAATAGCTGCCCAGGAAGTCGCCATTCTCCATGAATACGGCACCGCCACCGTAAGGTGTCACCTGCAGTCCGTGTCTTGCCAGTTCCAGGTCGCGGTAAATCTCCGGGCGCAACAAACTGCAAACGTAGGAACAGTTCGAATAGAACCAGTCCTTGTACAGATTGCGGCTGACGGTTGCGCCACCAATGTAGTCGTTTTTCTCAACGCAAAGCACGTTGAGCCCGGACTTGGCCAGGTATGCCGCATTGGTCAGGCCGTTATGGCCCGCGCCAACGACAATGGCGTCATAACTTTTCATTCTCTGAGGTCACCCGATTTTCGCGGAGCTTGCTGCCGTCTTTTTCGTTATCACGTCGATGGACGCGTCTCGCGATGTAATGTCCACCGCGCGCCCGTCTTTGTCCAGCGCGCCGCGACAAAATTTCACATCATGAACGGCACGCCGTCGACGCCAACGTGCCGCCAGTGCAGCGGCAAAATCCATACTATTGAATGAATAGTCATTCATTTTATGGCATTATTATTATAAATAACAGCACTTTATTAGTTTGTAAGCAAATCGTTTATCTACAGAAACAGGGAGTTGCGCCACATGGCTGCCAACCTCGATAAACTGAACCGCCGCGCCCTGTCCAAGGAAGTCCGCCGGCGTGAACTGATAGACGCGACAATCAAGTGCATTGCCAGGAAAGGCCTCGGAAACACCACCCTCGCCGACGTCGCCAGTGAGGCCGGCCTGTCACAAGGCATCGTCAACCTGCATTTC
>CAZVWF010000003.1:67119-78608 GCA_964630795.1 uncultured Woeseia sp. | reverse complement strand
TTCCGAGATTTCACACAACCGTTCGAAATCGCCAACTTTTCCTTTAAAATCAAAACGCTGCGCACTATCCGCAAGTTCTGACGGTAGCACTCGATCCAGGAGCAGATTGACCATGGGGGGCGCATGATAAGTAGCCTGTTGCCCCCTGTCAAAGGGTTGAAAGCGCTAAATTACACCCGCCGCCGACACATTATGGTTAAACTTGCCAAAAAACCACAAGCTACTGATTACTGATGCAAAATCCTACTTCACCTCGCATTCTCCTGGCGTCTGCCTCGCGCTACCGTCAGGGTCTTCTCGATCGTTTTCTGAACAACTACGAGACCGTGCCTCCGGACATCGACGAATCGGCGCAAGAGGGAGAATCAGCCGCAGACCTCGCGACGCGACTTGCCCGCGAAAAAGCAGAGACGGTGTCCCGCCAGAGGCCGGACGCACTGATCATCGGTGCGGACCAGTTGGCGGTCCTCGACGGGGTCGCCCTTGGCAAACCCGGTGACCACCAGCGCGCCGTGGAGCAGCTATTGTCCACGTCCGGGAAAAAAGTCAGGTTCCTGACCGCCGTCTGTGTCCTCGACCCGGTTACCCGCACGAGACTCGAGCACACCGATGAAACGACGGTCCGGTTCCGTCGCTTTGACCGCCGCCTCGCCGACACCTATTTGCGCCACGATGAGCCGTACGACTGTGCAGGCAGTTTCAAGATTGAAGGCGCCGGTTTCGTCCTGTTCGAAACCGTATCGACGGACGACCCGACAGCATTGATCGGGTTGCCAATGATCTGGCTGGCGGGCACGCTGAAGGACCTTGGTTACCTCCTGCCCTGATCCAGCAAAGACACTTACTGCCGTTTCCCACCACCGGTAATTCTGTCCAAGAACTTCTGCAGGTCGTCGGCGAGCGGTGCCGTAAAATGCAGCTCGTTACCACTATCATCGGCAAATGCGATGGACTGTGCGTGCAGGAACAATCGTTTCAGTCCCCGCTTTTTCGCGGCAGCATTATCAGCAGGATCTCCATAACGCAGATCTCCTGCAACGGGATGCCCGGCACGTTTGGCATGAACTCGGATCTGGTGCGTCCTGCCGGTTTCCGGCTGGCACTGGAGCAAACTGTATGTTCCGAACGTGCGCGAGAGTCGCATCACGGTCTGTGCTGACTTGCCTGCCCCACTGACCACGACGTGTCGCTCCCCTTTCTTGCGATGCTCGACGAGCAAGGGCGCGTCAATGCGCTGTTCACCCAACTGCCAGTCACCGACGACCAGCGCAAGATAATTTTTCTCGACATCGCCTTCACGGAACCGCGCATGAAGCTCGCGTAGTGCGCTTCGCCGCTTCGCCAGCACGAGACAGCCGGACGTTTCCCGGTCCAGCCTGTGCACCAGTGACAGATCACGCAGCTCCGGCCGGGAAGACCGCAACAGCTCGATCACACCATGGCTGATGCCACTGCCACCATGTACTGCAACACCACTGGGCTTGTTGACGACCAGCAGGCGCTTGTCCTCAAACAGGATCTGCTGCTCGATTGACCGGACCTTGCCGGGCGCGGCATCGCCCGGACCGGCATTGATTCGTGCTGGCGGGATGCGTACTTCGTCATCGGTCTGCAGACGGTAGTCGGCGCGAACCCGTCCGCCGTTCACACGCACCTCACCCTTTCGCAATATGCGGTAAAGGCGGCCTTTGGGGAGTCCAGGCAGCTCACGGCGCAGGAAATTATCAATGCGCTGGCCGGCCTGCTCGCTGTCGATGCGAACCTTCCGCACGGCTGTGTGCCGGGTTCCCTTTTCCGCTTTTCGAGGAGAATTCATTCAGCCTGACTTATCGTAGTGAGCTCAAGGACTTATTGGCCCGATTAAGGACCGGATTCGCATTGCCGCAGCTCGAAACTGTGCTATATTACCGTCCCGAGTGGGCAAATGGGCGTTTTCGCCCGCCACACTCACGAGCGTTAAGGCTTGCAGGCGGCAAGTCCCCCTCCAAGCCTCAATTTATTTATTCCTGGCCTCATACAAAATCGAGACCAGGCACCACGGCAGCAAGCACGGTGAACCGGCGAGCGCCGACGCGGTTTAAGCCGCAGGGTAACAATGACCAGTTTTTTGCTGGGCTTGATTGATCGCAATCAGGCCCATTCGGAGTTTGTCTTACCGAACACGGGCAGCGTCTGCTGCGCGTTTGCGTTTGTGATCCCCTGCGCCACTGCCTCGATCTCAGAGAGCCTAATCGGCTTGTTGCCCGTGATATCTCACAAAGAAGGGCAACATGAAAAGAATGTTAATCAACGCAACCCAGGAAGAGGAGTTGCGAATGGCGATGGTCGATGGCCAGCGCCTGTTCGATCTGAATATCGAATTACCTGCCAGCGAACGTAAAAAAGCCAATATATACAAAGGCCAGATCACCCGCATCGAGCCCAGCCTCGAAGCGGCCTTCGTCAACTATGGCGCTGAGCGGCACGGCTTCCTGCCGCTGAAGGAAATCTCCAGCGAGTATTTCGTTACTGGCGCCGATTCAGGTGGCAAGCCGAATATTCGGGAAGTCCTCAAAGAAGGTCAGGACATCGTCGTCCAGATCGACAAGGAAGAACGCGGCAACAAAGGGGCCGCGTTAACGACCTACGTCAGCCTGGCCGGCCGATTCATCGTACTGAAACCCAATAAAGCACGTTCCGGTGGCGTCTCACGACGCATCGTCGGTGAGGATCGTGACCTGGCGAGAAAGTCGCTGCGGGAGATCGACGTGCCCAATGGAATGAGCGTCATTCTCAGAACGGCAGGTATCGATCGCAGTAGCGAAGAATTGTCCTGGGACATGGAGAATCTCCTCTCCGTCTGGGAGGCCATCAAGAAAGTCGTTGTGGAAGGCCCGTCGCCTTTCCTGATTTACCGTGAAAGCAACGCGGTCGTACGAGCATTGCGCGATTATCTCACCAACGATATCGGCGAAATCCTGATCGATGACGAGCCGACCTTCAACGAAGCGAAGGAATTCGTCGAACAGGTGATGCCACACAATCTGCGCAAGCTGAAGCACTACAGTGATTCCGTCCCGCTATTCACGCGCTACCAGATCGAATCGCAGATTGAATCAGCCTTCGCGCATTCGGTGAGCTTGCCGTCCGGTGGCAGCCTTGTCATCGACCACACGGAGGCGCTGGTATCGATCGATATCAACTCGGCGCGTGCCACCAAAGGCGGCGACATCGAAGCCACCGCACTGAACACCAACCTGGAAGCCGCCGACGAGATTGCCCGCCAGCTGCGACTGCGCGACCTGGGAGGTCTCATCGTGATCGACTACATTGATATGGGACCCCAGAAAAACCAGCGTGAAGTCGAGAATCGGCTACGCGAGGCGGTACGGCAGGATCGGGCGCGCGTTCAACTTGGCAAAATTTCCCGATTCGGGCTGCTGGAGATGTCACGGCAAAGACTCCGGCCTTCTCTGGGCGAATCCAGCTATCTCGTCTGCCCGCGTTGCTCGGGTATCGGCAACATCCGCAGTGTAGAATCGCTCGCGCTGGCCATCCTCCGCATCATCGGTGAGGAGGCCCGCAAGGAACGAACCGCGAAGGTCATCGCACAATTGCCAATCGAGGTAGCCACGTATCTCCTGAATGAAAAGCGTGACTGGGTACAAAGCCTTGAGTCACGCCATGACACCCAGGTCATCCTGATCGCCAACCCCGCGCTTGAAACGCCGCACTACCAGGTGCGACGCGTGCGCGACGACCAGGCCGATCTGCCGGAGAACGCCGGTATCAGCTACACGCTGGCCGAATCCGAGGACGAGCCGGAGATTACCCAGCAGATCCAGGACAAGAAAGCCGCTGAGATTGCGGCGATTACGACTGTCGTCGCGACCACGCCGGCACCCCCCCGCCAGCCGGCCCAGAAGAAGGCAGGACCTGGCCTGCTCGCACGAATTGCCGGCATCTTTTCGGGATCTGACGAAGAAGAGGTCGGCAGGAAAAAGCGTCAGCAAGGTCGACGTTCCGGCAATCAATCCGACGGACGTCGTCGGGACGGTCAGCGCAACAGAAAACGCAGCGACGGACAGCGCCAGCAATCGCGTAAGAGCCCACAACGCAAGAAGGCCAGCAAGAAGCAGCAAAAGAAGGCGGGCGGCCGCGATGGCCAACGCCGTGACCAGGACAAGAAGGACAATCGCCAGGGCAAGCCGAAGGCTAAAGCCAGGGATGACGGTCATCAGGAGAACAAGCCGGCGTCGAAAAAACGACGCAGTCGTGGCGGTCGACGCCGACGCAGAAGCCAGGACGCTGCGCCGGAGACGAATGACAATGCGCAGGCTGAGAATCAGGACGCCGGGGTCCAACCTGGCAATGTGAAACCCGAGTCCAAAGCCGACAAAAAACCGGAGCGAAAAACCGATGGCAAGCGGCCGGACCCTGCTTCGGACAAGCCTGAGAAAAAGACATCGAAGGCTGATACCGCATCAAAATCAGTCAAGGACAAACCTGACAACAAGGCGGCTGAGGCTGAACGCAGCAAACCGGAGAAGCCTCCGGCTGACGCCGATGCGGCCAAGCCCGCTAAAAAGGCCGCCTCAAAAAAAGCAGGCAACGTGGAGCAAAAGGCGGACAAACCGGCCAGGAGCCCTCGTAAGCCAAAGGCGACCGAAGGGGGCAAATCGTCGTCGAAACGGGTTGCAGAGAAACCCGCGGACAAACCGAAAACCGATCCGTCTGCCGAAGACACGCCTCCGGCACCGTCGAAGCCCGATACCAGCGATAAACCATCGTCATCCAGGACGCCGGCAAAGCAGGCAATCGACAAACCGAAACCGGCAAACGGTGACAAAAAACCGGCCGCTGGCAAAGAGCCTGATGCGAGCAAGCAGAAACGGGCCTCCAAAAGCGAGGAGAAGCCGGCCGGGCGCCTGCTTCCCTGGGAACCGGACCAGGCTTCATCACAGGAACCGGCAGACAAGGATTCCTGACGGATATGAAGCGGTCATCCGGACCCGGATGGCCGCTTCAGAGCTTTTCTTTCACCGACGCCAGCAGCGCCTGGGACGCGTTTTCCACGAGGTCCAGCACCCTTTCGAAACCACTGGAACCCCCATAGTACGGGTCGGGCACTTCGCGTAGTTCCACGGACTCCGAAAATTCCAGGAACAATTGAATCTTGTTGTGGTGTTCCGGCTCTGCCATGTCACGGAGGTTCATGAGGTTTTCGTCATCCATCGCCACGATGAAATCAAACGTCTCAAAATCCATTGTATTCACTCGCCTGGCGTGTATGCCCGTCAGCGAATATCCGCGGCGCTCTGCCGCCTTCGCGGCACGATGATCCGGGGAATTGCCAACGTGGTAGGCATGCGTCCCGGCAGAATCCGCGTGCACTCGTTCACCAAGGCCGGCATCGTCAACCAGTTGGCGAAACACCCCCTCCGCAGTGGGCGAACGACAAATATTGCCCATGCAGACAAACAAAACACTGACTTCGGCAGTTCCACTACTCATAGCAATCCGCGGGTGATCAATAGGCTGAATACGGCGGCGAATTCTAACGCACCGCAGGGTCTGCGGGCCAATACGCCCGATTGGCAATGGCGGCTTATACGTGTACTTAAAAAGTCATTCCTTCGATAGAATACGCGCCATGTCGAAACTCCTGCCCACACTCTTGCTGCTTGCCGCTCTGCTACCGCCGGACGATGTTGCTGCGCATGGCAGCGTGACGCCGGAGGACGACCTCTGCATCATGCGAATCGGCTACTACCAGGCGCATTTCAAAATCTACCTGCCGGCGACACGCGGACACAAAGAGTACTGCGAAGACATTCCCGATACCGGCGAGACGATCTTTATCATGGAATACGAGCACAGTGGCCTGGCTGACGTTCCGATCGATTTTCGCATCATTCGCAACACCACGGGTCAGGGTATTTTCACGGCACTCGAAGACGTCCAGGCAATCGATGATCTCGAGTCAGTCACGGTCATCCACCACGATGCCGCCATTCAGCGCGATGTCTTCACGATCATGTATGACTTCCAGGAACAGGGTGAATTCGTCGGCATTGTTAACGTGCGAAATCCGGACACGGGAAAAGTGTATACCGCCGTGTTTCCCTTTGAGGTAGGCTTCGCCGGGCTGGGTTGGTGGCCCTGGTTCGTATTGATTGCGGTTTTTCTGCAACTCAACTACCTCTGGCTGAATGGCACGATTACGCGCTGGCAACGACATTGGCAAAAACAACGTGGGGTGGTCGTCGATGGAGTCAGTAATGGTTAACGTATTTCGTTTATTGGCAGTAATCTTCCTGGCTGTCTGGACCGGGCCCACGCACGGCGATGACACATCCTGGCTGTCGCGATCCGGTTACTACCGGGTCAGCTACGTGAGTGAACTTGATCCCATCGAGATCAATCGCATTCATACCTGGGAGTTTCGTGTTGAATCGTCCGACGGAGCGCCTGTCATCGGTGCAACCCTGACGGCGACAGGTGGCATGCCATTGCACAATCATGGCCTGCCGACTGCACCCAGGATGACGAAAGACCTGGGCGATGGCCGCTATCGATTCGAGGGGTTTCGTTTTCACATGAAGGGCGAATGGGAACTCTTCGTCACCGTCGATAATGCCGGTCGGCGGGACACGGTGGTCATTCCCCTGACGATATGAACGCCAAGCGGCAAGGCAACGCCCGATACATTATCGGGACCGTGATTCTTCTCGCCATCGTATGGTGGCAGTTAGGACCGCGCTTTCCACATGCCTGGAGTGACAGTGACCTCAGCCTGCTGGCATCACTTTCGATCGACAGCTTGCCACCATTGCCGCCCGACCCGTCGAATACTTACGCCGACAACGACGACGCTGCGAGATTCGGTCACGCGCTTTTCTTTGACACACGCCTGAGCAGGAACGGCCAGGTTTCCTGCGCGACCTGCCATTTACCAGGCAAGCGCTTCACGGACGGCTTGCCCAAGGGGCGAGGCGTCGCCCTTTCAGGGCGCAACACGCGAAGCATCGTCGGCACGGCCTACAGCCCGTGGCAATACTGGGACGGACGACGCGACAGTCAGTGGGCGCAGGCTCTATCTCCGCTCGAGGACCCCGCGGAGCATGGCGGAAACCGTATGGCCTACGTGCACTTCATCAGCAACGATGCTACTTACCGCCAGACCTATGAAGCCCTGTTCGGCCCTCTGCCCGACTTCAGCGATTCCACGCGATTTCCGGACAACGCCTCGCCACTCGCTGACGACGAATCACAGGCCGCCTGGAGCGACATGTCGTCACCGGATCGACAACAGGTCAATCGTGTCTACGCCAATCTCGGCAAGGCTATTGCGGCGTATGAGCGGCGCCTCCTTCATGGAGCGTCCCGGTTCGATCTCTATGTTCGTGCATTGACCCCGGGGAATGCGGAAACTGCCACCGACGTTCTTACCCGAGCGGAAATCCTTGGCCTGCAATTGTTCATCGATGAGGCCCGGTGCACCGAATGCCACAACGGACCATTGTTCACGAACAATGAATTTCACAATACCGGCATGCTGTCCTTCCCAGGCGATTTGCCGGATCGCGGTCGTATCGAAGGTGTGCAAAAAGTGCTCGAAGACCCATTCAATTGCCTTGGCAACTATAGCAACGACCCGGCAAGAAACTGTCCGGAGTTGACCTACGTTCGCACCGGCATCGAACTGCTCGGTGCGACGCGAACACCGTCGCTGAGAAACCTCGGAGGCACGGCCCCGTACGGGCACAAGGGTCAGCAGGAAACGCTCGCAGAAGTCCTGGACCAGTACAATCGCTCACCGCTCGCGATGATCGGTCACAATGAGGCAGAGTTTCCGCTCGGCCTGAATCGACGGGAATTGCAGTGGCTGGAGGCGTTCCTTTTGTCGCTGGACACGCCGGTTGCGGCAGCGGATGCGTGGCTCAGGGCGCCCGAGTAGGCAGATTGCTGCAGGAATCGTAACCGCCGGGCCTCTTCCAGGAGATAAACAGAGACACTACGCATCGTGCCAGCAGCGATTGGCAGCGTACTAACTGCAAGACTGCAGCAACGCCTCGACTGCCTGCACGTCTTCCTCGGTATCGACACCGGGTCCCGGTCGCGTGTCCGGTATACCGACTTTAATACGCATGCCGAGACTCAACGCACGCAACTGCTCCAGTTGTTCTGCCAACTCCAACGGCGACTGCTCGGCGTCGACAATTTGCTGTAGCACGCCATGTCGGTATGCGTAGATGCCATGATGATGCAGGGCCGACTGCATAGCCGGACGTGCCGGGTCAGCAGATCGCGCGAATGGAATCGCGGCCCGACTGAAGTACAGCGCAAATCCTTCATAGTCCACAACCGCCTTGACGACGTTGGGATTGGCGAAGTCCTCTTCCGACCGAACTGGCGACGCCAGCGTTGCGACATCGGCACGTTCGTCCTCCAGGAGTGACGCACACTGCCCGATGAGTGGCGACGGCATCAGCGGCTCGTCACCCTGCAAATTAACGATCACGGTGTCTGCCGGCCAGGCGCGCGTACGAGCGACCTCGGCCAGCCGATCCGTACCGGAACGATGGCCCGGCGAGGTCATGCATACCGTAGCATCGAAACCTGTCGCTGCGGCAGCAATTCGCTGGTCGTCCGTTGCGATAATGACCTCTCTCGCGCCGCTCTCCAAACCGCGCTCATGTACGTGCTGCAGCATCGGTTTGCCGGCAATATTCCTCAACGGTTTGCCTGGTAGCCTTTCCGAGGCAAAGCGTGCGGGTATGACAACAACGAACTCGGTCATTTCAGTTCTGCTTTCTGATTCTTAACACGCTGAAAAACAATGTTGGCGATTGTGTCGGCGATGCCGTCATCAAAATCGACCGCAACGGGCACATACCAGCACTTCGCCGTATCCAGCCCCTGGCATTTTACGGCATCCTTTTCGGTCATCAGTACATCCAGCCCATCGTCAAAATGAATATCGCCCGGCTCGATGTCCGCGTGGTCCGGCAGTGGGTGCCGATATACCGTGACACCGTGCGCTTCCAGCATTCGGAAAAAGCGCTCAGGGCGACCAATGCCGGCCACGGCATGCACCGTCTTGCCGGTAAAATCCGACAATTCCCGCGATTCCGTATTGTCCAGCCTTACCACAGCCGCGACCTGGAGATGAAAATTGAACGGTTGCGGATCCGTTCCCCGCTGCATCACCCATGCGTCGGCGGCTTCTTCGGTCTCCTGGTGCACCATGACGATGTCCGCCGCTTCGAGCCTCGAGACCGCCTCCCTCAGGGGTCCAGCCGGCAACAACGCCCCATTCCCTAACCGGCGAGCCCCATCGACGACCACAATCTCAACGTCCCGGTGAAGCCGGTAATGTTGCAAGCCATCGTCAGCCACCAGGATGTTGGCACCATGCTCGATCGCCATCCGGGCCGCCGCAACGCGGTCAGGATGCACGATCACCGGACATTCACACTGGCGTGCCAGCATGACTGCCTCGTCGCCAACGACCGTCGCATCGCTGTCTTCTGCTGCCTTCCAGGGGAATGGACCGACATTCCCCCGGTAACCGCGGCTGATGATCGCGGGCCTCAGGCCGCGCTCTAGCAATTCTTTCACCAGCCAGATCGTAATCGGTGTCTTGCCCGTACCACCGACAGCGATGTTACCGACAACGACGACGGGGACGTCAACACGTTGTGTCGTCAGGATGCCGACACGGTAAAAGAACCGTCGCATCGAGGACAGGATCGAAAACAAACCAGTCAGTGGCAATAGCAGCCAGTACACCGGCGAATCGCCATACCAGGTTCGCTCCACCCAGCTGTGTTTCTCAGTATTCATCGAGACAGACGTATACCGCTACTTACCGGACGACTCATCCGAAAACTGCAACCGGTAAAGTACGGCGTACAGACCATCGGTATCCAGCAACTGGTGATGTGTGCCCGATTCGACGATACGGCCTTCGTCCAGGACGATGATCTGGTCCGCTTTTTCGACGGTTGATAAACGATGCGCAATAACGAGCGTCGTACGGTTCTGCACCAGGTTATTCAGCGCCTCCTGGATTCGTCGCTCGGACTTCGTATCCAGTGACGACGTTGCCTCGTCCAGAATGAGGACCGGCGAGTTCTTCAGGATCGCCCGACCGATCGCGATGCGCTGTCGTTGCCCGCCCGACAGAAGGATGCCGCGATCACCGACCACGGTTTCGAAGCCGTCAGGAAGGTCGCGGACGAAATCCATGACATGCGCGGCTTCTGCGGCCTGCAGAATTTCGGCGCGGCTTTTCCGGCGAAGTTGCCCATAGGCCAGGTTGTTCTCAATCGTGTCATTGAAAAGAACGATGTCCTGACTCACCAGGCTGATATTTGCGCGCAGGTTATCCAGCCTGTATTCGGACACAGATCTGCCGTCGAGGAGAATATCGCCCGAATCCACGTCGTAAAACCTTGGCAGCAAGCTGATCAGCGTGGACTTGCCGCTGCCGGAGTGACCAACGATCGCTATTGACTTGCCGGACTCGACGGCAAAACTGACATCGGAGAGCACGGGCGAATTATCATCATCATAGGAAAAGCCGACGTTACGGAATTCGACAGTGCCACTGATCCTTTCAGCCACATGGTTGCCGGAATCGACCTCATCCGGCTCGTCGATAATCTGGAAAAGGCTGTCGCCTGCTGCGATGCCCCGCTGCAATGTCGCATTGATGTTTGTGACCCGTCGCAACGGCTGCAGCATCATCATCATTGCGCTAAAGAACGCAATAAATCCACCGGTCGTCAGGTTTCCATCACTGGATTCAGCACCCGCCGCATAAACGACGGTCGCGACGCCAAACCCGAAGATAACCTGCGTCACCGCAACGCCCAGCGAACGCACGCGGATGAGCTTCAGGTTTTGCCTGCGGTTCCACTCATCGACCTCCGTCAGCCGTTCCATCTCGTATTCGTAGCCACCAAAATTCTTGACGACACGATTGCCGCGGAGGACTTCTTCGGTGACCTGGGTCACCTCGCCGATGGAGTCCTGGATGCGTCCGCTGTAACGCCGGAACGCCTTGCCGAGCACCTGGATAAGGATAGCGATGATCGGTATCAGCACCATCACGAAGATGAACAATCGCGGGCTGAACCAGAGCATCAGGCCCATCGCCGCCAATATGGTCAGCAGGTCGCGGACCATGACCGTAACCACCGTTGTCACAGACTCTGCGACCATTTCAACGTTGTACGTCATCCGCGACATCATGGGGCCGGTCGCGTGCGTTTCGATGAAACTCGACGGCAGCGTCAGAAACTTGCGAAACACGTCGCGACGCAGGTCGCTGATGACCCGCCGGCCAATCCATCCCAAGGCATACTCAGTACCGAATCCAGCCAGGCCACGAGCGATGAAAGCGACAATAAACCCGATGGCAACGGTTTCGACCGCTTGCAGGCTCTGCGCAACGAGGCCTTCATCGGTCAACGGCTTGAGCAGCGCCACCAGCGAGCCGA